>JAEKKP010000030.1 GCA_019510315.1 Propionibacteriales bacterium
GCGCGCCTCGTCGACCATCTCGGCAGTGCCGACGACCAGCGAGCCGATCGGCGCGCCGAGGCCCTTGGACAGGCAGACGGAGATCGTGTCCGCGAGGGCGCCGTAGTCCGCGAGCGGCGTGCCGGTGGCGACGTGCGCGTTCCAGATCCGCGCACCGTCGAGATGCACCGCACAGCCGATCCCGCTGGTCCACGACCGCAGCGCGCGCAGGTCGTCGATCGGCAGGACCGCGCCGCCGGCGAAATTGTGCGTGTTCTCCACCGAGACGGCGGCCGTGCGGACGAAGAACGGACCCATGTCCGGGGCGTACATCTCCTGGATGGCCGGGAGGTCGATCTGCCCGTCGGGGTGCGACCAGGTGCGGCTGGTCAGACCGGTCAGCGCGCCGTGCGCGCCGAGCTCGGCTCGCACGATGTGGGCCCGTGCCTCGCACAGCACCTCCTGCCCGGGACCAACGAGTGCCGCGACGGCCAGCACGTTGGCCATCGAGCCGGTGGGCGTGAAGAGCGCCGCCTCCTTGCCGAACATCGCGGCGACCCGTTCCTGCAACGCAGTGACGGTCGGGTCCTCGGCGTAAACGTCGTCGCCGACCTCGGCCTCGGCCATGGCGCGCCGCATCTCGGGCGTCGGTTTGGTGAGGGTGTCGGAGCGGAGGTCGATCACCGCTCGAGCGTAGCGATCAGGAGATCCGCACGGTGAGCGCCGGTGACCAGGCCGAGTGGCCGACGCCGACGTTGCTGGTCCGGGCGCGGACCAGGTAGCTCCCCGCACGAGCGGGGTGGAACGATCCGGCGCGTTTCGCCGTGCCGCTCCGGAACGCCGTCCAGGAGCTCGCGCCGACGCGCTTGAACCGGACGTCGAAGCGGCGGTTCGCCGGAGTGCTCGTGCGGGTCGACCACCGCAGCTTCCAGCCTGCCGACGCGGCGGAGGCCGTCATCGGGACCCGCACCTTGCCGGTCATCGAGGGGTGCATCGAGCAGTGATAGCGGAACGTCCCGGCGTCGAGGAACGTGACCACGTAGTCGCCGCTGCTGCGCTCACCCGAGTCCCAGAAGCGCTGGTTGGACGTGCTCGTGTGCAGGGCGTGGAACCGCCACGTCACCGTCTCCCCCAACCCGACGCTGACCAGCGCCGGCGTGAACGAGAAGTCCTGCACGGAGACCACGGCCGGAGCAGCACCGGCCGGCGCGACCGGTCCGACCAGCAGCAGGCCGAGGACGGACAGGAGTACGGCGATCGTGCTCGACCTGCGAGGGGGCGTCATGCCCCTCCCTACGGCGCGATCGCTCCCAGGGTTCAGGCTTTGCGGAGCATCTCGGCGACCAGGAACGCGAGCTCGAGCGACTGCACGCGGTTGAGCCGCGGATCGCAGACGGACTCGTAGCGCTCGGCGAGGTTGATCTCGGCCAGCTCCTCGCCGCCGCCCACGCACTCGGTGACGTCGTCGCCGGTCAGCTCGATGTGCACGCCGCCCGGCCAGGTGCCCAGCGCGCGGTGCACGTCGAAGAAGCCCTGCACCTCGGCGATCACGTCGTCGAAGGCGCGCGTCTTGTAGCCCGAGGAGGCCTCGTAGGTGTTGCCGTGCATCGGGTCGCAGACCCACGCCACCTGGACACCGGCGGCCTCGACCTTCTCGACGAGAGCCGGGAGCAGGTCGTTGATCTTGCCGGCGCCCATCCGCGTGATGAAGGTGAGCCGGCCCGCTTCGTTGTCGGGGTTCAGCCGCGCGGCCAGGGCGATCGCGTCGTCCGGTGTGGTCGTCGGGCCGAGCTTGACGCCGATCGGGTTGCGCACCCGGCTGAGCAGCTCCACGTGGGCTCCGTCGAGCTGCCGTGTGCGCTCGCCGATCCACACGAAGTGGGCGGAGACGTCGTAGGGCAGCTGCGTGCGCGAGTCGATCCGCGTCATCGAGTGTTCGTACTCGAGCATCAGCGCTTCGTGGCTCGAGTGCATCTCGACGCGGTGGAACTCGTCGGGATCGGCGCCGATCGCCTGCATGAACGTCAGGGCGCGGTCGATCTCGCTCGCGACCGCCTCGTAGCGCCGGCCGACGGCCGAGCTGAGCACGAAGTCGGTGTTCCATGCGTGCACCTGGCGCAGGTCGGCGTACCCACCGGTGGTGAAGGCGCGCACGAGGTTCAGCGTCGCCGCGGACGCGTGGTAGACCTCGACCAGCCGCTGCGGGTCGGGGATCCGCGAGGCCTCGGTGAAGTCGTAGCCGTTGACCGCGTCACCCCGGTACGCCGGCAGGGTGACACCGTCGCGGGTCTCGAGGTCGGAGGACCGCGGCTTGGCGTACTGCCCGGCGAACCGGCCGAGCTTCACCACGGGCACCGACGCCGCGTAGGTGAGGACGACCGCCATCTGCAGCAGCACCCGCAGCTTGTTGCGGACGTTGTCCGCGGTGACGCCGTCGAACGTCTCGGCGCAGTCGCCGCCCTGCAGCAGGAACGCCTCGCCGCGGCTCACGGCGGCGAGCTTGTCCTTGAGCCGGTCGCACTCGCCGGCGAACACCAGCGGCGGGAACGACCGCAGTCGCGTGACCGCGGCGTCGACCGCAGCGGTGTCCGGGTACGCCGGCTGCTGGGCCGCGCCCATGGCGTGCAGCTCGGCGAGGTCGGGGATCGTGGCCCGGGGACTGGTGTTCGGCACCGGTCAATCCTACGTCCCGGGGGCCTGCCGCTGACGCGGGTCTCTCGCGGCGGACGGGCTCAGGCCTCTGCGGGCGCGATCACGTCGAGCCGCTCGAGGAGCTCGAGGGTGACCTCGGCGTACGGGTTGCCGGCGACGCCGTCGCGGACCACGCCCCAGTCCACCTGCTCGCGCAGCGCTCGCGCGGTCGGTACGACGGCCGAGAGGTCGCAGTAGCGCTCCGAGAGCACCGCGAGCTTCTGCACCAGCAGGTCCGTCGCGACGAGCACCGGCATCCACACCGACAGCACCTCGGCCTCCGTGGCTCGATCGAGCACCGGTCCGATGTCCCTCGAGCCGGGGGCGCGGTAGAGGACGTCGACCATCGCGTCGTCGGTGAAGACCTTGAACAGCCAGTCCTCGGGCGGCTGCACGATCTGCAGACCTTGCTCGCCGAGGAGCCCGGCCACCTTGTCGGCGTCGTCCGGGTCGATCAGGAAGTCGACGTCGTGGTCCGGCTCCGGGCCTCCCCGCGCCCAGACGGCGTAACCACCGGTGAGGGCGAACGGCACCCCGGTCTGCTTGAGCCCGGTCGCGACCCGCTTGAGAGCCTCCCGCAGGTTCTCCTGCTCCTCACCCATGGCCTCCCTGTACCCACTTCGGCGCCGGCACTCGCGGAGGCCGCGTGCGCATGCACGGCGTCCGGACGGGAACCGGCAGGAGGATGCGCGTCGCGACCTTCAACATCCTCCACGGGCGCAGCCCGGATGACGACGAGGTGCACGTCGACCGGCTCGCCAAGGCCGTGGCTGCACTCGACGCCGACGTGCTGGCGCTCCAGGAGGTCGACCGCAACCAGGCGCGCTCGCGCAACGCCGACCTCACCCAGGTCGCCGCCGACGCCATGGGTGCGCAGGAACACCGGTTCGTGGCGGCGCTGTCAGGCAGCCCAGGGTCGACGTGGTTCGCGGCGACCGGCGAGGAGCAGCCCGACGACGCGGCGTACGGGATCGCGCTGCTCAGCCGCCATCCACTCAGCGCGTGGCAGGTGGTGCGGCTGCCGGCGATCCGGACGAGGGTGCCGATGCGCTTCGGCCGCAGCATGGTGCCGACGCTGGTCCGCGACGAGCCGCGGGTGGCCGTCGTCGCCGACGTCGCGACACCGGGCGGCGACCTGACGATCGCCACCACCCACCTGTCGTTCGTGCCGCGGTGGAACCGGCACCAGCTGCGGCTGCTGCTGCGCGCCCTCGCCGGCCGCCGGCGGCCGCTGCTGCTGACCGGAGACCTCAACATGGACGAGGCGGCCGCACGCCGGGTCACCGGCCTGCGGCCGCTCGCCACCCACCTGACGTTCCCGTCGAGCCAGCCGCGCGAGCAGATCGACCACGTGCTGGCCGACGGTGCGCTGACGGCCCGCTGCTCCGAGGCCGTGCGGCTGGCCGTCTCCGACCACCGCGCGCTGTGCGTCGACCTGGAGTGACGCCGCGTCAGCCGAAGAAGACCTCTGCCTCGGCGTACTGCTCGGGCTGGACGAGCTTGAGCTCGCCGGTGCCCTCGATCAGGGGCACGCGCACGATGTCGGTGCCGCGCAGCGCCATCATCGTGCCGAAGTCACCGTCGCGAACCGCAGCAATCGCGTGCAGGCCGAAACGGGTCGCCAGCCAGCGGTCGAAGGCGGTCGGAGTGCCACCCCGCTGGATGTGTCCGAGTACGACGGCCCGCGCCTCGTGCCCGGTGCGCGCCTCGATCTCGTTGGCGAGCCGTTCGCCGATGCCGCCGAGCCGGACGTGGCCGAACGCGTCCTTCTCCCCCGACACCAGCGTCATGTCGCCGCCCTCGACGGGCACGGCGCCCTCCGAGACGACCATGATCACGGCGTACTTGCTCTCGAACCGTTCCATGACGTGCTTGCAGACCTGCTCGATGTCGAACGGACGCTCGGGGATCAGCACGACGTTGGCGCCGCCGGCGATGCCGCTGTGCAGGGCGATCCAGCCGGCGTGCCGGCCCATGACCTCGACGACGAGCACACGGTGGTGGGACTCGGCCGTGGTGTGCAGCCGGTCGATCGCCTCCATGGCGATGTTCACGGCCGTGTCGAAGCCGAAGGTGAAGTCGGTGCCGGAGAGGTCGTTGTCGATCGTCTTCGGCACCCCGACGACGTTGACGCCGAGGTCGTGCAGCTTGGTCGCGACGCCCAGGGTGTCCTCGCCGCCGATCGCGATCAGCGCGTCGACGCCCGCCTCCGCGAGGTTGGCCTTGATCTGCTCGACTCCCCCCTCGACCTTGAACGGGTTGGTCCGCGAGGAGCCGAGGATCGTGCCGCCACGCGGGAGGATCCCCCGCACGTCGGCAATGCCGAGCGGCATGGTCAGGCCCTCGAGCGGGCCCTTCCAGCCGTCGCGGAAGCCGACGAACTCGTAGCCGAGCTCCTTGACGCCCCGACGGACCACGGCCCGGATGACGGCGTTCAGGCCCGGGCAGTCGCCCCCGCCGGTGAGCACACCCACACGCATCTGCGTTCTCCTCAATTGGATCGTTAAAGTGACTCGGCACACAGTAGTAGAGACTCGCTAGGGTCGCGCCATGACCTTCTCGATCGTCGGACACGGGACGGACTCACGCGGGCAGGCCGCCTGGGGTGTCGCGGTGGCCTCGAAGTTCCTCGCCGTCGGCAATGCCGTCCCCGCCGCGGTCGCCGGCGTCGGCGCCCTGGCGACCCAGGCCGACGCCAACGTCGCCTGGAAGGGCATCGGGCTCTCGCTGCTCGACGAGGGCGCGACGGCCTCGGTCGCCGTCCAGCGGATGATCGAGGAGGACGACAAGCGCGACCACCGCCAGCTCGGCATCGTCGACGCGGACGGCGGGGCAGCGACCCACACCGGGCCGGCGTGCCTGGACTGGGCGGGTGGCGTCGCTGCGGACGGCGTCGCGATCCAGGGCAACGTCCTCGCCGGGCCCCAGGTCGTCGAGGAGATGAAGCGTGCGTGGGACGAGGCGGCCGACGACCCGCTCGCCCGGCGTCTCCTCGCCGCACTGGCCGCCGGCGACGAGGCCGGCGGCGACCGGCGCGGGCGCCAGTCCGCCGCGCTCCTGGTGGTCTCCGACGGCGCCGGGTACGCCGGCCTCGACGACGTCGCGGCAGACCTCCGGGTCGACGACCATGCCGACCCGGTGACCGAGCTGCGCCGCCTGCTCGACCTCAACGACTTCTACCTGACGGCCTCGACCGACGACGAGAAGGTGCCCGTGACGGCCGAGCTCGCCGCCGAGCTCGACGACCTCGCCCACGCGGCCGGACATCCCGACCTGCAGGCCTGGGTCGGCACCGAGAACTACGAGATGCGGGTCGCCGAGGACGGCAGCTGGATCGACCGCAAGGTGCTCGACCTGCTGCGCGAGAAGGGCGCCGCGCGGTGACCGTCCTCGCCATCGACGCCGGCACCACCGGGGTGACGGCCCTGGTCGTGACCTCCGAGGGCCTGATCGCGGCCAAGGGCTACCAGGAGTTCTCGCAACACTTCCCGCAGCCGGGCTGGGTCGAGCACTCGCCGGAGGAGATCTGGCAGGCGACCCTCGAGTCGACCCGGACCTGCCTGAAGGCCTGGGGCGGCGACCCGGCGACGCTGGCCGGTCTCGGGATCACCAACCAGCGCGAGACGGTGCTGCTGTGGGACCGCGAGACCCTGGGCTCGCCCCGGCGCGCGATCGTCTGGCAGGACCGGCGCACTGCGGACATCTGCGAGCGGCTCAAGGCCGAGGGCCACGAGCCACGGGTCGCCGAGCTCACCGGGCTCCGGCTGGACCCGTACTTCTCCGGCACCAAGCTCGCCTGGCTCGCCGAGCACGAGCCCAACACCTGGGCGCTGGTCGAGTCCGGTCGCTACGCCGTGGGCACGGTCGACTCCTACCTCGTGGCCCGGATGACCCGCGGCACGTGGCACATCACCGACGTGTCCAACGCCTCGCGGACGCTGCTGTTCGACCTCGCGAAGGGCGAGTGGTCCGACGAGCTGTGCACCCTGTTCGGCGTACCTCGAGACGCGCTGCCGCAGGTGGTCGACAACTGGGGCGAGCTCGCCCGCACCGACCCGCGCAGCTTCCTCGACCTCGACCTGCCGGTCGCCGGGATCGCGGGCGACCAGCAGTCCGCGCTGTTCGGGCAGACCTGCTTCGACGTCGGTGACTCCAAGTGCACCTACGGCACCGGGTCGTTCATCCTCACCAACACCGGGAGCAGCCTCGAGCGGTCCGACGCCGGCCTGCTGTCGACCGCGGCCTGGCGCTCCCCCGGCGGCGACCTGACCTATGCCCTCGAGGGCGCGATCTTCGTGACCGGCGCCGCTGTCCAGTGGCTGCGCGACGGGCTGCAGATCGTGGGCACGGCAGCGGAGACGGCTGCGATCGCGGCGACCGTCGAATCCTCCGACGGCGTGGTGTTCGTGCCCGCACTCACCGGACTCGGCGCCCCGCACTGGGACCCGCGCGCCCGTGGCACGATCCTCGGCCTCACCCGCGGTACGACGCGCGCCCACCTCGTGCGCGCGACGCTGGAGGCGATCACGTTCGAGGTGCGCGACGTGATCGACACGATGCCGGCCCTGACGTCGATGGCGGTCGACGGCGGCGCGGCGGCGAACGACCTGCTCTGCCAGCTCCAGGCTGACCTGCTCGGCGTACCGGTCCAGCGGCCGCAGATCGTCGAGACCACCGCGCTCGGCGCGGCCTTCATGGCCGGCCTCGGCACCGGCGTCTGGGAGTCCACCGACGACCTGCGGTCCTCCTGGCAGCTCGATCGCAGCTTCAGCCCCGACCCCGCAGCTCAGGAGCGCACGGCTGCTGCGTACGCCCTGTGGCAGAAGGGCGTCGAGCGGGCGAAGGCCTGGGCCTAGGCCGACGTCAGGACAGGGCGTCGAGTGCCTTCTGGGCCTCCGCGAGCTCGGCCTCGGCCTCCTCGAGCACGACCGCGGCGTCCTCGCGAGCGCCCTCGGCCTCCTCGAGGTCCTCGTCGACCGCGTCGACGTCGTCCTCCAGCGATGACAGCTTGCGCCGCAGCTCGTCGATCTCGCCCTGCAGCTGGAGCCGGCGCGCCTTGAGGGTGCGGAGCGTCTCGTCGACCTCGCCGAGCTCGGCCCGCGCCTCCTCGACCGCCCGGCCGGCCTCGTCGACGTTGTCCTGCGCGGCCTCGCGGCGGACGCGGTCGTCCTCCGGCACCAGGTGCAGCGACGGCGGCTGGCGCTCGGTGGCCGAGGCTCGGTGAACGATGTCGTCGCCGAGCGCCTCGGGCACCGCACAGACCGCGTCCACGTCGATCTCGGAGACACCGGTCGAGGTGAAGGCGGTGATGACGAGGCCGGACCGGACGACCCGGGCCGCGACGGGATCGAGCATCGCCGCGGTGAGCATGCCCTCGACCTGGTCGATGACCGCGGAGGTCAGCCGCACGTCCTGCTCGCGAGCGAGGTCGCGGGCGGTGCCGGCGAGCGCGTTGGTGAGCTGGCGTCGCTGCCGGGTCAGCGCTCGCAGGTCCTCCCCCGACATCGACTCGGCCGCGGCGCGCAGCGACTCGCCGAGCTCGAGCACCTGGTCGATCTGCGCCGACTCGCGGCGCACCAGCACGTTGAGCGCCCATGCGGCGATCGACGGCTTCTTCAGTGCCTTCACACGGGCCGCCAGCGCCTTGTCCGCACCGTCGCCCGACCCGATCTCCTTGGCCGCCGCGTCACGACCCGGCGTGAAGTCCGGCAGCGGCTCGGCGTAGAGCCGGTCCGCGACCTCGAGCAGCTCGGCCGTGCTCATCGGACCAGCTCGTCGGCCAGGGCCTGGACGGCCTCGCGGCATGCCAGCGACCGGATCGCCCCTCGGTCGCCCTCGAGCGAGAGCCGGTGTGCTCGTACGCCGTCCGGGCCGGCGACCCCGACGAAGACCGTGCCGACCGGTTGGTCCTCCTGGGCGTCGGGCCCGGCCACTCCCGTCGTGGACACCGCCCAGTCCACGCGCATCAGGTCGCGCACGCCGCTCGCCAGCTGCTCGGCGCAGTCGGCCGAGACGACCAGCGGAGCGGTGACCCCGAGGAGCTCGCGCTTGACCCTCGTCGCGTAGGACACGACGCCTCCGACGAAGGTGGCCGACGCGCCCGGCGTACCGCTGAGCAGGTCGGCCAGTCCGCCTCCGGTCAGCGACTCGGCGCACGCGACCGTCGCTCCGCGACGGAGCAGCTCCCGGTGCAGTGCGGCGGCGAGCTCGGTGGCTTCCACAGGTCAGAGGTTAGTGTCTGCGGACATGGCGCCGGCATCTCCGATCGAGGACTACGCGGCGATCGGTGACGGCCACACCGTGGCCCTGGTCGCTCGCACCGGCTCGATCGACTGGCTCTGCATGCCGCGGTTCGACTCGCCGTCGTGCTTCGCTCGACTCCTCGGAGACCCCGACGACAGCCACTGGTCGCTCACGGTCACCGATGCGGAGGCGACCGTCGAGCGCCAGTACGTCGACGACACCAACGTGCTCGAGACGACGTGGACGACGCCGAGCGGCCGGGTCCGGGTCACGGACTTCATGCCGATCCGAGATCGGCGCGCCGACATCGTCCGGCGCGTCGAGGGCCTCAGCGGCAGCGTCTCGCTGCGCCACGAGCTCGTGATCCGCTTCGACTACGGACGGGTGCGGCCCTGGGTGCACCGCATGACGGCGTTCGACGACGAGGTGATCGTCGCGGTCGCCGGCCCCGACAAGGTGGTCCTGGGTGGACCGCGACTCCCGCGGTCCGTCGTGGACGGCCGGCACGAGGACGAGTTCGAGGTCTCCGCCGGGGACTCCCTCGACTTCACCCTCACCTGGCTGCCCTCCCACCGCGACGTCCCCCAGCCGCTCGACATCGACCACCGCCTGGAGCTCACCCGGGCGATCCAGCGGAAGTGGGCGATCGACTGCGAGTACGACGGACCGTTCCGCGGGCCGGTGCTGCGCAGCCTGCTCACGTTGCACGGCCTGACCCACGAGGACACCGGGGGCATCGTCGCCGCACCGACCACCTCGCTCCCCGAGGACTTCGGCGGCGAGCGCAACTGGGACTACCGGTACTCCTGGCTGCGGGACGCCGCGCTCACCGTCGAGGCGGTCGTCGGCACCAAGAGCGCCGACCGTGCCGCCCCGTGGCGGGACTGGCTGCTCCGCGCGGTCGCCGGCGATCCCGAGGACCTGCAGGTGATGTACACCGTCGACGGCGGTCGGCACCTGCCGGAGCAGGAGCTCGACCACCTCACCGGGTACGCCGGCTCGCGACCCGTCCGGATCGGCAACGCCGCGGTCGACCAGCGCCAGACCGACGTCGTGGGCGAGGTGATCCACGCGCTCGCGACCGCCCGGAACGCCGGCCTCGAAGAGACCCCCGACACCTGGAGCCTGCAGCGCAAGCTGGTCGACCAGCTCGCCGAGACCTGGCAGGAGCCCGACCACGGGATCTGGGAGATCCGCGGTCCGAAGCGACACTTCACCCACAGCCAGGTGATGGTCTGGGTCGCCTTCGACCGGATGGTCGACGCGGTCGAGCGGCACGGCCTCGACGGTCCCGTCGACCGGTGGCGGGAGATCCGCGACGAGGTCCGCGACCAGATCATGCAGAAGGGCGTCGACGCGGCGCGTGGCTGCTTCACCCAGCACTACGACACGACCGAGGTCGACGCCTCGCTCCTCCTGATGTCGACCGTCGGCTTCGTCGCCGGTGACGACCCGCTCATGCTCGCCACGATCGAGGCCGTCGAGCACGATCTCCTCCGCGACGGCCTCGTGCTGCGGTACCGGACCGACACGGGCGTCGACGGCCTCTCCGGCGACGAGCACCCGTTCCTGGCCTGCTCGTTCTGGCTGGTCGCGGCGTACGCCCGCGCCGGGCGGGTCGATGACGCCCAGCGGCTCATGGAACGCCTCGTCGGGCTGTGCAACGACGTCGGGCTCCTCAGCGAGGAGTACGACGTCGGCGCGCACCGGATGGCGGGCAACTTCCCGCAGGCCTACTCCCACCTCACGCTCGTCCAGGCCGCGAGGGCGCTGCACGCCGTGACCGGGGCCGATCTCGCGCGTTGACATGGGTGGGAGCCGGAGCGAACCGGTCCAGTCGGAGTCCTCACTGGTCCAGTCCACCAATTCGGCACAAGGCCGACACTGGAAACGTAGCAACTCCACTCATTTGGGGAGGAATCATGGACGAGTCGGACACCGGCACCACCGCCGGTCCCGAGGCGCTCTCTGCTGAGGTGGCCCGCCAGTGGGCCGAGCAGCAGCGAGCGCAGGCGCGCGCCCAGTTCACGACACCGTCGTGGATCGGACCCGACCGGGGCACCACACCGCAAGTGCCGCTGCAGCCGGAGCCCGACCACG
Organism: Propionibacteriales bacterium; assembly: GCA_019510315.1. Classification (GTDB taxonomy): domain Bacteria; phylum Actinomycetota; class Actinomycetes; order Propionibacteriales; family Nocardioidaceae; genus Marmoricola. The sequence continues at coordinate 11,014 of JAEKKP010000030.1, forward strand.
ACGAGCTCGAGTTCGTCGTACCGGTCCCGACCGGCCCGCCCATCCCCGACACCGGTCACTGGACCGAGAAGGCGCGCCCGCGCGTCGTCGCCGGCACCCTGCTCGTCCTCGCCCTCCTCGGCGTGGTCGCCGGACTCGTGTTCACGATCACCACACAGTCTCCGGCGGCGATCACCCTCCTCGCCGGGAGCGCGATCGTCGGCGTGATCTTCCGCGGCGCACTGATGGGCGCCGGGGTCACCTCGATCGACCTGAAGGGCTCCGTGCTGCGGATCCGCAACGGCGGTGTGCTCGACGTCGTCAACCTCGCCGACCCGCTGCACCTCGTCGAGACCGTCGGTACGCCGGACCAGCCGACCTGGCGCGTGCAGATCGAGGCGGTCGACGGCCGGATCATCGAGATCACGCCGCGGATGGTCGACGCACCCGAGTTCGACCGGATCGTCCGGCACTACCGGTCGATCGCCGACCGCGCCCAGCGCGAGCGGCAGGAGCGCTTCAGCCGCTGACGGTCAGACCGGTGGGTTCACCGAGTCGCCGGTGACCGTGCGGCGGTGGTGCATGACGTCGCGCACGAACTCGACGCCCGACGACACGGTGAGCGCCACCGCGACCGCCATCAGCACGGCGGCGATCCACCAGACGACGTCACCGGGCACGTCCCACCCGCCGGTGAGGTCCTTGAACGGGGCGACGAAACCTCCGAGCGCCAGCGCCTGGGCCATGGTCTTCACCTTGCCGCTCTGCCGCGCCGCCATCACCACCTGACGGGCGATCGAGAGCCGCGCCGCGGTGACCGACCACTCGCGCACCAGCACCAGGATCGTCACCCACCACCAGAGCGCTCCGATGACGGACAGGCCGATGAAGGCCATGCCGGTGATCGCCTTGTCGGCGATCGGGTCGGCGATCTTGCCGAAGTTCGTGACCAGGTTGTGCTTGCGGGCGATGTCGCCGTCGATCTTGTCGGTGATCATCGCGACCACGAAGAGCCCGTAGGCCAGCCAACGCCAGCCCTGGCTCTCGCCGCCGTGGTGGAGCAGTGCCCAGCCGAAGACCGGGACCATCGCGATGCGCAGGGCGGTCAGCGCGTTCGGCACGTTCCAGTTGCTCGGAGTCGCCACCGCACTGCCCTGCTGCTCGGTCATGCGGTCCTCTCGGTCAGCCGGCCGCGATCCGGATCGGATCCGCGACCAGGTCGACACCCTCGGTGCCGATCACCACGGCCTCGATCATGTCACCCACCCGGGTACCGACCGGCACGGTGGTCAGCGTGGTGGACCCGTCGACCTCGGGACCCTGGCACGCGGCCCGGCCCTCGGCAATGTCCCCGTCGAGCGTCTCGACCAGCACGACCGCGGTCTCGCCCACGCGTTCCTCGGCCCGCTGAGCGGTCAGCTCCTCGGCGAGACCAGTCAGGTGCTCGACCCGCTCGGCGATCTCCTCGTCGGCCAGCTTCCCGTCGTACGCCGCCGCCTCCGTGCCGTCCTCGTCGGAGTAGCCGAACACCCCGACGGCGTCGAGCCGGGCATCGGCCACGAAGGTGCACAGCGTCTCGAAGTCCGCCTCGCTCTCGCCGGGGAATCCGACGATGAAGTTGGACCGGACGCCGGCGGCGGGCGCCTGCCGCCGCACGTCGTCGAGCAAGGTGAGGAACGAGTCAGGGTCTCCGAAGCGGCGCATCCGGCGCAGGACGGTGGCCGACGCGTGCTGGAACGACAGGTCGAAGTAGTCGGCCACGCCGGGTGTCTGGGCGATCGCCGTGACGAGGCCGGGCCGGGTCTCGGCGGGCTGCAGGTAGGACACCCGGACCCGCGCGACGCCCTCGATGGCCGCCAGCTCGGGCAGCAGCGTCTCGAGCAGCCGGATGTCACCGAGGTCCTTGCCGTAGGAGGTGGAGTTCTCCGAGACCAGGAACAGCTCGCGGACGCCCTGCTCGGCGAGCCAGCGTCCCTCGGTGATCACGTCGGACGGTCGCCGCGAGACGAACGAGCCACGGAAGCTCGGGATCGCGCAGAAGGCGCAGCGCCGGTCGCAGCCGGAGGCCAGCTTCAGTGGCGCCATCGGACCGCCGTCGAGACGGCGGCGGACGGCGCGCGGACCCGTCGAAGGAGCGCCGGCGCCGATGGTCTCGAGGCCGTGGCCCGGGACCACCACGTCCGAGGCCCCGCGCTCGACCGGGCTGATCGGGAGCAGCAGGCGCCGGTCGGTGGGTGTGTGCGCCGCGTGCTTCTCCCCGGCGAGGATCGAGCGGAGCCGGTCGGCGATGTCCGGGTAGTCGTCGAACCCGAGCACCGCGTCGGCCTCGGGCAGCGAGGTGGCCAGCTCGGCGCCGTACCGCTCCGCGAGGCAGCCGACGGCCACGACCGAGCGGGTCACGGTGCCCTCAGAAGAAGGGTCGCCCTTGAGGTCGGCGGCGGCGAGGAGGGTGTCGACGGAGTCCTTCTTCGCGGCCTCCACGAAGCCGCAGGTGTTCACGACCACCGTCTCGGCGTCGGCCGGGTCCTCGACGAGCACGAAGCCACCCGCCTCGAGCTGGCCGGCGAGCTCCTCGGAGTCCACCTCGTTGCGGGCGCAGCCGAGCGTCACCATCGCGACGGTGTGGGGGCGGGAGGGAGCAGTAGTCATGACCCAGCCGAGTATGACGGCCGGCCCGCCCGGCGCGAAATGCGCCGGACGGGCCCGTGACCTGAGGGATCAGCTCGCTGCCTGGGCGAACTTCGTGGTGTAGGTCTTGGACAGGTCGATGTCGTCCTTCTTGGCCTTCACGATGTCGCTGAAGGTGCCGAGCACGTCGAGCACGGTCTGCGGCCCTCCGTCGGGCATCACGCCGTCGGTGGTGAACATCGGCGACGAGTCCTTGATCGACTGCTCGTACAGCGCCGGGTTGCCACCCGCGTAGTCCGCGGGCATCTTGGCGGCGATGTCGGCCGCGCTGTGGGTGTGGATCCACCCGAGCGTCTTCACGAACGCGTCGACGACCTTCTGCACGGTCTCCGGGTTGTTCTTCACGTAGTCGCAGTCCATGTACATCGACGCCGCCGGGTAGAGGCCGCCCAGTGCCGCCTTCGTGCCCTCCTCCGTGCGCATGTCGAGCAGCACCTTGCCCTTCCCCTGGCTGACCACCTGGGCGATGGTCGGGTCGGTGGTCATGCCCGCGTCGATGCCTCCGTTGTCGAGCGCGGCCAGGAACGTCGAGCCGGCGCCGGCGGTCACCGTGGTGTAGTCCTTGGTGTCGACGCCGTGCTTGGTGGCGAGGTACTGGGTCAGGTAGTCCGTCGACGAGCCCGGGGAGGTCACGCCGAGCTTCTTGCCCTTGAAATCGGTCGGGGCACCGATCGCCCCCACTGACTTCGCCGACACGACCTCGGCCTCGCCGGGCACCTTCGCGAACTGGACGACGCTCTCGATGCACTTGCCCTGGGCCTGCAGCGTGACCGTGTGGTCGTAGAAGCCCACCACGCCGTCGACCTTGCCGGCGACGAGGACGTTCTCAGCGGTGGCGCCGGACGGCTCGGTCTTGAGGCTGACGTCGACGCCGGCGTCCTTGAAGTAGCCGAGGCGCTCGGTGAGCATCGCCGGGAGGTAGATCACCTTGTCGATGCCGCCGACCATGATGCTGACCTTCGGCGTGCCGGAGGAGTCGTCGTCGGAGCTGCCCGAGCTGCTACGGCCACAGGCGGCCGTCGAGGCGGCCAGGGCCAGGGTGAGTGCGGTGGCGGCGAGCCGCCCGGTGGTGCGCTTCATGTCATTTCTCCTGGTTCGTGGGCAGGGTTGCCCGCTTGGTGAGGGGTGAGCGATGTCTCGGGCGAGCTCAGATGCCGGCGGCCTGGCTGCCGGACGGCGGCCGCCACGCGGTGAGCCGGTTCTCCAGCCGGGTGATCAGCCATTCCGCGACGAGTGCGAGCACGGTGACCACGACCATCCCGGCGTAGATGCCGGCCGCGTCGAAGTTGCCCTGGGCCTGGTTGATCAGCAGTCCCATGCCCTTGTCGGCGCCGACCACCTCGCCGACGACCGCGCCGATCAGCGCGAAGCCGAAGGCGACGTGCATGCTGGCGAGGATCCACGACGTCGCGCTGGGCAGCACGATCGTGCGCATCAGGTCCCAGCGGGACGCACCCAGGATCCGAGCGTTGTCGACCAGCACCTTGTCGACCTCGCGGGCGCCCTGGAAGGCGTTGAAGAACACCGCGAAGAACACCAGCACGAAGGCAGTGGCCACCTTCGACGACATCCCGAGGCCGAACCAGATCACGAAGAGCGAGGCGAGCACGATGCGCGGGATCGCGTTCGCGCCCTTGATGAACGGCGCCAGCACGTCGGCAAGGAAGCGGCTGCGACCGAGGATGACTCCGAGGACCACTCCGGCAAGCGTGCCGATCAGGAAGCCGAGGACGGCCTCCTCGAGAGTGACCGCCATGTTGGACCAGATCGACCCGTGCGACGTGCCGTCCTCGAACCAGACGACGAGCTTGTCCCAGATCGCGGAGGGCTTGGAGTAGAAGAACGGGTCGATGATCGTCCGGGCGGCAATCTCCCAGGAGGCCAGCCAGGCCACGACGAGGAGTGCCCGGACGGCGTACACGACCCAGGCCGAGCGGTTCTTCCCTCGGACCCGACCGAGGCTGCGCCGCGTGCGCGCGGTCTCGGGATCCATCGGGCGGGCCTCGCCCGCCACCAGAAGGTCATGCGACATTGGCTGCTCCTCTCGCTCGGGTGATCTCGACCTCTTCGCGCAGGCTGTTCCACACGTTGCGGTAGATCTCGGTGAACTCGGGCGTCAGCCGGATCTCCTCGACCTTGCGGGGCCGCGGCAGCTCGATCTGCACGGCGTCCTTGACCGTGCCCGGACCGGCAGTCATCACGACGACGCGGTCGGCCAGGCTGATCGCCTCGGTGAGGTCGTGGGTGATGAACACGACCGCGGCGCCGGTCCCCGACCACAGCTCGAGCAGCTCGTCCTGCATGTGCTCGCGGGTCTGCACGTCCAGGGCACCGAACGGCTCGTCGAGCAGCAGGATCGACGGCTCGCCGATCAGGGACTGCGCCATGGCGACGCGCTTGCGCATGCCGCCCGACAGCTGGTGGGGGTAGCGGTCCTCGAAGCCACCGAGGCCGACCCGCTGGATCCAGTCGCGGGCCTTGGAGTGCGCCTCCTCCTTGGCGACCTTGTGGTAGCGCAGACCGAGGGCGACGTTGTCCAGGACGTTCTTCCAGGGCAGGACGGCATCGGTCTGGAACATGTAGCCGATGCCCTCGGGGATGGCGGTGACGGGGCGGCCGTGCACCTCGACGGTCCCGGCCGACGCCGGCTCGAGGCCGGAGACCAGCGAGAGGGTCGTGGACTTGCCGCAGCCGGTCGGTCCGACGATCGTGACGAACTCGCCGGCGGCGACGTCGAGGGTGACGTCGGTGATCGCAGTGAACGGCGCACCGCTGCGGGTGGCGAACCTCTTGGTCGCCGACCGCAGCGAGATCGCCGGTGGGGTGAGTGGGGTCATGGGCCGGGACGCTAGGTCCGTATGACGTCGGTCACTACCCTTGCGCGCATTGCGTCGGCAGTGCTCACAACCTGCGTTCTGCGCATTCTGCTCGGGAGGGGTCCGGGACCGTTTCCGGGCCTAGGGTGAGGGCGTGTCCGCGTCCTCGCGTCTGCCCGCGTCGCGCCGTCCGCGACTGCGGCTCGGGTCCCGGATCGCGGTGCTCACGGCGCTGCTGCTCAGCCTCGTGGTGCTGCTCGGCACGGCCGCCGCTGTGGTGGTGCTGCGCCGGGACCTCACCGAGCAGTACGAGCAGCGGGCGCTCGCCATCGCGCGCTCCGTCTCCGAACTGCCCGGCCTCGCCACCGCCGTCACGACGTCGCAGCCCACGCCTGCCGGCCCGGTCGAGCAGGAGGCCGAGGACGTACGCCGAGCCACCGGGGCCCTCTACGTCGTCGTCACCGACGATCGCGGGATCCGGTTCAGCCACCCGACCCGCTCGCGCATCGGCGAGCGGGTGTCGACCAGTCCCGAGGAGGCGCTGTCGGGCCGCGAGGTCGTCACCGTCGAGCGCGGCACCCTGGGTCGGTCGGCACGTGGCAAGGTGCCGCTGCGCGACGCGAGCGGTGACGTCGTGGGCGAGGTGAGCGTCGGCATCGACATCGCCGCCATCGAGGAGAAGACGCGCGCCCTCGCCCTGACCCTCGGGCTGATCGCACTGGTCCCCCTGGCGCTCGGACTGGTCGGCGCGATCAGCATGGGCCGCCGGCTGCGGCGTACGACCCTCGGCCTCGAGCCCGAGCAGATGGCCGACCTCGTCCGCGAGCACGAGGCCGTCCTCCACGGCGTCACCGACGGCATCCTCGCGGTCGACACGTCGGGCCGGGTCACCGTCACCAACCCGCAGGCCGTCCGACTGCTCGGCGCGGTGCCGCGTCGCGGCGAGGTGCTCGACCCGAGGACCGTCGACCCGGCGGTGGTGGCGTTGATGACCAGCCAGCCGGCGCCACGAGGTGAGCTGCGGATCATCGCCGACCGCGCGGTGCTCGCCACCCGGTTGCCGGTGCAGCGCGACGGCCGCGACCTCGGCGAGGTGCTGATCCTGCGCGACCGCAGTGACCTGGACACCCTGGCCCGCGAGCTCGAGTCGACACGTGCTCTCACCGACGCCCTGCGAGCACAGGCCCACGAGCACACCAACCGGCTGCACGCCCTCTCCGGCCTCCTGCACCGCGGCCACGTCGACGAGGCGCTCGCCTACGTCGAGGAGCTGTCCGGTACGACGACCTGGGTCGCCGGTGTCGACGACCCCTACCTCGCGGGCGTCCTTGCCGCCAAGGCCGCCGCCGCCTCGGAGTCCGGCGTGGCCCTCGACGTCGCCCCGGCGACCTTCGTGGCGGGCCGGTTGGTCCGGCCGCTCGACACCGTCACGGTCGTCGCCAACCTGCTCGACAACGCCATCCGCGCCGCCTCGACGGGCACCCGGCAGCCGGCCCGCGTGGAGGTGACCCTGCTCTCCGACCGCGACGACCTCCTCGTGCACGTGCGCGACACCGGCGACGGCGTACCGCGGGACGCAACGGACTCCGTCTTCGACCACGGTTGGACCAGCCGTCCTGAGCAGGCCGCCGGCCACGGCCTCGGCCTCGCACTGGCCCGGCACACGGCCCGGTCCACCGGCGGCGACATCGAGCTCGTCGACCCCGGCGGGCCGCCGCCCGCGCCGCAGGGTGCCGTGTTCGAGGCGAGGATGCGTGGAGTGATCGGCGCGACGACCAGCGAGGTGGCCCGATGACGATCCGCGTGCTCGTCGTCGAGGACGACTTCCGGGTCGCACGGCTGCACGCCGACCTGGTCGCGGCGATCGACGGCATGGAGGTGGTCGGTGTCGTCCACACGGCCGCCGACGCCCTCGCGCTGGCCGATGCGGAGCACCCCGATCTGGTGCTGCTCGACGAGTACCTCCCCGACGAGCGCGGGACCTCGCTGATGGGACGACTCGACGCCGCGGTGATGCTGATCAGCGCCGAGACCGATGCCTCGGTGATCCGGCGTGCGATCGAGCGCGGCGCGGTGAACGTCGTCTTGAAGCCGTTCGCCCCGCCCGTGCTGGCCCAGAGACTCGCTGCGTTCGCGCGGTTCCACGCCACGCTGGAGTCGGGTCAGGCCGACCAGCGCGGAGTCGACCGGGCGCTCGCCGTGCT
>JAEKKP010000031.1 GCA_019510315.1 Propionibacteriales bacterium
CGCCCGAGCCCGATGTCGCGCGGCTCGCGGTCGCGTGGGTCAGCGCGATGCTCGGCCAGGCGGGCGAGCCGCATCCGTTCCAGCCCGACGGCTGGCGCTCGGGGTCCGATCCGGTGCCGTACGTCGTCGAGCTCGACCGTCCGGTCCGCGTCGACCGGACGCGCGGGCGGGTCGGCGACCACGAGGTGCACCAGGTCTCCGCGGCCGACCACGTGCTCGTGCTGAGCGTCGACGGGCAGCGCGAGGTCGCGGTGGTCAACGTGCAGCCGGACACGCTCGAGGCTGCCCACCACGGCCAGCGGTTCGTGTTCGAGCGACCCGACCCGTTCGCCGACCACGGTCCGGCCGCCGGCGACGGCACCGTGCTCGCGCCGATGCCCGGCACGGTCCTCGCGGTCGACGTCGCGACCGGCGACGCCGTCGTCGCGGGTCAGCGGCTCGGCGTACTGGAGGCGATGAAGATGGAGCTGGCCCTCACCGCTCCCTTCGACGGCGTCGTCACCGCCGTCGAGGCGGCGACCGGGGACCAGGTGCAGCTCCGGCAGCTCTTGTTCGAGGTGGAGGGAACCCCCGGTGGCTGAGGTTTCGACAGGCTCAACCACCGGTGCGCGCGACGTGACGATCTACGAGGTCGGCCCGCGCGACGGCCTGCAGAACGAGTCCGGCATCGTCCCGCTGGACGCCAAGGTGGAGTTCATCCACCGGCTCGTCGCTGCGGGCCTGCCGGTCGTCGAGGCGACCAGCTTCGTGCACCCCAGCTGGGTGCCGCAGCTGGCCGACGCGGCGGAGCTGATGGAGCGGCTCGGGCCGGACGGCACGCGGCACCCGGTGCTGGTGCCCAACGAGCGCGGCCTTGACCGCGCGCTGGAGCTGGGTTGTGAGCACATCGCGATCTTCGGCAGCGCCACCGAGACGTTCGCGCAGCGCAACCTCAACCGCAGCCTCGACGAGCAGTTCGCGATGTTCGAGCCCACCGTCACCCGTGCCCGCGCCGCCGGCCTCGACGTCCGCGCCTACGTGAGCATGTGCTGGGGAGACCCGTGGGAGGGTGCCGTCCCGGTCGAGCAGGTGGTCTCGGTCGGCAAGCGGCTCTACGACCTCGGCGCGAGCCAGCTCTCGCTGGGCGACACGATCGGGGTCGGCACGGCGGGGGCGGTCGGCACCCTGCTCGACGCGTTCAATGCCGCCGGGCTTCCCGACGACGTCCTGGCCGTGCACTTCCACGACACCTATGGACAGGCGCTGGCCAACGCGTACGCCGCGTGGCAGCACGGCGTGCGCACGTTCGACGCCAGCGCCGGCGGCCTCGGCGGCTGCCCGTACGCCGAGAGCGCCACCGGCAACCTGGCCACCGAGGACCTCGTCTGGATGTTCCGCGGCCTCGGTGTCGAGACCGGCGTCGACCTCGACGCCCTGGTCGCGACCAGCGTCTGGATGGCGGGCGTCCTCGGGAAGCCGAGCACCTCGCGCGTTGTCACCGCCCTCAGCTGACCGGCACGCCGTGCGCACGCAACTGCCCGCTCGGCGAGATGGTGGGTGGGGCAGAATGCGCCCATGCCGCGCCGCGTCTTCCTGCACATCGGGACCCCGAAGAGCGGCACCACCTACCTGCAGGAGCGGCTCGCGGCGAACCGCGACGTAATCGCGGCCCAGGGACTGACCTATCCCGGCACCCGCACCGGCAACCACTTCGAGGCCGCGCTCGACCTGATCGAGGAGCGCTGGGCCGGTCAGCGCGAGGTGGCCCGTGGACAGTGGCCGGCGCTGGTCAACGAGGCCCGCAAGGCGCCCGGGGACGTGGTCATCAGCCACGAGATCCTCGCCGCGGCATCCACGGCGCAGGTCCGGACCGCGATGTCGGCGTTCGGCGACGACGAGGTGCACGTGGTGCTCACCGCTCGCGACCTCGGGCGCCAGCTGCCGGCGGAGTGGCAGGAGAAGGTCAAGCATCGAGGCCGGCGATCGTTCGGACGGTTCTCCTCGACGGTGATGCAGGCACGGCGTACCAACCCCGACGTCTGGTTCTGGCGCGTGCAGGCGATCCCCGACGTCCTGACCCGGTGGGGCAACGGCCTGCCGCCGGACCACATCCACGTGATCACGGTGCCGCGGCCCGGTGAGCCGCAGGAGGTGCTCTGGCAGCGGTTCCTCGGCGTCGTCGGCCTCGACCCGGACCGCGAGTACGCCGACACCACCGACCTCAACCCGTCGCTCGGCATCGTCGAGGCGGCCGTCGTGCGCCGGCTCAACAAGCTGCTCGCCGGCAAGGGCGTGCCGCGCGACGTCTACGTCGACCTCGTCCGCGAGGTCGTCGCGCGCGACACGCTGGCCCGCCGTCCCGACCAGATCCGGGCCGTGCTGCCCGCGCGGCGCTGGCCCTTCGTGGAGCAGGTGACCGCCGAGTGGCTCGACTGGTTGGAGGGCGCCGGGGTCGACGTCGTCGGCGACCTGGAGGAGCTGCGTCCCGAGCGGCCGGACTACACCGACGGCAGCTGGATCCATCCCGACAAGCCACCGGCCGACCTGGTCGCGGACGCAGCCCTCGAAGCGCTCGCCGCCGTGATCGAGGACATCGCTCCGACGCACAAGTCCCCGGTGCGCCGGCTGGCCCGCCGGCTGATCCGCGGGTGAGGCCACCGATGGATCCGCAGGACGAGGCCGCGTACGCCGGCCGCGTCCGGGCCTGGGCCGACCACCTGCGCGACGGCTCCCGCCAGACCTGGACCGAGTTCCTGGGCACGCCGGCCGCGCCCGCGGACGACCGCGGCGGCGCCCCGCTGCCCGGAGCGGCACAGCTCGAGCTCGTCCGCCGGCTCGCCGACGCCGACGCCGACCTGCCGCGGTTCGCCGATCTCGCCGACCTCGTCCTCACCACCGCCGGTCCGGGCCGCGGGCTCGTCGACACCCCGCTGCCGTGGCCGTCGTCGCGCGCGGTCGGGACACCACCGGTCGAGCCGGACCGGCTGCCCGCCGAGGAGCTCCTCCGTGCCTCCGCTGGGGTGCTCGCCCGGCTTCTCGCCCCGGAGGCCGACCTGGCACCGCCGCGGCCGTCCCGTCCGTGGCGCCCGTGGCGACGCGGCTTCACCCTGCTCGGCGCACCCACGACCGTGGAGCTGGTGCGCACCGCCCTTCTCGAGCGCGGGCTGCGCGAGGGTGGCGCCCGGACGACGTGGTTCGTGCTCGGCGGTCCGCTCGAGGACCTGATGGCGCAGCGCTGGTCGGCGCGCGTCCGCGCCGGCGCCGGCCTTCGGTGGCAGCGGCTCTGGCGCACCAGCGCCACCAACGACCGGCTGCCACCCGGCATCGCGCTCGCCTCGATCGCCCAGCACGTGGCCGACGAGTTCGACCCGTCCCGGGTGCACGTCGTGCTGACCGACGACCCGACCACCACGCTGGCCCGGGTGAGCGAGGTCCTCGGCGTCCCGGGCGGTCCGCTCGAGCCGCGCGCCGACGTCCTGGCCACCGACCTGCTCCGCCGGGTCAACCCGGTGCTCGGCCTCGCGATCGGCGACGTCGCCCGCCGCCACGTGGTCGACAGGGTCTGGCCGCAGATCTCGGCCGGCGAGCAGACTGCACCGCTCGGCGCACCCCTCGCCCACCTCGACTGGGCCATCGCGGCCGGCGAGCGGATGGCCGGCGCCCTGAGCTCGGCTCGCTACGCTGTCCACGGCGATCCGGCGATCGTCGTGCCCACCCGCCGGGCCGGCGTACGACGCGCCCCCGATCCCGACGACGTGCTCGCGCACGCGCTCGTCGTCGTCGGCCGGGCCTGGCGGCGCTACACAGAGAGGCAGCCCTGATGGCACGCAAGGTCATCGTGCACGTCGGCGCTCCCAAGACCGGCACGTCGTTCGTGCAGGAGCTGCTGTTCGGGTCGCGCCAGCGGCTCATGGCGTTGGGCATCGGCTACCCGGCCGACCGGTTCGACGCGCACTTCCTCGCCGCCCTCGACCTGATGCAGCTGACCTGGGGAGGCCTTGAGCGCGAGGCGGTCGGCGCCTGGGACCGATTGGCGTCACAGGTCCGCGCCTGGCCGGACACCGCGATCGTCAGCCACGAGATCCTCGCCACCGCCTCGCGTGCCCACGTCGCCCGCGCCCTGGAGTCGCTCTCGACCGGCGACACCGAGATCCACGTCGTCCTCACGGCACGCGACCTGGTGCGGCAGATCCCGGCGGAGTGGCAGGAGAACGTCAAGCACCGCCGCATCGTCAAGTACGCCGACTTCCTCGCCCACCTGCAGGACCCGAGCCGGCAGCAGGGTGTCGCGTCCTGGTTCTGGGGCGTGCAGGAGGTCCCCGACATCCTCGACCGGTGGGGGTCCACGCTGCCGCGTGAGCACGTGCACCTGGTCACGGTGCCGCCGGCGGGCTCGCCCCCGCAGCTGCTCTGGCAGCGGTTCTCCCGGGTGCTGGGTCTCGACCCCGCGGAGTTCGTGCTCGAGGACGACGTCCGCACCAACGCCTCGCTCGGTGTGGCCGAGGCGGCCGTCGTGCGCCGCCTCAACGAGCAGGTCAACGGCGTCGTGCCCAACCACCACTACCGGGCGATCGTGCGCGAGGCGCTGGTCCACCAGAACCTCTCCCGTGACCGCCGGTCCGCCCGGCTCTCGGTGCCTCCGGACGTGTGGACCTGGGCCGCAGACCTCAGCCGCACCTGGGTGACCGAGCTGGCCCTGCGCGGCTACGACGTCGTCGGCGAGCTGGACGACCTGCTGCCGACCGAGCCCCTCCCGTACGCCGACCCCGACCACCCCGACATCGACGAGTTCGCCGACGCCGCCGTGCGGGCACTCACCGCGATGACCGTCGAGGCGGCCCGGTTGCGTGACCGCGAGGTCGAGCTGCAGCACGACATCGAGGAGCTGATCGACAAGCTCGACGCGGCGCACTCGACGCCGATCTACAAGCTGAAGGAACGGGCGGTCGCCCGGGCGAGCACCAGCCGGTTCGCCGCGAAGGGGCTCGGTGTCTACCGCCGCCTGCGCGGCAGGAACTCCCGGTCGACGTAGCGGCCGATCTTCCAGGTCACGTAGGCATCGGTGCTCGCGCCGACGACGCCACCCACGACGGGGATGCGGCGACCGACGGTGGCCGCCAGCCGCTTGCCGGTCGCGCGCGTGACCAGCTCGGCGGCGACCTCGGTGCCGAGCAGCCGGTCCAGAGCCGGGTCGTGCACCGCTGCTGCTGCGATCTCCATCGGCGTGCCCGGCAGTGTGCGGGTCTTGACCATGCGCAGGATCCGCTCCTCCCCGAGCAGGCAGGCCAGGATGGCGTCGCGGGTGCGCGGGTCGTCGAGGTCGTAGCCACGCAGGTGCGCGATGCCGGCGACCATCCGGCACTGGATCAGGGCGAGGCCGGACAGGTTCACCGGCACCGTCAGGGCGAGCGTGACGAGGCCGCCGATGTTGGTCACGAAGCCCTGCGCGCCGGCGTACCGGACGTGGTTCTCGATCACCTCGTGGATGCCGCGCTCGACGTCGCCGTCCTGCTCGGCGAGCTGCTTGTCGGCCGCCGACGCCGCGCTCGGGAGCGGCCCGACCCCGGTGATCGCCTTGTCCAGGGCTTGGTGGACGAACGACGAGGTCAGCCCCGGTGCGAGGTTGGTGACCTTCGGCGCCAGCGCTGCCCCGACGCGCTTGGTGAAGCTCATGCCACAAGCGTAGGTCTCGCCCGGTGGGCGAGCGGGTCGAGGCCATGATGTCCTCATGCCGATCGACCCGGGTCCGACGCCGTGGCAGCTGCCGGTCCCGCGGCCGCGCGACGACGACCTGGTCGCGGGCGGTGGCGACCTCGAGCCGAGCACGCTGCTCGCGGCGTACCGACGGAGCCTGTTCCCCATGCCCGCCGAGCTGGACTCCACCGAGATCTGCTGGTGGTCGCCGGTACGCCGCGGGGTCCTGCCCCTCGACGGTCTGCGGGTCTCGAGGTCGCTGCGGCAGTCGACCCGACGCTACGAGGTGCGCGTCGACACGGCGTTCGTCGACGTCGTCGAGGCCTGCGCCCACCCGGGACGCGATGCGCGCTGGATCAACCCGGCGATCGTGCGCGCCTACGCACGGCTGCACGAACTTGGCTGGGCGCACTCCGTGGAGACCTGGCGCGACGGTCAGCTGGTCGGTGGGCTGTACGGCGTCGCCATCGGCGGACTCTTCGCGGGCGAGTCGATGTTCTCCCGGGCGACCGACGCGTCCAAAGTGGCCCTGGTGCGCCTCGTCGACCTCCTCCGTGACGAGCACGCCGACCGGCGCCTGCTCGACACCCAGTGGCAGACGCCGCACCTGGCGTCGCTGGGGGTCGTCGAGATTCCCCGGGAGGAGTACCTGCGCCGGCTCGAGGTGGCGCTGGAGCTGCCGCTGCCAGCCGGGTTCGCATAGTCCGGCACGTTCACGCCCCTGAACAGAGTGAACAAGGGCCAGAACGTGCCGGACTATCCGGGGCCCGGGGCTGAGCTCAGACCACCATCGGGTCGCCGGCGTCGCTGACCAGCGGCCGCCCGGCGGCCTCCCACTCGAGCAGCCCGCCATCGAGGTTCACCGCGTCGACGCCCTGGGCCACGAGGTACTGCACGACCCGCGCGGACCGGCCGCCGACCTTGCACACGACCAGCACCTGGCTGTCGGTGGGCAGCTCGCCGACGCGGTCGGGGATCTCCATCATCGGCACGTGCACGGAGCCGTCGACGTGGCCGTGCTGCCACTCGACCGGCTCGCGTACGTCGAGCACGGTGATGCCCTCCGGAAGGGGCGTGGGGACCTGGTCGACCGAGACGGTGGGGATGCCTTGCATGGGCACGACGCTACTTGAGCAGCTTCGACAGGCGGCGGTCGGCCAGCGGCTTGCCGCCGGTCTGGCAGGTCGGGCAGTACTGCAGCGACGAGTCCGCGAAGGACACCTCGCGGACGGTGTCCCCACACACGGGGCACTTCTCGCCGGTGCGCCCATGGACCGCCATGTGCGACTTCTTCTCGCCCTTCAGCTCGCTGGCCGGCAGCCCGCTGGACCGGGCGACGGCGTCGGCGAGCACGTTGCGGATCGCGTCGTACAGCGTCTGCAGCTCGTCGGCACTCAGGCTGTTGGCCGGCTTGAACGGGGACATCTTCGCGGCGTGCAGGAGCTCGTCGGAGTAGGCGTTGCCGATGCCCGCGATGTTGCCCTGGCTGCGCAGCACGCCCTTGATCTGCGCGCGCCCGGCCTTCTGCAGGATGTCGCTGAGCACGTCGATCGTGAAGGCGTCGTCGAGCGGATCCGGACCGAGCCGGGCGATGCCCTCGACGTCGGCCGGGTCGCGCACGACGTACAGGGCGAGGCTCTTGCGGGTGCCGGCCTCGGTGATGTCCAGGCCGCTGCCGTTGTCGAGCACGACCCGTGCGGCGAGCGGTGACTTGGCGTTGGGCTTCGCGGGCACCTGCGGCACCTCGTCGCGCCACCGGATCCAGCCGGCGCGGGCCAGGTGCAGCACCAGGTGGGTGCCGGAGACGTCGATGTCGAGGAACTTGCCGTGGCGGGTCACCCCGTCGACGAGGCCGCCGGACAACGCGGTGATCGGCGGGTCGTAGGTCTTCAGGCAGCTGAACGCCGCGATGTCGACGCGCACGATCGCGCGGTCCGTCAGCCGGCCGTCGAGGTCGCGGGCCAGCGCTTCCACCTCGGGCAGCTCGGGCATGCGCGAAGGATATCCGGCGCTCCCGACGCGCCGATCGCCGTCGCTAGGGCAATCTACGGAATCTGCAATACAGCCCGATACCGTCTGATCGTGGACCCGATCCGGAACCCCTATGCCCCCGGTGCCGGCCAGCGGCCGCCCGAGCTCGCCGGCCGCGACCAGGAGCTGGCCGCGTTCGACGTCGTGCTCGAGCGGGTCGCCCGCGGCCGGCCGGAGCGCTCGCTGATCCTCACCGGGCTCCGCGGCGTCGGCAAGACGGTGTTGCTCAATGCGCTCCGCTCCGCCGCCGTACGCCGGCACTGGGGCACCGGCAAGCTCGAGGCGCGCCCCGACCAGCCGCTGCGCCGTCCACTGTCAAGCGCGCTGCACCAGGCGGTGCGCGAGCTCGGCCATCCCCAGTCCGAGAGCGTCGACCACGTGCTCGGTGTGGTCAAGGCGTTCGCGGAGCGCAGCGCCGCGCCAGATGCGAAGCTCCGCGACCGCTGGCACCCCGGCATCGACGTTCCGGCCGTCCGAGGTCGTGCCGACTCCGGCGACATCGAGATCGACCTCGTCGAGCTGCTCAGCGACGTCGGCGGGCTCGCGGCCGACCTCGGCACGGGCGTGGCGGTCTTCATCGACGAGATGCAGGACCTCGGCCCCGACGACGTCTCGGCGCTGTGCGCCGCCTGCCACGAGATCAGCCAGTCGGGCCTCCCGGTGATCGTCGTCGGTGCCGGGCTGCCGCACCTGCCGGCCGTCCTGGCGGCCAGCAAGTCCTACTCCGAGCGGCTGTTCCGCTACCAGCGCATCGACCGGCTCGCCCGCGAGGCGGCCGACCGGGCGCTCGCGGCGCCGGCGAAGGAGGAGGACGCGTCGTACGACGACGAGGCGCTCGCCGCGATGTACGCCGCCACCGGCGGCTACCCCTACTTCATCCAGGCCTACGGCAAGGCGGTCTGGGACGTCGCGCCGCGCGCGCCGATCACCGCGGCCGACGTGGCGGTCGCGGCACCCGAGGCTGAGGCCGAGCTCGCCGTCGGGTTCTTCGGCAGCCGGTTCGAGCGCGCGACACCGGGGGAGCGGGAGTACCTCCGAGCGATGGCGGACGCCGCCGTGGCATCGACCGCGAGTGACGACGACCTCGACGCGGGGTGGGACATGGGAGGGGGCTCCGTACCGACCGCCGCCGTTGCCGCCGCGCTCGGCAAGAAGCCGCAGTCGCTCTCACCAGCGCGCGACGCGCTGCTGAAGAAGGGCCTGATCTACTCCGGCGAGCGTGGCCGGATCGCGTTCACGGTCCCCCACTTCGGCAAGTACCTGCTCAATCAAGGCTGACGACAGGGCTGCGATCTGAGCCATACTTGCCAGATTGGAAAGTTCGGATCATACTTTCCGACATGGAAAGTAGACCGACGCCCGACGAAGCGGCCGGAACGCTGGACGAGGCACGCGCCGCCGCTGTGCGGCTCGCGCGAGAGCTCCAGCTGCCGTCGCACTTCCACAGCTCCGTCGGTGTCGCGATCGCCCTCCAGATCGGCACCAGCGCCGTCGGCATCGCGGCCCAGGACGGCTGGCCGGCTTGGCTGGTCGTGGTCGGACTGGCTGTCTTCGCAGCCGTGGCGGCGGTGCAGCTCGTGCGCTTCCGGCGCCTCAACGGGGCCTGGGTCTGGGCCGTGGCCAACCAGGTCGTGCTCGGGAGCGGCACTGCGGCGACGCTGACCTACTGCCTCGCCTTCACCGCCGCGCTGCTGGCGGCGTTCGGTGGACTGTGGTGGCTGGTGGTGCTGGCAGCCGTCGCGGGCGGGATCGGCTACGTGCGCTGCGGCCAACTGTGGCTGCGCCGCTACCGCAACGACCCCGTGGGTCGGGCCCACCGTGAGAGCACGGTCGTGTTCGCCCTCGCCGGGCTCGTCGCCGCGACCGGTCTCGTTCTTCTCGTCGCCGGCCACTGATGGCACGCTCGTCCGCGCGACTGGACCCGCAGCTCCAGGCCCCGGCTCGCCTGAAGCTGATGACGATGATGACCGCCGTCAGCGAGATCGAGTTCGCCACGTTGCGCGATGCGCTCGAGGTCACCGACTCGGTGCTCTCCAAGCACGTGTCGCTGCTGGCTTCCGAGGGTTACGTGAAGAGCCGCAAGGGCACGCATGCGGGCCGGCGTACGACGTGGATCTCGATCACCGCCGCGGGCAGACGGGTGCTCAGCTCGCACGTCGCAGCACTGCGACAGATCATCGACGGCGTCGACTAGACCGACGACCTCGCCTCACTCACCGAGACGGCCTGCTCCAGCTCCGGCGGAGGGGGCGGCGCGACCTCCGCGGTTGCCTCGACCCCGGCACCGCCGCCGACCGCCGTCCGCTTCTTGTTCCACACGTCGAAGGCAACGGCAGCGAGCAGCACCAGGCCCTTGATGGTCTGTTGCCAGTCGATGCCGACGCCGAGGAGCGACATGCCGTTGTTCAGGACGCCCATCACGAAGCCGCCGATGATCGCACCGACCACCGTGCCGACGCCGCCGGTGACGGCGGCACCACCGATGAACGCCGCGGCGATGGCGTCGAGCTCGAAGTTCTGGCCCGCCTTGGGGTTCGCTGCCGTGAGACGAGCGGCGAAGACCATGCCCGCCAGCGCCGCCAGCATGCCCATGTTGGTGAGCACCAGGAAGTCGATGCGCCGCGTCCGGACGCCGGACATGGTCGCCGCGTCCACGTTGCCGCCGACCGCGTAGATCTGCCGGCCTACGACCGTGCGGCTCATCAGGAAGGTGTAGAGCCCGACCAGCGCGAAGAGGATCACGGCGACGACGGGAAGGCCCCGGTACTGAGCGAGCACGTAGACGAAGTACATGATCACGGCGACCTCGAGGACGACCTTCGCCAGGAACAGCGGCCGTGGGGCGACATCGAAGCTGTAGCGCGTCGCGGACGCGCGCCGGCGGAACTCGATCCACACCACCAGCAGCGACACCGCCGCGCCGATCAGCATCGTGAGGTTGTGCAGTCCGGTGTCGGGCCCCACCTCCGGCAGGAACCCGTTGCCCATCGCCTCGAAGTTCTTGGGCAGGTCCGCGACGGTCTCGCCGTTGAGCACGGTCAGGGTGAGGCCGCGGAAGATGAGCATGCTCGCCAGCGTCACGATGAACGCGGGTATGCCGACGTAGGCGACCCAGAAGCCGTGCCACGCGCCGATCAGTGCGCCGAGCGCGAGGCAGAGGACGACCGCGAGGAACCACGGGACGTCCCACTTGGTCATCATGATCGCCGCGACCGCGCCGACGAACGCGGCCACCGAGCCGACCGACAGGTCGATGTGTCGCGAGATGATCACCATGACCATCCCGATCGCCAGGATCAGGATGTAGCTGTTCTGGGTGAGCAGGTTGCTGACGTTGAGCGGCTTGAGCAGCACACCGTCGGTCCGGTACTGGAAGAACAGCACGATCGCGGCGAGTGCGAGCACCATGCCGTACTGCCGGACGTTGCTGCCGAGAACGCGTCGCAGGGAATTCATCGGGTCACCTCGTGGTGGTTGTCATGTGGCGCATGAGGGCCTCCTGGGAGGCGTCCGCACGCGAGAACTCGTGAGTGATGCGGCCTTCGGCCAGCGTGTAGATCCGGTCGCAGAGCCCGATCAGCTCGGGCAGCTCGGAGGAGATGACGACCACCCCGCAGCCCTGGTCGGCGAGCTGCTGGATGATGCCGTAGATCTCGAACTTCGCCCCGACATCGATGCCGCGCGTCGGCTCGTCGAGGATCAGAACCTTCGGGTCGGTGAACATCCACTTGCTCAGCACGACCTTCTGCTGGTTGCCGCCGGAGAGCTTGCGGACGTTGGTGGCCACCGACGTCGCCTTGATGTTGAGGCTCTTGCGGTAGCCCTCGGCGACGACGACTTCCTTGTGCTCGTCGACGGTGAGGCCGCTGACGACCTTCGACAGCTTGGCCGACGAGATCGACGCCTTGATGTCGTCGAGCAGGTTGAGCCCCAGCGACTTGCGGTCCTCGCTGACATAGGCGAGTCCCGCACCGATCGCGTCGGCCACGCTCTTCAGCGCGAGCGCCTTGCCCTCGAGCCGGAGGGTGCCCTCGATGCGGCTTCCGTAGGAGTGACCGAAGATCGAGCGGGCGAGCTCGGTCCTGCCCGCGCCCATCAGGCCCGCGATGCCGACGATCTCACCGGCTCTCACCGTCAGGTTCGCCTTGTCGATCACGGTGCGGGCGTGGTCCTGAGGGTGCATGACCGTCCAGTCCTCGACCTCGAGGAGGACCTCGCCCACGTGGGAGACGTGGTCGGGGAACCGGTGCTCGAGGTCCCGGCCGACCATGCCGCGGATGATCCGGTCCTCGTCGACGTCGCCACGGGTCACGTCGAGCGTCTCGATCGTGCGCCCGTCGCGCAGGATGGTGATCCGGTCGGCGATCTGCTCGATCTCGTTGAGCTTGTGGCTGATCATGATCGAGGTGATGCCCCGGTCCTGGAGCTCCTTGAGCAGGGCGAGGAGGTGCTGGGAGTCGTCGTCGTTGAGCGCGGCGGTCGGCTCGTCGAGGATCAGGAGCCGGACGTCCTTGCCGAGCGCCTTGGCGATCTCGACGAGCTGCTGCTTTCCGATCCCGAGGTGCTTGACCGGCGTGAGCGGGTTCTCGTGCAGCCCGACGCGCGCGAGCAGGCCCATCGCGCGGTGGTGCGTGGCGTTCCAGTCGATGACCCCGGTGCGCGCGTTCTCGTTGCCGAGGAAGATGTTCTCGGCGATGGAGAGCTCGGGGATCAGCGCGAGCTCCTGGTGGATGATCACGATCCCGGCGGCCTCGCTCTGCCGGATGTCGCGGAAGGCCACCTCGGAGCCGTCGTACACGATGCTGCCGCGGTAGCTGCCGTGCGGGTGCACCCCGCTCAGCACCTTCATCAGCGTCGACTTGCCGGCGCCGTTCTCGCCGCAGATCGCGTGGATCTCGCCGCGCTGCACGGCGAGGTTCACGTCGGTCAGCGCACGGACACCAGGGAACTCCTTGGTGATCGAGCGCATCTCCAGCAGTGCATCTGTCATTCGGGCATCACTTCTCTGATCGGGTCCGGCATCCGGCGGGCTCCTCGCCCGCCGGACACCGGACCGTTCGTCGGCTCGGCGTTGAGAGCGTTACTGCAGCTCGCTCGCCGTGTAGTAGCCCGTGTCGACCAGCGCGGACGTCACGTTGTCCTTGGTGACCGGGACCGGGTCGAGCAGGTACGCCGGCACGACCTTGACGCCGTTGTCGTAGGTCTTGGTGTCGTTGACCTGCGGCGTCTGCTTGTTGGCGATCGCCTTGATCATGTCCACGGTGACCTTGGCGAGCTCGCGGGTGTCCTTGAAGATCGTCGAGTACTGCTCACCCGCGAGGATGGACTTGACCGACGCGACCTCGGCGTCCTGACCGGTGACGATCGGCAGCTTCTTGCCGCTGCCCCCGTAGCCGTTGGCCTTGAGCGCCGCGATGATGCCGATGGAGAGGCCGTCGTACGGCGACAGCACGCCGTCCACGGTCGCGCTCGTGTAGGACTTGGTCAGGATGTCCTCCATGCGCTTCTGCGCGGTGGCGGCGTCCCACCGCAGGATCGCGGCCTGCTTGAAGTCGGTCTGCCCGGAGACGACCTTCATCTGACCGGAGTCGATGAGGGGCTGCAGGACCGACAGGGCGCCGTTCCAGAAGAACGTCGCGTTGTTGTCGTCCGGTGAACCGGCGAACAGCTCCACGTTGTAGGGACCGTCGCCCCGCGTCTTGAGCCCGTCGACGAGGGACTGCGCCTGGAGCACGCCGACCTTGAAGTTGTCGAAGGTCGTGTAGTAGTCGACCGCCTTGCTCTCCCGGATGAGCCGGTCGTAGGCGATGATCGGGATCTTCGACTGCTCGGCCTGGTCGAGCACGTCGCCGAGTGCGGTGCCGTCGATCGCCGCGATCACCAGCACGTCGACGCCCTTGGTGACCATGTTCTCCACCTGGGAGACCTGGGTGGGGATGTCGTCCTCGGCGTACTGCAGGTCGACCTTGTAGCCGGCCGCCTCCAGCTGCTTCTTGATGTTGTTGCCGTCGGCGATCCAGCGCTCCGACGACTTCGTCGGCATGGCCACGCCGACCGTGCCGGCCTTGCCGGTCGTGTCGCCGCTGCTGCCGCTGTTGCCACAAGCCGCCAGCGACAACGCCAGTGCGGCCCCGGCAACGGTTGCGATGAACTTTCGCACCCTCTCACTCCATTTCCGTGCTCAGGACGAGGCATCTCCCCTGTCCGGGCTGCGTTTCGCGGGTCCCCGACCGCTCCCGCGGCCGAATGTGAGCGCTAACACATCCGGCACAGTGTGAGCGTTAACATTTCTGCCGTCAAGGGGTCGTCCCCACTTCTCGCGACCCGGTCGCCAGGCCCGCTCAGAGCAGCCGGCCGAGGGGCCCGAGGTCGATGTTGAGGTCCTCCGGCTCCAGACCGAAGTGCTCCCGGAGCTCCTCCATCCGCTCCTCGAGGAGCATCAGCGTCCGGCCGAGCCGCTCCACCTCGTCCTCGGTCAGCCCGCCGGCCTCGACCCGGCGGATCGCCTGTCGCTCCATCAGCTGGCGCAGCAGCTCGACGAGGGTCAGCACGAGCTGGACCAGGCCCTTCTGGACCGACTCGGGGTCGGCGTCGAGGCGCTGATGGGGCGCTCGTCCGCCGACATCGCCGACCTCGCCGGCCTCGCCGTCCCACGCGGTCACGACGGCTCGGCCCCCTCGCAGAAGCTGAACGGCGGCCATGGACCGGTGACGACGAGCTCGAGGTCGGGGTGGGCAGCGGCGTAGACGGCCACGGCGTCGCGCACCCGGTCTGCGTCGCCGATCCTCACCAGGACGGCGAGGCGGCGGCGGTCGGGCAGGAGGCGGAGGTCGTCGGCCCACGGGAGCACGAGCTCGCGAGCCTTCTCGACCGCGTGGTCCTGGCGCCGGACCGCGCGTAGCCGCCATTGCAGGTAGGCGCGTCCCGAGCCGTCGACCGGTGGGGCGACGTCCGCCGCTGCGACGTGCACGACCAGCTCGCGGCGACCGGCGAGACGGTCCAGCCGGCGCCGCCATGCGTCGCCGTGGTCCACGCCGATGGACCGCAGCTCGGCCATGCCCGGCAGCGTCGTGCCGTAGCGCATCGGCAGCAGCGGCCCCCGGTCGGCGAGGGCGACGATGCGGCGACCGTGCTCGGCCACGGCGTCGCGGCTCGGTGAGGGAGGAGTCGCGGTCTCTTCGTACACGACGGTCACCGGTCCGGCGTCATGGCCGCAGAGGCCCGGGGCGACCACCTCCACGCCCCTCGGGACGACGGCGTAGAGCACGATCATCCCGAGTCCCTGCTTCGGGCGAGGACACCGACCTCGTGCGCCGGCGCGAGCACCAGACGCAGTCCGAGGTACACCAGGTCGACGCCGGCGAGCGAGAGCACCACGTCGCCGGTGAGCACGACGCCACCGCCGATGAGCCGGTCGACCAGGTCGACGAGGGCGACGTCCTCGCCGCTCGGGACGCGCTCGACGGTCACGGCTGCGACTCCAGGTGCTCGACCCCCAGCTCGACGAAGTTGTACGGCGGCCACGGCCCGGTGACCTCCACCGTGATGCCCAGCGGAGCGAGTCGGGCGGCCGTCTCCTCGACGGCGGTGAAGAACAGCCGCTCGTGCTTGCGACACACCAGGTGCGCGGAGTTGAGCAGCATCGGCTCCGGACGGCCGGAGAGCGCGCTGTCCTGCGGCGGGTTGGCGACGCTCTGGCGAGAGAGGTCGGCCAGCGAGGCGTAGGCGTCGCGCACGGAGTGCTCGCGCTTGACGCGCGCGAGGTGCCGCTGGCTCACCGCCTCGGCCCGCTGCCGGAGGTACTCGCGCCCGGTGGTCGGGTGGTCGCCGGCCGGGGCGTCCGGCTCGCCGACGAGGTAGAGGTGCACGGACCACTCGAGATGTTCGTGCAGGGACTCCAGCGCGGCCCGGAAGAGCGGCGCCTCGGCCTCCAGCATCCGGTGCAGGTGCACTTCGTCGCGGTACATGGCGGGCAGTCGCAACGGCAGCACGTCGGTGTCGCGGACCACGTCTGCGAGAACTGCCTGGTGCTGGGTCGCCACCCGGGCCAGCCAGGCGGCGTCCTCGGCGTGCTCGGTCCACGCTGCCGCGCCGTACGCCGTCTCCGGGAGAATGCTGAAGATGCCGGAGACCGGACCGGCGTCGAGCAGTGCGACCCCCGCGCCGCCGATGCCCGCGTCCGGCACGTCGAACCCGGCCTCGCTGCAGACGATGCCGTAGGCATGGATCACCGTGGCGGGCTCAACGTCCATGGCGCGCCTTGCTCTCGCCGTCGCCGAGGCGCTGCTCGAGCTCGCGCACCCGACGCTCGAGGCCGTCGGCACCGTCTTCCCTGCCGTCCTCGATGCCGCTCACGAACGGGTCGTTCTCCCACCACGAGATGCCCATCTCCCGAGCCCTGTCGACCGAGGCGACCATGAGCCGGATCTTGATGGTCAGCAGCTCGATGTCCAGCAGCCGGACCTGGATGTCGCCGACCACGACGATGCCCTTGTCGAGCACGCGCTCCAGCACGTCGGCGAGGTTCTGGGAGGCGGGCTCGCGGTTCCCGCTGAAGACCGGACCCTGAGGCGTGTTCGAGGTCATCGGTCCTCCACCTGCGACCGGAGGAACCGGCGCGTGCGGCGGTAGCCCGTCACCTGGCCGTCGGCGTCGAAGGTGACCTCGTAGCTGGCCAGGACGTCGGTCGTCTCCGGCACGCGCTCGAGCTCGAGCACGTCGACCATGGCCCTCCACCCGTCGTCGACGCGGCTGATCGCCGTGACACCCTCTGCCGGGCAGCCGACCAGGGCCTCGAGCTCGTCGAGGGCTCGTTGCCCGAGCTGGGAGAGGGTGCTCTCAGCCATGGCCCACCGGGCCGTCGAGCAGCCGCTGGACGAGGTCCTCCTCGAGACGGTCTGCTTCGTCCGCGGTGAGGTCGCCGGCGTCGCGACGGCTCGCGATGTCGTCGAGCTCGCGCTGGATCGTGGCCGGGTCGTACCACTGTCGCTCGGCTTCCTGGAGCACCTGCTCGGCCACCCACAACGTGCCGCGGACGGGGGCGAGCGGCCAGGTGACCACGCCTGTTACCAGCCCGGTGATCAGGCCCATGACCGCTCCCCGGTGACGACGTGGTCCAGGAAGGCGTACGGCGGCTGCGGGCCGACGTACCGCACCGAGATCTGCCCCGACAGCTGCCGCTTGAGGTCGCCGACGACGGCGTCGAGACCGGCCCGGTCGTCCCTCCTGACCAAGAGCGCGACGCTCACCACGTCGAAGGCGCCCCGGACCTCGTTGAGCGACGTGGCCAGCGCGTGCGGGCGAAGCCGGTCGACGACCAGGTCGGCGGCGGTCTCCCGCAGCGACGTGAGGGCGCGGCTCACGGCTTCGCCGAGGCGGAGCTGGGCGGCGGTGTCCGAGAGGTCGACCGACTCCCGTGCCGCGGCCAGGCCGGGATCGCGTCGGAGGACTTCGCGCAGCGCCTCCTCCTCGTCGTACGTCGCGTGCACGGTGAGCTGCACGCAGCCGTCGAACGCCTCCAGGAGGGCGAGCAGGTGGTCGCGCTGGTGAGCGAGGAACTCGCGCCGCACGGTGTCGTCGTCGGGCACGAGGACGCCGAACCGCGTGGGGATCACGGTCGTCTCCTCGGCCACGGTCTCGAGCAGGTGGGCGTGCACCAGCAGGTCCTCGCGACGCACTCGGGAGTCGTCGTCCACGTCGCTGACGAGCACGGCGAGCCGGTCGTCCCCGACCAGCCTGATCGGGCGGCCGAGCCTCCCGGTCAGGCCACCGGGGAGTCGGGCCGAGGCGGGGATGGCGCCGTACACGTGGACGAGCACGTCGCTCACCCCTGGCTCCGGGACCGCGACGCCCGCTTCTGGGGCCGGCGCTGAGCGGTCTTCTTCTGGGTCCTGGCCTGAGGCTCCTCGTCCTCCTCGTCGTCCTCGTCCTCGTCGCCGCCGAAGAGCTCTTCGAACTTCTCCTTGACGCCCTCGAGCGCACCTGAGGTCTTGCCCTTGGCTCCGGACTCGGTGATGCCCTCGAAGAGGTCCGGGAGGCCCTTTGCGTCTCCGGTCTCGGTGAGGTCGAGACGGTTCACTGCCTGCGCGAACCGCAGGTAGGTGTCGACGCTGGCGATCACGATCCGGGCGTCGATCGTGAGCAGCTCGATGCCCACCAGCGAGACCCGCACGTAGATGTCGATCACCAGGCCCTTGTCGAGGATGGTGTCGATCACGTCGGCCAGGCTGCTCGGTGCCGGCCGGTCGAGGTAGCGGTTGGGGGACTGCTGTACGACGGTCATCGGGACTCCTTGTTGCGCACCGGAAGTGCTTGCTCACCCCGGTGCAGGATGTTGCGACGGATGGCGGACCGGTTCGCAGACAGCGCCTTCGCGACGCCGGTCTTGTTGCAACCGGTGAAGTAGCCGATGCACCAGTCGAGCTGCTGCAAGGTGTCCTCGCAGGCGGTCCGGTAGCGCTCGACGTCCTGCATCAGCTCGGTGATCTCGGCCTCGAGCGCCTCGACCTCGCTGCGGCGCTCGCGGGTGGATGTCGCGGCCACGTCGGATCAGCTCTTCGAGCGGGTCGCGCCCGCCGAACGCTTCGTGGTGCGCCCAGGCGTTCTCTTGGATGTGCTCTTCGACGCGCGCGCAGACGTGCGCTTGGAGGCGGTCGGCGAGCGCTTCGCCGCGGCGGCCGTCTTCTTCGAGGCGCCAGCCGACGTCGCCTTCTTCGCCGAGCGCTTGCGGGCCGTCGAGCGTGACGAGGTCGACTTCTTGGCGGCCGGGCGACTCGAGGTCGTCTTCTTGGCGGCCGGGCGACTCGAGGTCGTCTTCTTGGCGGCCGGGCGACTCG
>JAEKKP010000032.1 GCA_019510315.1 Propionibacteriales bacterium
GGTACCGGATGCCGGTGGCCGCCTCGCTGAGCTCCCACAGCCGACGCTGTGCCTGCTCGTCGAGAGCCCGGCGGCTGGGTCGCACGACCCTCGGGTGTCCCCGCATCTGGCCGAGGCCGTCCGGGCCGATGTAGGTCGAGCCGGGCAGGTCGGCGGTGGCGGCAACGAGGGTGGGCAGGGCGCCCAGCGACGGCGGCTGACCGAGGAAGCGGCTGGCCGCCGCCATGATCCGGCCGCCGATGCCACCGGTCTTGCCCATCAGCTCCGTGGCGGAGTAGCCGGGATGCGCCGCGAGCGCCTTCACCGGCAGCCCGGCCGCCCGCAGGCGGCGGTCCAGCTCGAGGGTGAAGAGCAGGTTCGCGAGCTTGGAGCTGGCATAGGCGCCCCACCGGGAGTAGCGGCCGATCGGCGTGCGCGGGTCCTCCAGCGGGCTGTGCCGGGCCAGCCGGTGCGCGTTGGAGGCGACGGTGACGACGCGACCGTCGCCGGACTCGGTCAGCTGCGGGAGCAGCAGACCGGTGAGCAGGAAGGGGCCGAGGTGATTGGTGCCGAGCTGCAGCTCGAAGCCGTCGATCGTGCGGGCGTAGGGGAGCGCCATCACGCCGGCGTTGTTGACCAAGAGGTCGAGCGGGCCGAACCCGGCGACCTGGTGGGCGGCCCGGCGGATCGACGACAGGTCGGCGAGGTCGACGATCACTCGTTGCAGCACCGCCGAGGGCACGGCCGCCATGACGTCGGCCTCCGTCGCGTCCAGCTTGGCCTCCGATCGCGCGGCGAGCACGACCTCCGCGCCGCGGCGCGCGAGCTCGAGGGCGGTCCGCTCTCCGATCCCGCTGGTCACGCCGGTGACGAGCACGCGTCGACCGGCGAGGTCGGGCACGTCGGCGATCGTCCAGCGTGCCGGCGTACCGGCTCCGCTGCGACTCATGTGGTGACGGCCAGGTTGTCGAGCACGGCCCGCCCGAGCGCGGCGTCGCCCTCGATCTTCGGGTCGGTCGAGTCGACCGGACGGCGGCCGCCGGCGAGCACGATGAAGTCCTCCGCGACCAGGGTGATCCGGACGGTGGGCGACTCCACCGGGTCGACCAGCGCTGCCCGCAGGTCGTCGCCGATCCGGACGGTCCAGCCCTGGCCCGCGTCCGGTACGTCGACCTGGACCGTGGTCCCCGGCGGCGGGGCGACGCGCTTGCCGACGACCATGGGGAGTGCCTTGCCGAAGACGGCGACGGTGTGGCGGGCCGCGGGGCTCTCGAATCCGCCGGGTCGGCCGATCGCGCGGCGGATGTCCTGCTCGTGCATCCAGATGTCGAGCGGCCGGTTGGTCAACAGCCTCTCGGTGTCCCAGGGCGCGCCACCCGGTGTCCGCGGCGGCCGGCCGGTCCCCTCTGAAGGCGGGTCGGCGTCGAGCTCCGCGCTCCGCTTCGCTGCGGCCTCCTCGATCTCGTCGGCCAGCGAGGCCAGGTCGCGGTCGCGGCGAGCGACGACTCCCTGCTCGGTGTAGAGGCCGGACAGGCCCTTGACGTGGCCGCCCTCCTCGACGGGCACGGTCTCCTCCGGAGCGCCGGCGAGGACCGACTCGAGGTGCGCGGTGTGGGCGACGTTGTCCTTGACGCTCCAGCCCTCGAGGTCGGTCGGCAGGTCGCCCTGCTCGTCGGGTACCTCGCGGACGAGCGCCACGAACTCGGCGATCGCCTGCCGCCAGGTCTCGACCAGCTCGGCGAGACGGGATGCATCGTTCATGTGCGCAGGGTACTCAGCGCGGTCAGCGGCCTTCCTGCACGCGGGCCTTGAGCTCGTCGGACCGGTCCCACTGGTTCACGTGCATGGCGGCCACGAGGCGGTCGCCGCGCCACCAGTAGCAGGCGAACGACTCGGGATCCTCGCCCTCGATGCGCAGGTCGTCGAACCCGGCGCTGCCGACGTGGCCGAAGTACTCCATGCCCAGGTCGTACTGGTCGGTGAAGAAGTACGGCAGCTCCTCGAAGGAGACGTCCTCGCCGGCGAGTGCGTGCGCCGCGGCCTTGCCCTGGCTGATGGCGTTCTGCCAGTGTTCGACGCGGACCCGCTCTCCCAGCAGTGGGTGCTCCGCGTTCGCCACGTCGCCGGCCGCAAAGACGTCCGCGTGGCTGGCGCGCAGGCCGGCGTCGACGAGGACGCCGTTGTCGACCGCAAGCCCGGCCTCGCGGGCGAGCTCGTCGTTGGGCACGGCGCCGATGCCGACCAACACAGTGTCGACCTCGACGGTGGTGCCGTCGTCGAGCGTCGCGGTGGTGCCCGCCAGGTGGTCGAGGCCGGTGCCGGTGCGCAGGTCGACGCCGCGCTTGCGGTGCGCCGCCGCGAACCGGGCACCGACCTCGGGTCCGAGGGCGGCGAGCAGCGGCTGCTCCGTCGGCTCCACCAGCGTCACCGAGGTGCCGAGCTGGTGCGCCGACGCGGCCACCTCCATGCCGATCCAGCCGCCGCCCACCACGAGCAGCCGCCGTCCGTCGCCGAGCCGTTCGCGCAGCGCGACGGAGTCGTCGAGGGTGCGCAGGTAGTGCACCTCGATCTCCTCGGTCGCGTCGAGGGGAAGCCGGCGGGGTCGGGCACCGGTGGCCAGCAGCAGGCGCGACCAGGTGATCGTGCCCTCGCTGGTCGCGAGGGTGTGTGCCTCGGTGTCGATGCGCAGGGCGTCGGTCCCTGTGCGGAGGTCGACGCGCTGGTCGGCGTACCAGTCGGCTGGGTGCACGTACGTCGACTCGGCGCTCTTCTCCCCGACGAGGAAGCCCTTCGACAGCGGCGGCCGCTCGTAGGGCACGTGCGGCTCACCGGCCACGAGGACGACGTCGCCGTCGTACCCGAGCTCGCGCAGCTCGGTGACGGCCGTGCCGGCGGCGAGGCCACCGCCGACGATGACGATCGGATCGGTCATCGGGACCCCCTGTTGGTGAGTGAGAGGAACTCCGCACGCGCGGCCGGTTCGTCGCGCAGGTGCCCGAGCATCGACGACGTGACGGTGCGGGTGTCGTGCGCCCGTGCGCCGCGGAGTGTCATGCAGGTGTGCTCGGCCTCGACGACGACGCCCACGCCGCGCGGCGACAGCTTCTCGTCGAGGTGGCGGGCGATCTGCATCGTCAGGCGCTCCTGGGTCTGCGGGCGGCGGGCGAAATGGTCGACGGTGCGCGCCAGCTTGGACAGTCCGACGATACGCGCGGCCGGCAGGTAGCCGACATGGGCGACCCCGCGGAACGGCAGCAGGTGGTGCTCGCAGACCGACTGCACCGGGATGTCCTGGACGAGCACCAGCTCGTCGTAGCGCTCGGCGTTGGGGAACGTCGTGAAGTCGTACTCCGGGACCGCGAGCAGCTCGGCGTAGGCGTGCGCGAGTCGGCGCGGTGTGTCCGCGAGGTCGGGCTCGTCGAGGGGGATGCGCAGCGCGGTCATGAAGGCTGCGGCCGCCTCCTCCGCCGCGACGAGGTCGGGCGCCGTGCCGTCGTGGACGACCCGCAGCCGGGCCGGCTGCTCGAGCGCGCGCTCGCTCACTTGGCGACCGGCGATGCCGCGAGGCGCGCAAGAGCGAGGGCGCCGACGAGCAGGCCGAAGTCGCGCAGCGCGACGTCGTAGTAGTCGCCGAGGATCAGGAGGTTCACGATGATCCCGGCCAGCCAGAGCGCGACCACGACCGCGCCCCACTTCGGCGCGAAGGCGACGAGCAGCCCGGCGACGATCTCGATCACGCCGATGATCAGCATGGCCTGGTGGGCGTCTCCGGGAATGAGGTCGTTGACCCAGGGTGCGAGGTACTTCTCCCAGTGGTCGGTGAGCACCTCGGCGAACTTGTCGATGCCGAACAGGATCGGCGCGACGGTGAAGACGGTGCGCAGCAGGCGGTAGGCGTCGAGGGCGCCGTCGGTGCCGATCGCCCGGGCGTGTCCGGCGGTGGAAGCGGTCCTGCCCGGCGTGGTCGAGGAGGTGGTCATGGTGCTGGTCCTTTCTAAAGGAGAATATTCTTCACGTTAGGACTCTGGCGGTCTTTCGTCAACACATCTACTCTTTAGAAATGACCGATCCGCTCGAGGACGCCGCCGACCTCGCGGCGCTGGCCGAGCCGCTGCGCCGCCGGCTCTACCGGTACGTCGCGCGCAGCGCCGGGCCGGTCGGGCGCGAGGAGGCGGCCGACGCGGTCGGCGTACCGGTGCACACCGCGAAGTTCCACCTCGACCGGCTCGTCGACGACGGCCTGCTGGAGGTCGAGTTCCGCCGGCTCACCGGCCGCACCGGACCCGGCGCCGGGCGGCCGGCCAAGCTCTACCGGCGCTCGGCGCGCGAGTTCGCGGTCTCGTTGCCGCCGCGGCACTACGACCTGCTCGGCGACGTGCTCGCCGCCGCGGCGGCGGCCTCGGTCGAGACCCGTCTTCCCGTCGACGAGGTCGCGCCGGAGGTCGCCCGGAACCGTGGCCGCGAGCTCGGATCGACCCACCGCACCGACTCCTCCGGCGGGCCGCTGGACCAGGTCGCCGAGGTGCTCGAGGAGGTCGGCTACGAACCCCGGGTCGAGGAGTCGCGCCTGGTGCTCGACAACTGCCCGTTCGACCGGATCGCCCGCGAGCACACGACCCTCGTCTGCGGCCTCAACCTGGACCTCGTTGCCGGGGTGATCGACGGCCTCGGCTGCCGCGGCGTCACGGCGTCACTCGAGCCGTCGCCGGGCCGGTGCTGCGTGAGCGCTCGTCTGGACGGCCCTGCGTGAGCGCGGCCGGAGCTGGGTACCTGACCACATGACATCGGCGTACCAGCGCTTCGTCGCCCTCGGCGACAGCCAGACCGAGGGCCTCAACGACCTCGACGAGTCAGGGGCACTCGTCGGCTGGGCCGACCGGCTCGCCGTGGCGCTGGAGGCGACCACGAGCCCCGGACTCGCCTACGCCAACCTCGCGATCCGCGGCGCGCGCGCTGCCGACGTGCTGGAGAAGCAGCTCCCGACCGCGCTGTCGCTGACGCCCGACCTGGCAACCGTCGTGGTGGGGATGAACGACGTGCTGCGGCACGACTTCGACCTCGACCGCACCGTCGACCGGATCGAGCAGACGTTCGCCGCGCTCACCTCGACAGGCTGCCACGTGCTGACCATGACGTTCCCGGACATCGCGCGGATGCTGCCGGTGCTCGCTCGGCTGCGGCCTCGTGAGGCGGCACTCAACGCGCGCATCAAGGTCGCGGCGGAGCGTCACGGTGTCGAGGTGCTCGACCTCTTCCCCCTCGCCCTGTGCGGCGACCCGCAGATGTGGAGCCACGACCGGATCCACGGCAGCACCGTGGGTCATGCGCGGATCGCGGCGGCGATGGCGGCGCTCCTGGAGCTCCCGGGCGCGGACGACTCCTGGGCCGGGCCTGACCTCGGCCGGCGCCCCGCCGAGGTCGCCGGTCGGTTCGACCGCTGGGTCGCGGTCAGCCGCGACGCCCACTGGGTCGCCACCTTCCTGGTGCCGTTCCTCGCCCGCCAGCTGTGGCGCCGCGGCAGCGAGCGGGTGGCGAAGCGGCCTGCTCTCCTGCCGCTGCAGCAGCACGGCCGCCCCGCCCTGGTGGGCGAGACGGCCGGCGCCGATTGATCACAGTCGGGCAGGGGCGCCCGTGCCTGTTGTCACTCCTCGATGTGTCGCTCGGTCCGCGTGACGTGGGCTCGGCCGTTCTGCGCGTTGATGATCAGGGCGAGCACGATCGCCAGCGCACCGACGACCACCAGGATCCAGCCGAGACCGTTGTCGTCGATGTAGCTCATGTCGAAGTTCACGACTCCGGACACCAGGATGAGGCCGATGACGAGGAGCACGATGCCAAGACCGATACCCATGTTCACTCCCTAGGTTCGCGACGGCTCGGGCCGCCCACGGCACATTCGTGCCGTTTTGTGGCGGTACCCGACCGACGGGCGTCCATGCCCGGACGTGCGACAGGGCCGCCCCGCTGAGCGGGACGGCCCTGTCGGCGTACTCGGTGTCGGGCGCCTAGAACGCAGCCTCGTCGAGGTCCATCAGCGACAGGTCGGTCGCCTCGGCGATCTCGACCTCGGCGGTCACCCGGGGCAGGTTGGTGCGGGCGAAGAACTGCGCCGCCGCCACCTTGCCCTCGTAGAAGTGCTTGTCGGACTCGGACACCTCGCCGGCGAGCTTCTCCAGCGCCACCTCGGCGCCCTTGAGCAGCAGCCAGCCGCAGACGACGTCGCCGAGCACCATCAGCAGGCGGGTGGTGTTGAGGCCGACCTTGTAGATGTTGCGGATGTCGCCGCCCTCGGCGGACTCGTCGGCGCTCATCAGCGTGTTGACCATCGAGCCGACCAGCCGGCCGGCGTCCTCGAGCGCCTTGGCGAGCAGCTCGCGCTCGACCTTCAGGCGACCGTTGCCGGCCTCGCTCTTGATGAACGCGTCGATCTCGCTGTTGAGGTGTCCCAGCGCCTTGGCCTGGTCCTTGACGATCTTGCGGAAGAAGAAGTCCTGCCCCTGGATCGCCGTGGTGCCCTCGTAGAGGGTGTCGATCTTCGCGTCGCGGACGTACTGCTCGACGGGGTAGTCCTGCAGGAAGCCCGACCCGCCGAAGGTCTGCAGCGACTCGGTGCCCAGGAGCACCCAGGAGCGCTCCGAGCCGTAGCCCTTCACGATCGGCAGCAGCAGGTCGTTGACCCGCTCGGCGAGCTCGTCGCGCTCGCCGGTGTGCTCGGCGATCTGGACGCGGTCCTGCCAGGACGCGGTGTAGAGCACGAGCGCCCGCATCGCCTCGGAGAACGCCTTCTGGGTCATCAGCGACCGGCGTACGTCGGGGTGGTGCGTGATCGTGACCCGCGGTGCGGTCTTGTCGGCCGACTGGGTGAGGTCGGCGCCCTGGACCCGCTCCTTGGCGTACTCGAGCGCGTTGAGGTAGCCGGTCGACAGGGTGGCGATCGCCTTGGTGCCGACCATCATCCGGGCGTTCTCGATGACCTGGAACATCTGCGCGATGCCGTTGTGCACCTCGCCGAGCAGCCAGCCCTGGGCCGGCTCGCCGCCGCCGACCTGCGGGTCGCCGAAGGTGACCTCGCAGGTGTTGGAGACCTTGATGCCCATCTTGTGCTCGACGTTGGTGACGTAGGCGCCGTTGCGCTCGCCGGTCAGCTCACCGGTCTCGTGGTCGAAGTGGAACTTCGGCACGATGAAGAGGCTCAGGCCCTTGGTGCCCGGGCCGCCGACGCCCTCGATGCCCTGCGGGCGCGCGAGGACCAGGTGCACGATGTTCTCGGTCATGTCGGACTCGCCCGAGGTGATGAACCGCTTGACCCCGGTGATGTTCCAGGAGCCGTCGTCGTTGGCCGTCGCCTTGGCGCGGCCGGCGCCGACGTCGGACCCGGCGTCGGGCTCGGTGAGCACCATCGTGGCGCCCCACTGCTTCTCCACCATGAGCTGCGCGATCCGCTTGTCGCGGTCGATGCCGTTGCGCTGGATCACGCCGGCGAAGGCGGGCCCGCAGGCGTACATCCAGATCGGCGCGTTTGCGCCCAGGATCAGCTCGGCGAGCGCCCAGTTCAGCGACGACGGGGCCGGCGTACCGCCGAGCTCCTCGTTGATCTGCAGGCGCCAGTACTCCGCGTCCATCCAGGCCTGGTAGCTCTTCTTGAACGACTCCGGCAGGGGCGCGGTGTTGGTCTCGGGGTCGAAGACCGGCGGGTTGCGGTCGCTGTCCTCGTACGACGCGGCGAGGTCCTCACGCGCGAGACGGTCCATCTCCGCGATGATCGACCTGGCCGTGTCGCCGTCGATCGCCTCGAACGGGCCCTGGCCGAGGATCTCGTCCCGGCCCAGCACCTCGAAGAGGTTGAACTCGATGTCGCGGATGTTGGTCTTGTAGTGGCTCACTGACCCACCTTTTCGGCTCTCGAAGTTCCGCGACCGGCTTTGCTACCGGTCGGTAACAACAGTATGTCTCGCGAAAGTTGAGGTTGCAAGCAGATCGGACGCGCTGTGACGCACGCCAAAGCGGCCGGCGGGTAGAGGGGCTTCGTGGTGGCGCGAATTCACTACTTCAGTAGTTGAATTCACCGCTTCTTCCGCGGAATTTCGTGACGCAAGCGGCCAATTCACTACCGAGGTAGTGAATTCGCCAGCTCGGCGAGCCGCCGCTTGTGCTTGCGCCGCTTCCGGTCCAGCCGGGCGTTCTCGACGCGCAGGCCGGCCACCTCGCCGCTGAGCCGTTCGATCTCGGCGGTGGTCGCGGTCAGCAGCTCCGCGACCGCCTCGAACTGCTCTTCACGCGACGCCGCCGCGACCGGGGCGAGGCTGGCCGCGATCAGGGAGCCCTGCTGGTCGAAGCCGCGCTCGGCGACGAGCTTGGCCCAGCGGGTCGTGATGTCCAGGACGCGCTCGGGGTCCAGGTCGGCAGTCAGCGCCGGCGGCACCAGTGCCTCGGGCCGCGGCAGGTCGCCGATGCCCGTCTGGCCGAGGAACAGCGTCCAGATCGCGTCGGGGTCGGAGGGTGCCGCGACAACGTGCACCCGGTCCGCATGGATCGCGCGCGTCCAGCGCGGAAGGAACGTCGACAGGTCGCGACCGGCCCAGAACTCCTCGGCCTGCCAGTGCGTCCGCTCCGGGTCGAGCACTCGGGCGGCGTACTTGGCCAGCGAGGTGGTGCTGCCGTGCTGGACGCCGTCCTGCCAGGCGGCGAAGACCTGGCTGGGCAGGTCGCGCACGAGCACGACGAGGTGCAGCTCCACGTCGCGCAGCCCGGCGAGGCGGAGCGCAACCGCGTCGTGGTCGGCGCGCGCCGCGTCGGGCGTGCTCAGGACGCTGAGGCCCTTGTGCTTCCAGATCCGGTCCTCGACCTCGTGCCACGGTCCCGTCGGGGCGCAGATGCCGAGGTCGCGGAGCTCCTCGCGGTGCTGGTCGAGCGCGTCGGCGAGGAAGGCGGTGCCGGGGTCGGCCGGGCCGATGTGCCAGATGACCGTACGTCGTGCCATGGCTCGAGCCTGCGCCGGCGCCGTGGCGCGACGGTGAACGGAGCGTGTCCTGGCCGCCGACGCGCGGTGTCGGTTGCGGTCAGTGCGAGGCGAGGAACGGGATCAACGCGCCGTTGACGGCCTCGGGAGCCTCCAGGGCGCTGACGTGGCCGACGCCGGGCAGGACCACGAGCTCTGCGTCGGGAACGAGCTCGGCGATCGCGTCGGACTTGTCGCTGGTGGTGGCGACGTCGCCGGCGCCGACGATGACGAGGGTGGGCGCCTTGATCGCGCCGATCTCGTCGTCGACCGGCAGCCGGTCGGTGACTCCGCGGATCGCGCCGTGCGTCCCCCGACGGCTCTGCCGGCTGACCTCGCCCGACCAGATCTGGACGACCTCGCGGCCCTCGGGCGTGGCGAGGAACTCCTCGCTGAACATGATCGGTGCGACCTTGCCCTTCAGCGGCCGCCAGCCGACGAGGCGGTAGAGCGCCGCCAGCA
Source organism: Propionibacteriales bacterium (assembly GCA_019510315.1). GTDB lineage: Bacteria > Actinomycetota > Actinomycetes > Propionibacteriales > Nocardioidaceae > Marmoricola. Next base: position 9,440 of record JAEKKP010000032.1, read on the forward strand.
GCCGGTAGCTGCTGATGTTGTCGGGGTCCTCCGGGCCGGCGCTGGTGTCGATGAGCGTGAGGGAGCGGAGGAGGTCGGGTCGCCGAGCGCCGAGCCTCAGTCCGACGAAGCCGCCCATCGACAGCCCCGCGTAGTGCACGGGTCCGACGCCGAGCCGCTCGATCACGGCCACCGCGTCGGCGTACAGGGTGTCCATGTCGTAGCCGTCGCGGGTGGCCGGCGTTGCGCCCTGGCCGCGCCAGTCGATGGCGACGCAGCGGTACGCCGGTCGCAGCGCCTCGATCTGGTGTCGCCACATCGTCGTGCTGAACAGGAGGCCGTGTCCGAGTACGACCACGGGCGCGTCCGGGCGGTCCGGAGGGGCGCCGGTGTCGACGACGTTGACCTGCACGCCGTTCACGTCGAGGAGTGTCATGTCGAGCCCTGTCCGGCGCGGGAGGGGTGGCGCCTCGCCGAACCTACCAAGCCCGCGGCCGGGCGCCCTTGGCGCCGAAACTGAAACTCGTTACAGTTTTCGGATGATCGACTCCGAGTTCATCACCTGGGAGGCGCCCGACGGCGACCACCCCGCCCGCCGGCTCTCGCAGCGCTCCTACGACGCGGTCTCGCGCAAGGCCAAGGAGGAGTGGCTCGAGCTGTTCGACGACGACGCGCTGCTGGAGGACCCGGTCGGCCCTTCGTTCTTCGACCCCGACGGCAAGGGTCACCGCGGCAAGGCGGGGATCAGCGCGTTCTGGGACATGGCCATCGCGCCCGTCAAGGAGTTCCGGTTCACCATCCGCGACTCGTTCGCCAACGGCAACGCCTGCGCCAACATCGGCACCTTCAGCACGGTCATGGAGGACGGCACCCTGGCCGACACGGACCTGATCGCGACCTACGTCATGACCGACGAGGGGAAGATCAAGTCGATGCGAGCCCACTGGGAGGTCGAGCGCACGCTCGCGACGGTGCGGAAGCCCGAGTAGTCCCGAGGTGGATCAGTCGCCCAGCCGCACCGACACCCACTCGACCAGGGGCTTGAGCGCACGCCAGTCCTTGCGGACGGCGTCGAGGAGCTTGGGGGAGTGGATCACCTTGTCGAAGCCGTAGGGCTTGCCGGCAGTGAGTGACTTGTGTCGGAGCAGCTCGATCCTGGGGTGGTCCGCGTCGTACCCGCGCGGTGAGGTCTTCAGCTGCTCGCCGCCGACCTCGAAGCCGGCCTTCTCGAGCTTCGCAAGGATCCGTTGCAGCTCCTTGCCGGTCGCCTCGTGGTCGATCGACGCGCGGACCCGGGCGAGGTCGGGACCGCTCGCGTCGTAGAACCCTCCGCCGGTGCGGACCCCACGGGCGGAGATCTCGACGTACCAGCCGCACGCGGGCCCGACCGCGACGTACGCACCTTGATGGGTCTTGTAGGGCGTCTTGTCCTTCGCGAACCGCACATCGCGGTAGGGCCGGAACACCTTCGCCGGGCCGAACTCGGCCGCGAGCGCATCGGTCAGGGCGGTGATCGGCGCCTTGACGGACTCGGTCCAGACCGCCTTGTGCGCCTCCCAGAAGGACTTCGTGTTGTCCATCTCGAGGTCGTCGTAGAAGTCGAGGGCCGCCTCGGGGAAGCCGGTGAACTCGCTGGTCGGTTTCATGGAGCGGATGACGAGATTCGAACTCGCGACATCGACCTTGGGAAGGTCGCGCTCTACCAACTGAGCTACATCCGCGCGTCGGCGCCGTACTCTGGCGCGAGCATGGTCCGACGAGGTGTGATGGTAGCCGACAACGCGGGGCGCCACGCACCGTGTCCCCATGGCTCATCCGCGGGCATCCACAGGTCCTGCACAGGCCGCTGCAAGGCGGGTTTGAGGAACTTGGGAGACTGTCCCAGATCACGTCGTCGATGAAACGAGCTCACATGTTCCGCACCACCACCCTGCGCCGGCTTGCGCCCGTCGCCCTCCTGGCCGCCTCCACCTTGGTGCTGGCGTCCTGCGGCAGCGACAACAAGGACAAGACGTCGTCGAAGCCGGACAAGAGCTCGGCGAGCGCCTCGCCGACGAAGGACGCCAACGGGTGCACCAAGTACCCGTCCGGCAAGACCAGCGAGGGCGTGAAGGTCAGCGGCGACTTCGGGACGAAGCAGACCGCCACCTTCACCACGCCGCTGAAGGCGACCGGGCTCGAGCGCACGGTCCTCGACAAGGGCACCGGTGCGCAGACCAAGTCCGGCGAGACGCTCGACCTCCTCATCAGCGTCTACCTCGGCAAGGACGGCAAGGCGCTGGGCACCCAGCCGGTCAGCCTCACCGTCGGTGACTCGCAGATGATCCAGGCGTTCACCGCGGGCATCGACTGCGTCCCGATCGGCTCGCGCGTGGTCGTGGCCGCGCCGGCGAAGGACATGTACGGCCCGCAGGGCAACACCCAGCTCGGCATCACCGCCGAGGACAGCCTCGTCATCGTCACCGACGTGATCGGCGACAAGCAGCCGCTCGTGCCCCAGGAGTGGAAGAAGAACCCGCCGACCGTGAAGTTCAACTCCAAGGGCACGCCGAAGCTGACGCTGCCCGGCGGAAAGCCGCCGGCCGACCTGCTGCTCAAGGTGCTCAAGCCGGGCACCGGTGACGTCGTCAAGGCCGGCGACACCGTGACGCTCGACTACCAGGGCACCAGCTGGGACACCGGCAAGATCTTCGACCAGAGCTACGGCAAGCAGCCGGCGAGCTTCGCCACCGACCAGGTCGTCGAGGGCTTCGGCGCCGCGCTGGTCGGCCAGAAGGTCGGCACCAAGCTGGTCGTCTCCATCCCGCCGAAGTACGCGTACGGCGAGAAGGGCGCGGGTCAGCAGCTCTCCGGCCAGACCCTGGTGTTCGTGATCGACATCCAGAAGACGGCCGCCACCGCCGCCCAGTGACGCGCTAGCCCTGGGAGCCGGTCGCCACCGCGATCGGCTCCAGGGTCGGCCGCTTCGGCAGGACGCCGTCACCCGACGAGCGTCCGGTCAGACGGCGGTGCACCCACGGCACGGCGTGCTGCCGTGCCCAGGCGAGGTTGGCCGCCCGGCGCTCGCGGGCCGACTGCTCGACGACGTCGGGCAGCGGCAGCGGCGCCAGCGCGTGGTCGGCCGCGAGGGCGTCGAGCACCTCGATCGCGATGGCCTGGTGGCCGACCGGGTTGAGGTGCAGCCGGTCCTCGTCCATCACCTCGCTGACCTTCCAGCCGCGCATCCGCCACATGTCGACGAGCGTTGCCTGGTGGCGGTCGGCGATCTCGCGGACCCACTCGTTGAACACGGCGGTGCGGCCGCGGATCATCTTGAACACCGGGTTGATGCCGGGGTCGGCGATCGTGAAGAGCACGACCCGGGCACCGCTCGCCGCAAGGCGGCCGACCGCCTCGTCGTACCTGGCGGCGAGAGCGTCGAGGTCGACCCGCGGGCGCAGGACGTCGTTGCCGCCGCCGTGGATGGTGACGAGGTCGGGCTCGAGCGCGAGGGCGGGGCCGACCTGCTCGTCGATGATCGCCGGCAGCTTGCGGCCGCGGATCGCGAGGTTGGCGTAGCCGAAGTCGCCACCGGCCTGGGTGGAGAGGACCTCGGCGACACGATCGGCCCAGCCCCGCAGGCCGTTGGGGCGCAGCGGGTCAGGGTCACCGACGCCCTCGGTGAACGAGTCGCCCAGGGCGACGTAGCGGTGGAACGGCATGGCGCCGATTCTGGCAGGCGGGGTTTCGACCTCCTCAACCACCGGTGCTGGGGATAGGTTGTCCGCTGTGCTGCTCTCCGACCGCGACATCCTCGCCGAGATCGACGCGAAGCGGATCAGCGTCGAGCCGTACGACGAGTCGATGATCCAGCCGTCCAGCATCGACTTCCGGCTGGACCGCTACTTCCGCGTCTTCGAGAACCACCGCTACCCCCACATCGACCCCGCCGCCGACCAGTCCGACCTGACGCGGGTCGTGGAGGCGGACGGCGACGAGCCGTTCATCCTGCACCCGGGCGAGTTCGTCCTCGGGTCGACGTACGAGGTGGTCTCGCTGCCCGACGACGTCGCGGCCCGCGTGGAGGGCAAGTCGTCGCTGGGGCGGCTGGGCCTGCTGACCCACGCGACCGCCGGCTTCGTGGACCCCGGCTTCAGCGGCCACGTGACCCTGGAGCTCGCCAACGTCGCGACGCTGCCGATCAAGCTCTACCCGGGGATGAAGATCGGGCAGCTGTGCTTCTTCAGACTGTCGTCGCCGGCGCTGCATCCGTACGGGTCGGAGAAGTACGGCTCGCGCTACCAGGGGCAGCGCGGGCCGACGCCATCACGGTCGTACGCGAACTTCCACCGCACCCGGATCTAGGTCGAGCGGTCGCCAGCCGCAGCGCGCGGCGCGACCAGAGCGGGCTCATCGGGGGCCGTGCTTGCGCCGACGGTCGGCGCGGCGGACACGCTCGGTGATGATCAGGTTCGCCAGCTCTCTCTGGAGCGTCGGGCTCTCCCACATGGCGGTGCCTCCTCTCGTGTCTCGTGTCGGTCGGGTGTCTCCTGCTCGGTCGTGATCGGGGCCGGGTCGCTCATCGCGGATCACACCTGCACGAGGCGGACGTCGCCGCTGACGGTGCTCGCACGCAGCTCGACGTAGTCCTGCCCGTCGGCCGGCTTGCCGGCGCTCTGCAGGTCGCTCGCGACCGAGCCGCTGACCGTGTTGACGTCGGTCCACACCGGGGTGCCGGCCGGGATGCCGACCCGGACGTCTCCCGAGACGTTCTTGGCGGTGATCCGGCCGCGTGGCGCGTGGCCGATGACCAGGTCGCCGGAGGCGGTGGTCAGGCTGACGTCGGACTCCGTGCGCTTGAGCTCGAGATCGCCGGAGCCGGTCTTGACGACCGTGCGCTCGTGGACCGAGCCGATCACGACGTCGCCCGAGCCGGTCGAGATGCCGGTGGTGCCGCGCACGTCGCCGAGGTCGACGTCGCCGGACCCGCTCTTGATGCGCACCTCGGCCGCGGCCTCGTGGCAGCGGATGTCGCCCGATCCGCTGTCGACGACCAGCGGGCCGTCGGCCCGCTCGACCTCGACGTCGCCGGAGCCGGTCTTGAGGCTGATCGTGCCGAGCGAGCCGATCGTCTCGGTGTCGGCCGACCCGGTCTTGGTCGACAGGTCGCTCCCGGTCGGTACGACGACCCGCACGGTGTGGCTGTCGTGGCCGATGCCGAGGAAGCGGCCCTTCGGGGCTGCCACGGCGAGGTTGCGCCCGCGCAGCTCGACGGTGAACTCGTCGGCTCTCGGGCCGACGATCTCGACCCGGGACTCGCCGGTGTCGGCTGCCTCGACGGTGACGCCGCCGGCGCCGAGCGAGACGAACAGCGCGACGGGCTCGGGGGTGTCGAAGGTCTGGTCCATGGTGCTTCTCCTTGTTTCGTTGGTGAGGGTCAGACCCAGCCGGTCATCCGGCGGGTGCCACGACGCTGGCCGCGGCCGGGCCCGAACGGGTCGGAGCCCTCCAGGAACGGGATGCTGGACAGGTCGATGTCGATGTTGATCGCGCCCTCGCGGGTCGCGGCGCGGAGCACGTTGACGATCCAGGTGTTCAGCGAGCTGCCGCTGCGACCCGCCAGCTCCTCGGCCTTGGCCTTGACGCTCTCGGGCAGCCGCAGGGTGATGCGGGCCGTGGCCGCGCCGTCGTCCTCGTCGTCCTCGGCGGCTGCCGCGCCGACGGCGGCGGGCGGCGTCGCGGGCTCGGGAGTCGGGTCCTCGACCACGAACTCCAGCTCGCGCCCGGTGAGGCGCACGTCGACGGAGCCGGCGCGCATCTCGGTGGTGATCTCGGCGGCGGCCTGCGACAGCGCCTCCATGAGGGCCAGCCGCATGCTCGGGTCCAGGGCCAGGCCGAGCCGCTCGGCGGCGTCGCGGACCCGGTCGTCGCCGGCTGCCGCGGCCTGGGTCAGGTCGTGGCGGAGGCGCTCGACGTACGGGGTGATGTCCATGCGCACCACAGTGACATCATAGTGATGTCATGTCAAGGCTGATATGACATCAGAGTGCCGTCGCCCTAGCCTGTGCCTCGTGCCGACCCGTGCCGCTCGTCTGTCGATCGCCCTCGTCGTGCTGGGCCTTCTTCTGGCCGGCTGCGCGAACGGCGGCGGCGCCCGGCCCGGTGCACCCGGGTCCTCCCGACCCCCCGCAGCATCTGGACCGGCACTTGTCGTCGAGGGCGACGGGGCGGACAACAAGCTGTGCCTGCGCCACGTGAGGGGACGGTCCGACCTGGCCGTGTTCCAGGACTTCCTGGTGGCCGCCACGCCGCTGACGATCACCGGGGTCCGGGCCGTCGGTGTCGGAGCCGTCGACGCCCGCGGCGGGCTGGCGGCGGGCGTCGTCGGTCAGCGCCCGGCGGGCACCGAGATCGTCACCTGGCCCGTCCACTCCTCCACGATCCGGCGGTCGCTCGGCCAGCACGTGGACTGGCGCGGACGCACCAGCCTTGTCGGGGCACACCTCGAGGTGCAGCGCGCGGTCCTGACCTTCGTGCACCTGCGCGGAGGTCCCGGGGCGCGCCTGGACGGGCTCGAGTACTCCTACCGCACCGACGCCGGGCGGACCGGCACTGCTCGCTCGGCAGCGTCGATCCGGTTCAACCGTGGCGGGTGCGGCTGACCCTCGCTCAGGGGGTCACCGCGGGCACCGTCAGCGACGACGGCGTGAGTCCGCCGGTGTGCACGGTGATCGCCGAGAGCCCACCGAGCGCGAGCGTCAGGTTGGGCAGCAGGTGCGGCACGTCGTACGCCTGGATGGCGAGCCGGAGCCGGTGGCCCGGCTCGATCGACGCACCGGTCGGGAAGACCTCGACGTCGATCGGCGCGGTGCCGGTCAGGTTGTGCCGGGAGGCCTGCGTGAACGGGTGGTACGGCTGGATCAGCGCGCCGTCGAGGTACCGCGAGCGTGTCTGGTCGAGATCGCGGAACGAGATCACCTGCCAGCCGCCGGTCAGCCGGCTCACCGTGCCGTCCGGGGCGACGTCCTCGACCGACACCGACAGCATCCCGTCGCCGACGAGACCCAGCACCGAGGCGTAGAGCCGGGCGTTGATGGGCCCCTGGAACCGCACCGGCGCGGTCATCGGAGCCGTGTCGAAGACGACGCCGGTCAGATCGTTGAGCCGGTTGTCGGTCAGGCACGGGTTCGGGAACGGGAAGAGGTTCATGACCCCCGCGGTCCACTGGTTCGTGGAGCGGGTGCACAGGCCCGAGACCGGGATCGGCAGGATCGTCGAGCTCCCCGGCGCGGCGGTGCCCGTGGTGAGCGTGCCGCCACTGAGCAGCGTGCCTCCCGACAGCTTGAACGTCAGGGCCTTCCGGTCCGAGCCCACCCAGGCGTCAGAGGTCCGCCAGTGGCCGGTGCCCTGCTCGTAGTAGGTCAGCGGCGGGATGTCGCCGTCGAGCTCCGGGTCGGGCATGCCCTTGACGTAGTGGTCGAACCAGCGCAGCTGCAGCTCGGCGAGCGACCCGTAGCCGGCGTCACCCACCTGGGCTCCGGACGAGCCCTGGAGGTGATCCCACGGGCCGATGATCAGCTTCGCCGGGACGCCTCGCTTGCGCAGCCGCTCGAAGAGCAAGGGAGTGCCGCGCTGGAACAGGTCGTACTCCCCGCTGATCAGGAACGTGGGGACGTCGACCTTGTCGATCACGTTGATCGACGAGCGCTGGGCGTAGAACGGGCCGTCGTACGCCGGATCCGCGCCCGCGGCAGCCTCGAGCAGCAGCGGTGCGGTGAACGTCGCAGCCGCCAGCAGGTGGCTGGCGAGGGCGACGAAGCCCGACTGCGGGTCGGTCGCCGCGACCGCCGGCGGGATCAGCGAGGTGAAGGTGACGAGGCCGAGCCATGCGGGCATGAACCCGACGTCCAGCTGCCCGCCCGACGCCACGATGTCGCGGTAGACGTCGGCGCCCGGCACCTGCGGGAAGATCGCCTTGAGCCCCGCGGGCCTGCCCGCGGCGGCGAAGATCTGGGCGATCCCCATGTACGACGCGCCCGTCATCGCCGTGTCGCCGTTGCTCCACGGCTGCTCGTGCGCCCAGGTCATCACCTCGGCCCCGTCCTGGTCCTCGCGGGTGCAGAAGGCGCACCACTGGCCCTCGGACGAGCCGGTGCCGCGCGCGTCCACCGTGAGCTGGGCGTAGCCGCGCTTGACCAGGTACGCCGGCGGGGCGCCGGCGAGCGTCGAGCCGAACCCGCCGGCGATGACCGTCTTGTTGTAGGCGGTGATCGTCACGACGACCGGGAACGGGCCGGGCGCAGGATGGCCGTCCGCGTCGGCCGGCAGCACCAGGTCGCCGCGGAGCACCACGCCGTCGCTCATCGGGATGGCGAGGTCGCGGGTGGTCGCCGTGCCGGCGTACTGCTCCGGCCGCGGCGTCCAGTGCATCCCGTCGGCAACGGGGGCCGCGACCGTGGACGCAGCGGAGGCGGTGGCCGGCCCTCCGAAGGTGCCGGCGACGAGGGCGAGCGCCGACAGGGCGGCGGCGAGCAGACGGGTCAATGAGCGCACGATGGTCCTCCCGGGAGTCAGGAGGTCAACGAGCGCGGCCTTCGCAAAGTTACGCGACCGTAGTAATCGTTGGTTTCGACGTCACAGGTCGAACAGGGACCCGCCCTCGGGGATGTCGGTCCCGGCCTTCGGCTGGTGGGCGGGCTTCTCGCTGGGCTTCTCCTCGGCGGGCTCGTCGCCGGCGTCGGCCTGGTCCTCGGGCTCGTCCGGCTCGGCCGCCTTCTCCTCGGCGGGAGCCGCTTCGGCGGGGGCCGCCGGCGCGATGTCGAAGAGCGACCCGCTCCCGATCTCGGCCGGGGGCTCGGAGGTCACCGGCTTCTCCTCGGCCACGGCCTCGGCCTGTGCCTCCTCGGCGGGAGTCGGCTCGTCCTGGCCCGGCGCCGGGAAGTCGAAGAGCGACCCGGTGCTCTCGGTCGCCTTCGTCGTCACGGGCTTGGCCTCGGCGGGCTTCTCGTCGACGGGCTTGGTTTCGACAGGCTCAGCGACCGGGGTGGCAGGAGTGTCGAACAGCGAGCC
>JAEKKP010000125.1 GCA_019510315.1 Propionibacteriales bacterium
CCGGGTTCTCCCGGCGCTTGAGGTAGCGCTCGAACTCCCGGGCGATGGCCTCGCCGCTGGCCTCGGGCAGGTCGGCGGTGTCCTTGGACTCCTCGAGGCTGCGGACGTACTCCGCGACGTCCTCGTCCTCCTCGGCGAGCTCGGCGACACCTCGCTCCCAGGCGCGGGTCTCCTCCGGGAGGTCGCCCAGCGGGACCGAGACCTCCAGGACGTCCTCGACCTGGGTGAGGAGGGCCAGGGTGCCCTTGGGACACGGGGCCTGCGGCAGGTAGTGGGGGACGGCCGCCCAGAACGACACGGCGGGCAGGTCCAGCCGCGCGCACGCGTCCTGCAGCACGCCGACGATCCCGGTCGGGCCTTCGTAGGTGGACGGCTCGAGCTTGAGCCGGTCGTCGAGGTCGAGCTCGGTGGCGGTCCCGGTCACAGGGATCGGCCGGGTGTGCGGCGTCTCGGCGAGAAGGGCGCCGAGGGTCACGACCAGCTCGACGCCGAGGTCGTCCGCCGCCGCCAGCACCTCCGCGCAGAACTGCCGCCACTTCATGTTGGGCTCGATGCCGCGCAGGAGCACGACGTCTCGGTGCGAGCCGGGCGGCCGGGCGACGAACAGCTGGCTCGAGGGCCAGGTGATCCGGCGGATCCCGTCGTCGCCGGTGCCGACGACCGGGCGGTTGACCTGGAAGTCGTAGAACTCCTCGGGGTCGACAGCGGCGACCAGCTGGGCACCCCACACGTCGATCAGGTGGTCGATCACGCCGGTGGCCGCGCCGGCGGCGTCGTTCCAGCCCTCGAACGCGCAGATCATCACCGGGCGGGTGAGTGGGTGCACGTCGTCGATCTCGATCACCTGTTCAGCCTAGCCACGCGGGGAGCGTCCCCGCGGGGGAAGCCGGATGTCCTCAGGTCGAAATGGCCCCCGGTGTTGTGCACCCACCCCTTAGACTTGGCGGGCCGAGAGGCGTTGCAACGGGTCGCTGACGATCCGCCACGCTCGGCAGAGCCCGAAGGACGCCTTCCGACATGGAAGGAGCCCCTTGCCCATGGATGGCAGCGTGACTGCGTTCGAACCCCAGGTGCGACCGGACGCCACTGCAGAGCTCACGGAGCTCCTCGAGCAGCGGATCCTCGTCATCGACGGTGCGATGGGCACGATGATCCAGCGGTTCTCGCCGGGCGAGGCGGAATACCGCGGCGAGCGCTTCGCCGACTGGCCTTCCGACGTCAAGGGCAACAGCGACGTGCTCGTGCTGACCCAGCCGGACATGATCCGCTCCATCCACGAGGAGTACCTCCGCGCGGGCGCCGACATCGTGGAGACCAACACGTTCTCGGCGACCACGATCGCTCAGGCCGACTTCGGCATGCAGGAGCTCGCCTACGAGCTCAACTACGAGGGCGCCCGCCTCGCGCGCGCCGCCTGTGACGCCGTCGCCACACCCGACCACCCGCGCTACGTCGCCGGCGCGCTCGGACCCACCAACCGCACGGCGTCGATCTCGCCCGACGTCAACGACCCCGGTGCCCGCAACGTCTCCTACGACGAGCTGGTCACGGCGTACGGCGAGCAGGCGCGGGGCCTCGTCGACGGCGGCGCGGACCTGCTGCTGATCGAGACGATCTTCGACACGCTCAACGCGAAGGCCGCGATCTTCGCCCTGGAGACGCTCTTCGAGGAGCGCGGGCGGCGCTGGCCGGTGATCATCTCCGGCACGATCACCGACGCCTCCGGTCGCACCCTGTCCGGGCAGGTCACCGAGGCGTTCTGGAACTCCATGCGGCACGCCCGGCCTCTCGCGGTCGGCCTGAACTGTGCCCTCGGGGCGGCCGAGATCCGCCCGTACCTCGCCGAGCTGTCCCGGATCGCCGACGCGTTCGTCTCCTGCTACCCCAACGCGGGCCTCCCGAATGCATTCGGCGAGTACGACGAGACCGCCGACCAGATGGCCGCCGTGCTCGAGGAGTTCACCGGCGCCGGCCTGGTGAATCTCGTCGGCGGCTGCTGCGGCACGACGCCCGACCACATCGCGGCCATCGCGCGCATCGTCGAGGGCTCCGACCCCCGCCCGGTGCCTGAGGTGCCCTCCGCGATGCGGCTGGCCGGCCTGGAGCCGCTGAACATCACGCCCGACTCGCTGTTCGTCAACGTCGGTGAGCGGACCAACATCACCGGGTCCGCGCGCTTCCGCAACCTCATCAAGGCCGGCGACTACGACACCGGCCTGACGGTCGCCGCTCAGCAGGTGGAGAGCGGCGCCCAGGTCATCGACGTCAACATGGACGAGGGGATGATCGACGGCATCGCCGCGATGGACCGGTTCCTCAAGCTGGTCGCGAGCGAGCCCGACATCAGCCGAGTGCCGGTCATGGTCGACTCCTCGAAGTGGGAGGTCATCGAGACCGGCCTGAAGACGATCCAGGGCAAGCCGATCGTGAACTCCATCTCGCTGAAGGAGGGCGAGGAGAAGTTCGTCGCGCAGGCCCGCCTGTGCCGCAAGTACGGCACCGCCGTCGTCGTGATGGCCTTCGACGAGGACGGCCAGGCCGACAACCTCGAGCGCCGCAAGGAGATCTGCGGCCGCGCGTACCGGATCCTGACCGAGGAGGTCGGCTTCCCGGCCGAGGACATCATCTTCGACCCGAACTGCTTCGCGCTGGCCACGGGCATCGAGGAGCACGCGACGTACGGCATCGACTTCATCGACGCCTGCCGGTGGATCAAGGCCAACCTGCCCGGAGCCCTCATCTCCGGCGGCATCTCGAACGTGTCGTTCTCGTTCCGCGGCAACAATCCCGTGCGCGAAGCGATCCACGCCGTCTTCCTCTACCACGCGATCGACGCCGGGCTGGACATGGGCATCGTGAACGCGGGCGCGCTCGTCGTGTACGACGAGATCGAGCCGGAGCTGCGCGAGCGGATCGAGGACGTCGTGCTCAACCGGCGCCCCGACGCGGCCGAGCGGCTGCTCGAGATCGCCGAGAAGTACAACACCGCGGGCCAGGAGAAGGACCCCGCCGCCGTCGACGAGTGGCGCAACCTGCCGGTGCAGGAACGGATCACGCACGCCCTGGTGAAGGGGCTCGACGCCTACGTCGAGGCCGACACCGAGGAGCTGCGCGCCGAGATCTCCGCGCGCGGCGGCCGGCCGATCGAGGTCATCGAGGGCCCCCTGATGGACGGCATGAACGTCGTCGGCGACCTCTTCGGAGCCGGCAAGATGTTCCTGCCCCAGGTGGTCAAGTCGGCGCGGGTGATGAAGAAGGCGGTCGCCTACCTGCTGCCGTTCATCGAGGCCGAGAAGCAGCCCGGTGACGCTGAGACCAACAACGGCACCATCGTGATGGCCACGGTCAAGGGCGACGTGCACGACATCGGCAAGAACATCGTCGGGGTCGTCCTGCAGTGCAACAACTACGAGGTGATCGACCTCGGCGTGATGGTCCCGGCGCAGAAGATCCTGGACAAGGCCAAGGAGGTCAACGCCGACATGATCGGGCTCTCCGGCCTGATCACGCCGTCGCTCGACGAGATGGTCAACTTCGCCGCCGAGATGGAGCGACAGGGCCTGGACATCCCGCTGCTGATCGGCGGCGCGACGACGTCGCGGGCGCACACCGCGGTGAAGGTCTCGCCGCGTCGGTCGGGCCCGGTGATCTGGGTCAAGGACGCCTCGCGGTCGGTCCCGGTCGCGGCGGCCCTGCTCTCCGACGAGCAGCGTCCGGCGCTGCTCGCCGCCACGGAGGAGGACTACGCCTCGCTCCGGGAGCGGCACTCCGCGAAGAACGACCGGCCCATGCTCACCCTCACCAAGGCGCGGGAGAACCGCACGCCCGTCGACTGGGAGGGCTACCAGCCGCCGTCGCCGAAGCAGCCCGGTGTCACCGTGTTCAGCGACTACGACATCGCCGAGCTGCGCGAGTACATCGACTGGCAGCCGTTCTTCAACGCCTGGGAGATGAAGGGCAAGTTCCCCGACATCCTGAACAACCCCTCCACCGGCGAGGCAGCGCGCAAGCTGTACGAAGACGCGCAGGACATGCTCGACCGGCTGATCAAGGAGAAGTGGCTCACGGCCAACGGTGTGATCGGGCTGTTCCCGGCCAGCGCCGTGGGTGACGACATCGAGGTCTACGCCGACGACTCGCGCTCGGAGGTCCGGGCGACGCTGCGCAACCTCCGCCAGCAGGGCGAGCACCGCGAGGGCGTGCCCAACCGGTCGCTCGGCGACTTCGTCGCGCCCAAGGACACCGGGATCCCGGACTTCGTCGGGGCGTTCGCGGTGACTGCGGGGCTGGGCAGCCAGGACAAGATCGTCGAGTTCAAGGCCGACCTGGACGACTACAGCGCCATCCTGCTGGAGTCCATCGCCGACCGGCTCGCCGAGGCGTTCGCCGAGCGGATGCACGAGCGGGTGCGCAAGGAGTTCTGGGGCTACGCGGCCGACGAGGAGCTGCCCAACGAGGACCTGATCGGCGAGCGGTACGTCGGCATCCGACCGGCACCGGGCTATCCCGCGTGCCCGGAGCACACCGAGAAGCGCACCCTCTGGGAGCTTCTCGACGTGACTGACAGGACCGGCATCGAGCTCACCGACTCGATGGCGATGTGGCCGGGCGCCGCAGTCAGCGGCTGGTACTTCTCGCACCCGCAGTCGCAGTACTTCGTGGTCGGACGGCTGGGCCAGGACCAGGTCGCGGACTACGCGAAGCGCAAGGGCTGGACGCTCAAGGAGGCCGAACGCTGGCTGTCCTCGAACCTGGGCTACAACCCTGAGGACTGAGCGCCCCCCAGCGGCCGTCCTGTGGGACATGGACGGCACTCTCGTCGACACCGAGCCCTACTGGATCGAGACGGAGTACGCCCTCGTCGCCGAGCACGGCGGTTCGTGGAGCCGGGAGCACGCCCTCAACCTGGTCGGCAACGACCTGCTGGTCTCGGCGGAGTACATCCGCGAGCACGGCGGGGTGGACCTCGAGCCGGCGGAGATCGTCGACCGACTCCTCGACGGCGTGATCGCCCGGATCCGGCAGGAAGTCCCCTGGCAGGCGGGCGCGGTCGACCTGCTCGCGTCTCTGAACGCCACCGGCGTGCCCTGCGCCCTCGTCACGATGTCGTACGAGCGCTTCGTCGAACCCGTGCTCGCTGCCCTCCCGGCCGGGTCGTTCGCCGCCGTGGTCACCGGCGACGCGGTCGCCGTCGGCAAGCCGCACCCGGAGCCCTACCTGACGGCAGCCGGTCTGCTCGGCGTCGAGCCGAAGGACTGTGTGGCGATCGAGGACTCCAACACCGGCGCGAAGTCCGCCGAGGCCGCCGGCTGCACGGTGCTGGTCGTGCCCAACCACGTCCCGGTCCTCGACGGCGAGCGCCGGGTCTTCCGCGACACCCTCGTGGGGCTGGACGCGCGGGCGCTCGCCGCGCTGCGGCCCGCTCGCGAGGGCT
>JAEKKP010000126.1 GCA_019510315.1 Propionibacteriales bacterium
GGACGAGCGCCTCGACCAGCCCGATCGCGGCGGCGTCGGCGTGGACGTGCGGGGTCACGGCCCAGGGGCGGCCGTCGAAGAGCGCCGCGCTCGCGGCCAGCGGGCCGGACCGCTCGCTGCCGGCCATCGGGTGGCTGCCGACGTAGCGGGCCAGAGCGGCTTCGGACGCCTGGTCGCTGACCTGCTCCAGCGGCAGAGCCTTCACGCTGCCGACGTCGGTGACCACCGCGCCCGTCTCGAGGGCCGCGAGCACGGCATCGCCGATGTGCAGCGGCGGCACCGCGACCACGACCAGCTGCGGCGTGCCGTCGGCCGGGAGGTGGACGCCCGCGCCCAGGCTGATCGCCGTGCGGAGGTGCTCCGGGTTGGCGTCGCTCAGCCAGACCTCGAGCCCGGCGGCACGGGCGGCGAGCCCGATCGAGGTGCCGAGCAGACCGGCGCCGACGACGTGGACCGGTCCGGTCAGGACATCACTCATCGGGCATCGACCGCACCCGGGTGAGGTCGGTGCGGAGAGCGGCCGCGCCGTGCAGGTAGACGTGGGTGATCTCCGAGCGCGGCAGCTCCGACTCCACGTGCGCGAGCATCCGGACGACGCGCGGCATCGAGCCGTCGATCTCCAGCTCCCGCGCGCAGAGCAGGGGCACCTCGCCGAAGCCGAGCTGGCGGGCGGCGTACGCCGGGAACTCGGCGACGAGATCGGAGGTCGCGGTGAAGATCACCGAGATGAAGTCGTCGACGTCGAGGCGGTTGGCGCCCATCACCTCGGTGACCATCTCGGCGACCCGGTCGAGCATCTCCTCACGGGTGTCGCTGACCAGCTGGGTGGCTCCACGGACGGCGCGTACGGACACGCTGCGACCCTACAAGCCGGCCGCGTCCAGGAGGGATCCGACCTCGTCGCCGGTGAGCTCCCTCGACGTGCCCGCCTTGAGCGTCCCGATCCGCACCGGCCCGACAGCGGTGCGGGTGAGCCGCTGCACGGGGTGCCCCACATGGTCGAGCAGCCGGCGCACGATGCGGTTGCGGCCCTCGTGGATCACCAGCTCGACGATGGCCCGGTCGGCCGTGCTCGAGATGACGCGCGCCCGGCGGACCTCGACCGGCCCGTCCTCGAGCGTGACACCGGCCAGGAGCGTGCGCACCGTGCCCTTGTCCACCCGTCCGGCGACCTCGGCGACGTACGTCTTCTCCACCTCGTACGACGGGTGCGCGAGCCGTTGCGCGAAGTCGCCGTCGTTGGTGAGGAGGATCAGCCCCTCGGTGTCGGTGTCGAGCCGGCCGACGTGGAACAGCCGCTCCGGCCGGTCCGCGACGAAGTCCGAGAGCGTGCGCCGACCTTCGGGGTCGGACATCGTGGAGACGACGCCACGCGGCTTGTTGAGCACGAGGTACACGTGCGCGCTCACCGGCGGCAGCCGCTTGCCGGAGACCCGGATGACCGCAGTCGTCGGGTCGACCTTGGTGCCGAGGCGGGTGACCACCTCGCCATCGACCTCGACCTCGCCGGCGAGCATCAGCTCCTCGCACTTGCGGCGACTCGCGACCCCGGACTGCGCGAGCAGCTTCTGCAGCCGGATCAGGCCGTCCGGGTCAACCTCTGGGTCAGTCTCCATCGCCGTCGGAGGCTACCTCGGCCACCGGCTCGGCGACCTCGCGGACCGCCTCCTCGAGGTCGACGTCGTCCATGTCGGGCACGAACGGCGCCAACTCCGGCAGCTGGTCGAGGGAGGTCACGCCGATCCGCTCGAGGAAGTAGCTCGTGGTGCGGTAGAGGTGCGCACCGGTCTCCCCGTCCGTGCCGGCCTCCTCGACCAGCCCCCGGGTGAGCAGCGTGCGCATGACGCCGTCGACGTTGACACCACGGATCGCCGAGACGCGGCTGCGGCTGACGGGCTGCTTGTAGGCGACGACCGCGAGCGTCTCGAGCGCTGCCTGGGTGAGCCTCGCCTGCTGGCCCTCCAGGACGAACTTCTCGACGACCGGGGCGAACTCCTCACGCGTGTAGAACCGCCAGCCGCCGGCAACGTTGCGCAGCTCGAAGCCGCGGCCCTGCTCGTCGTAGTCCGCGGCGAGTGCCTCGAGGGCTGCCGCGACCTCGGGCATCGGGTAGCCGACGGCTGTGGCGAGCGTGTAGTCGTCGAGCGGCTGGTCGGCGACCATCAGGACGGCCTCGAGAGCAGGCCGGAGCTCGGCGAGCGGCACGGCCAGGGTCTCGTCCGCCTCGGTCATGGTGTCGGTCTCCGTCATGCGGGATCACTTCCCTCGTCGGGGGCGTGCGGTGTCGTGGGCTCGTCGAGCGGGAGCGGCGTGCCGTCGAACTCGTCGTTGATCTCGATCTCGTCGTCCTCGCCGCCGGTCCATCGGATGGTCAGCTCCCCCAGCGGACTGACCTGGTCGAAGGCCACGACGCCTTCGCGGAACAGCTCCAGCAGGGCGAGGAACCGGGCGACCTTGGTCATCGTGTCGGGTGCGTCGCCGGCCAGCTTGCGGAAGGTGAGGGCGCCCTGGACCTTCAGCCGCTCGACCACGATGTGGGCCTGCTCGCGCACGCTGACCGCCGGCGCATGGATGTGTGCCAGGGAGAGCTCGGGCTCCGGCTTCGGCTCCAGCGCCTTCGCCGCCAGGGTCGCGAACTCCTCGAGGCCGAGCCCGATCAGCACGTCGGGCAGCAGGTTGGCGAACCGGTCGTCGAGCCCGACGGACCGCGGGAAGCGCAGGGCTTCCTCGGCCAGCCGCCGCTCGAGCACGCTTGCCACCTGCTTGAAGGCTCTGTACTGCAGCAGCCGCCCGAAGAGCAGGTCGCGCGCTTCGAGCAGGGCGAGGTCGTCCTCGTCCTCGACGTCGCCCGCGGGCAGCAGGCGCGCGGCCTTGAGGTCGAGCAGCGTGGAGGCGACCAGCAGGAACGACGTCGTCTGCTCGAGGTCCCAGACGTCACCGGCGGCCTTGATGTGGGCGATGAACTCGTCGGTGACCTGCGACAGCGCCACCTCCGTGACGTCCATCTTGTGCTTGCCGATCAGGCTCAGCAGCAGGTCGAACGGGCCCTCGAAGTTGTCCAGGCGCACGGCGAAGCTGCTGGCCGTGCCCTCCTCCGACGAGGCGAGCTCGCTGGTGGCCATCGTGCTCATGCGGTCATCTGATCAGCCGGCGGACGAGCTCGCTGTCGTCGCCGTGCTCCTCGAGGTCGGCGAGCACGATGGACAGCGCCTCCCGCACGAGCCGGCCACGGTCGACGGCAAGGCCGTGGTCACGGCGCAACGTCAGCCGGGCGTGCTCGATGTCGACGAGCTCGTCGGCGGTGACATAGACCGTCATCTTCTCGTCGTGGCGCACCCGGCCGCTCGACCGGCGACCCTTGGGCTCCTCGGCAGGCTCGGGCACCGCGGCGACGGCACGCCGGCGGGCCGGCGACGGCTCGGCCGGCTGCGGCGCCTCGGCGGCGTCCTCCGGTACCGGGTCCGCCGTCTTCCGGAACAGGTCGTCGGCGGTCGGCAGGCTCACTCGTCGCGCCAACGCGCCAGCACCTCCTTGGCCAGCTGCCGGTAGGACTCGGCTCCGGCCGACGCCGAGGCGTAGCTGGTGATCGGCTCCCCGGCGACCGTCGAGTCGGAGAACTTCACGGTACGCCGGATGACGGTGTGGAACACGGTGTCGCCCCACGCCTCGACGAGCCGCTCCATGACCTCGCGCCCGTGCAGCGTGCGACCGTCGTACATCGTGCCCAGGACGCCGTCGATGGTCAGCTTGGGATTGAGCCGCTCACGGACCTTGTCGATGGTGATCTTGAGGAGCGCGACGCCGCGCAGCGCGAAGTACTCGCACTCCAGCGGCACGATCACGCTGTCGGAGGCGGTCAGGGCGTTGACCGTGAGCAGGCCCAGCGAGGGCTGGCAGTCGATCAGGATCACGTCGTACTTCTCGATCGCCGGAGCGAGGATCCTGGCGAGCGTCTGCTCGCGTGCGACCTCGTGCACGAGCTGCACCTCGGCGGCGGACAGGTCGATGTTGGACGGCAGCAGGTCCATGCCGGCCACACCCGTGGGCACGACGACGTCGTCGAGGGAGACGTCACGCTGCATGAGCAGGTTGTAGATGCTGAGGTCCATCTGGTGCGGGTTGAGCCCCAGCCCGACGGAGAGCGAGCCCTGGGGGTCGAAGTCGACGAGCAGGACCTTGCGGCCGTACTCGGCGAGCGAGGCACCCAGGTTGATCGTGGTCGTCGTCTTGCCGACGCCACCCTTCTGGTTGCACATCGAGATGACCCGCGCGTGCCCGTGGGTGGTGAGGGGCGTGGGCTCGGGCAGGTCGGGCATCGGTCGACCGGTCGGCCCGAGGGCGACCTCGGCCTCCTCGGCGATGCTCACGATGACGTCCTCCTCGGGTTGCAGCTCGGTCTCCCCCAGTGTGACCTCTGGAGCAGACGAATTCCTGGAGGCGGGGTGCGGGATCACCATCGCGTCGCCGGCGAGGGTGCCGGCCGGATTGACGAGCAGGGGTGGGATCTCGGACGCGCTGGTGCCGCCTGCACCGTATGACTCGGGACCGCTCATCGGCCTGCTCCCTGGTTGTCGTTGATGCTTTGTCGACATGCCGCCATGTCGTGCAGTGGGCGCGACTCTATGCACGCCGTGTGGCAGTCACAACCCGAACGGGGACAACGGTGGATCCCCAGTGAAATCTGGGGAAACGATGTGCACGGCGGTGCGCTCAGATGCACAGGGACGGGTCCGCCTGTGCATAACCCTGTGCGTTCGCGAGCCCTTGTCGCGGGTCAGGCCAGAGCCCGCGGATGGGCCGCCGCGTAGACCTCGCGAAGCGTGTCCACGGTCACGAGCGTGTACACCTGGGTCGTCGTCACCGAGGCGTGCCCGAGCAGCTCCTGCACCACCCGGACGTCGGCACCGCCCTCCAGCAAGTGGGTGGCGAAGGAGTGCCGCATCGTGTGCGGCGACACCTCGGCCGCGACACCGGCCCGCTCCGCGGAGCGGACGATCACGGTCCAGGCGCTCTGCCTGGACAGGCGGCCTCCACGCGCATTGAGGAACAGGGCTCCCTTGACCCCCGCGGTCGGACCCGTCGAGACCAGCTCCGGTCGTGCCCTGACCAGGTACGCCGAGATCGCGTCGCGCGCGTAGCGGCCCAGCGGGACGACCCGCTCCTTGCTGCCCTTGCCGCGCAGCAGGACGGTGCCGCCGGGCCCGTCCGCGTCTCCCAGGTCGATGTCGTCGACGTCCAGTCCGACGGCCTCCGAGATCCGTGCACCGGTGCCGTAGAGCAGCTCGAGCAGGGCACGGTCGCGCATCGACAGCACTGTGCCGGCGGCTCCGGCCGCCTCCAGGATCGCCTCGACATCGGCCAGTGGCAGCGCCTTCGGCAGCCGCTTGGCCGGCGTCGGCGGTCGTACGCCGACCGACGG
>JAEKKP010000290.1 GCA_019510315.1 Propionibacteriales bacterium
GGCGAGGCGATGTCCGCGACCGCGGGCAGGCCGAGCGTCTCCAGCAGCGGCTGGTCGTAGGCCGGCAGCTCGCCGATCCGGTCGAGGACCAGGGCGAGGTGCTCGTCGACTCCCATGAGGGCGTTGTCGGCCATGACGTCCACCCTATGACCGGCGGTGGGTCAGCTGGTGAGCACCGTGCCGGACTCGACCCGTCCGCGTTCGCCGTCGAGCTTGACCTTGCCGACGACCTTGACGTCCTGGCCGAAGGTCCAGTCGCCGTCGACGACGAATGCCTCGGCGTCGCGCAACGAGGGCGCACCCTCCTTGAAGCGCCGGTCGAAGTCGCCGACCAGCTTGTAGATGCCGTCGAGGTCGACGAAGGGGATCATCGCCGCCGCCTGGTCGAGCACGAAGTCGGGGCCGATGTCGTAGACGTCCGAGCGCAGCACGAGGAGGTCGTTGGTGGTCTTCACCGGCACGAACCGGCGCCGGGTGACCTCGATGGCCTGGGCGCCCTCGAAGATCTCGATCGCCGCTCCCATCGCGGACTCGATCTGGATCACCTTCGGTGTCGACGCATCGGCCGGGTCGACGGTCTTGACGTTGCGGATCAGCGGCAGCCCGAGCACGCCGTCGCGGCGGTCGAGCTCGGCCTGCAGCGCCTCGAGATCGACCCAGATGTTGTTGGTCGAGGTGAACTTGTGCCGGTCGAGGTCGGCCAGGGCGTCGAGGTCGCCGGGCAGCGTCTGCGCGCTCTCGCGCAGCAGGATCCGGCCGTCGCTCGTGCGGGTCGCGAGGTGCCCGCCCTTGCGGTCCGAAGGGGTGCGGCGCACGGACTCGATCGCGAACGGGGCGCCTGACCCGGCGAACCAGCCGGCGACACGGGGCTCGGCGACAGCACCGAGGTTGTCGGCGTTGGAGATGAACAGCCGCCGGTAGCCGGCCTCCAGCAGCGTGCGAGTGAGGCCGGAGGAGGAGATCGCGGTGTAGAGGTCGCCGTGACCGGGCGGGCACCACTCAAGGCTCGGGTCCTTCGGCCAGGTGACCGGTGTCAGGTCGGTCTCGAGGAGCTTGGGCTCCTTGTTCTGCATGAGCTCCAGCGGTACCCCGTCGACGGCCAGGTCGGCGTACCGGCCGAGGGCCGCGAGCGTGTCGGCGCTGGTGCGGAAGCTGTTCATGAAGATCAGCGGCAGCGACACGTTGTGGGTCTTGCGCAGGTGCAGCACCTGGCGGGCGATGATGTCGAGGAACGACAGCCCGCGGCGGACGCACAGCAGTGACTTCGCCCGCTCCATGCCCATCGAGGTGCCGAGGCCGCCGTTGAGCTTGATGACCGCCGTC
>JAEKKP010000127.1 GCA_019510315.1 Propionibacteriales bacterium
CTATCTCGCCGTGTCGGGCCGCCTCGTGCTGACGCTCGGCACCCAGTCGAAGAGGACCCGCGTCCCGGCCGCCGTCACGGGCGCCGCGCTGCTCGGGCTGCACAAGATCCTGGAGAACATGGAGATCGGCCACAACGTGATGCACGGCCAGTGGGACTGGATGAACGACCCGGAGATCCACTCGAGCAACTGGGAGTGGGACACCGCTCAGCCGGCCGAGCAATGGAAGCACTCCCACAACTACATCCACCACCAGTTCACCAACGTGCTCGGCTACGACAACGACATCGGCTACGGGATCCTCCGGATGGCGCGCGAGCAGAAGTGGTCGCCGTACAACCTCGGCCAGCCGGTCTACAACCAGCTGCTCGCCACGCTGTTCGAGTGGGGCGTGGCCCTCCACGATCTCGACATCGAGCGGATCCGGCGGGGCGAGAAGGACCCCAAGGAGATGAAGCGCCAGCTCAAGCAGATCTTCCGCAAGGGGCGCAACCAGATCGTCAAGGACTACGTCGTCTACCCGGCGCTGGCGGGGCGGCAGTGGAAGACCGTGCTGAAGGCCAACGCCGCGGCGAACATCACGCGCAACCTGTGGGCCTACGTGATCATCTTCTGCGGTCACTTCCCCGACGGGGCGATGCACTTCACCGAGGAGGAGATCGAGGACGAGACGCGGGCAGAGTGGTATCTGCGGCAGATCCTCGGCGCGGCCAACTTCAGGGGCGGGCCACTGCTGCACATCCTGAGCGGCAACCTCGGCTTCCAGATCGAGCACCACCTGTTCCCGGACCTGCCGAGCAACCGGTACGCGGAGATCTCCGAGCGCGTGCAGGCGCTGTGCGAGAAGTACGACATCCCGTACACGACCGGACCGCTCCACCGGCAGTACGGCCAGGCGTTGCGCACGATCATCAAGCTGTCCCTGCCGAACCGGATGACCAGGAGCGACGAGCCCAGCCCTCCGGAGCGCCCCGAGACCGCCGACAAGCCGGTCCGCGACCGCAAGCGGAAGTCCGACGAGGAGCGCCCACCACGCCGGGTGGAGCTGGGCGTGTGGACGAGGAGTCCGCAGGAGCGGAGCCACGACTGATGGACGCCGCGCCGCGCTCGTTCGCCGAGCTTCCCCGCGACGCCGAGCTCGGGATCCCCGTCCCGTTCGCATGCGGCACGGACTCCTACGGGGAGCAGCAGGGCCGGCCGCCGGCGGCAAGCCTCCTCGACGGCCGCCGGGTCACCCAGTGCGCCCTGAGCCGCGTGTGCGGCATCTGCGGGTCGGGCCTGGGTCGACCGCTCGCGTTCATCGGCAGTCCGGAGGAGGCGGACCGCAACGCCTTCCACTTCCCGGCCAGCCACCTCTCGTGCGCGCGCCTGCTGCTGGACGCGCTGGCCGACGTGACCGCGCCCGTGATCGGCCAGACCGAGCCGATCGAGTCATGGGTTCTCACCACGACGGCGGCGTTCGAGTACGTGCGACCGGGGCGGGACGACCTCGACCGGCGGCCGACCTTCCAGCCCCACGAGGTGCTGACCGAGACCCGCTGACGAGAAGCTCGGTCAGCCGTCGGATATGGGTGCGTCGTCGCCGCTGCCGGCGAGGTCGAGCGGACGCGGGCCTGAGTAGTCCTCGCCGTAGGCTCCCGGCGCGGGGCGTCGCTTCTTGCGGGGGGCCGGGTTGCCCGGCGCCATCCGCCGGGCAGTCACGAGGAACCCGGTGTGGCCGTTCATCTTGTGGCTCGGCCGGACGGCCAGACCCTCGACGTGCCACTCGCGGACGAGCGTCTCCCACGGGTGCGGCTCGGTGAACTCGCCGTGGGCGCGCAGCGTCTCCACCGTGCGGGCGAGCTGGGTCGTGGTGGCGACGTACGCGACCACGACGCCGCCGGGCACGAGCGCGTCAGCGACGGCGTCCACGCACTCCCACGGGGCGAGCATGTCCAGGACGACACGGTCGACTGTGCCGGCGGGGTCGCCCTCGGGCAGCGCCTCGACGAGGTCGCCCACGGTCAGGTGCCATGCCGGGTGGTCGCCGCCGAAGAACTGGGTCACGTTGCGCCGTGCGACGTCTGCGAACTCCTCCCTACGCTCGTACGACGAGACGCGACCGGTCGGACCGACGGCCCGCAGGAGCGAGCAGGTCAGGGCGCCCGAACCCACGCCGGCCTCCACGACCCGGGCGCCCGGGAAGATGTCGGCCATCGCGACGATCTGGGCAGCGTCCTTGGGATAGACCACGGCCGCGCCGCGCGGCATCGACACGACGAACTCGCTCAGCAGCGGACGGAAGACGAGGTACTCGCCGCCCGACGACGAGGTCACCGAGAAGCCCTCGTCGCGGCCGATCAGCTCGTCGTGGAGGATCG
Organism: Propionibacteriales bacterium; assembly: GCA_019510315.1. GTDB lineage: Bacteria > Actinomycetota > Actinomycetes > Propionibacteriales > Nocardioidaceae > Marmoricola. Next base: position 2,361 of record JAEKKP010000127.1, read on the forward strand.
CCCCGCGGTTGGTGTGGAAGGCGGCGCCGGCCTGGAGGCAGATGTTGTGGCGACGGCCCTTGCCGTCGACCAGGCGCACCCACTCCCCGGAGACGAGCGGCCCCCGACGCACCCCGGAGTAGGAGTCGTCCCCGGCGGCGTGGTCCTCCGGGCTCACCGGCGTGCACCGGCCTCGAACGCCGTGTCGACGTCCGTGGTCGAGAGCAGCCCGAAGACCGTGCCGTCGGGCTCGACCAGGACGTACTCGGAGGCGGGCACGCGGGCCATCGCCCGGACCAGGTCCTCCCCGGCGATGTCGGCCGGAAGCACCAGACCCTCGGTGATCGTCCGGGCCACCGCCGACACGGGCAGCCACGGGCGCCGCTCCTCAGGAGTGGCCAGCAGGGCGGCCTCGCTGACGACGCCGCTCGCCCTGCCGTCGCCGGCCTGGAGCACGATCCCGCCGGCCGCGGCCTCCTGGGCGCGGCGTACGGCCTGGCTCACCGGCAGGTCCTCCGGCACGAGGACGACGCGACGAGCCAGGGGGCGCGCCTTGAGCGCGGGCAGCCGTTGCCGGATGTGGGCGCTGACCATCGACGCCGTCGCACCGGACCAGAGGAAACCGGCCACGATCGCGGCGAAGAGGTAGTCGAAGACATCGGGGCGCACGTCGAGGAAGATCCGCTCGAAGACCGGCCAGAAGAGGGCGGCGACGGCGACCACCCGGCCCGTCCAGCCGGCCACGATCGTGCCTCGGTGCATGTTGCCCGCGACCTGCCACACAGCGGCTCGCAGGACCCGGCCGCCGTCGAGCGGGAGGCCGGGCACGAGGTTGAGCACTCCGACGATGAGGTTGGCACCGGCAAGGCCCTGCAGCGCCATCCGCGTGAGCCCGTCGGGTACGACGAGCGCCAGCAGCAGGGCCACCACGCCGACCGCGAGCGAGGTGAGCGGACCGACGACCGCGATCTTGAACTCCTGGCCGGGGGTAGCCGCCTCACCGTCGATCTCGGTCATCCCGCCGAGGAACTGCAGGCTGATCGAGCGCACGGGCAGTCCGAACCGTCGTGCCATCAGCGCGTGCGACATCTCGTGGAGGAGCACCGACAGGTACAGCAGCACGGCGAACGCGACTCCGGCGACGTACTTCAGGGCTCCCAGACCTGGCTCGACGTCCTCGACCTGCGGGGCGAGCAGCACGGCGATCACGGCGGCGATGAGCAGCCAGGACGCGCGGACGTAGACGTCGACACCTCCCACGGAGCCGATCCGGTAGCTGCCGGGGGGCCGGGCCGGGAGATCGGGAGGGGATGCGTCGTCGGGGGCCACGGAGAAACGCTAGCGCGTGCCGCACCCCACGACGCCGGTGGGCGGAATCGTCGGTGGGTCTGCCTACGCTCCCCTCATGGCCGATCCGGCGGAGGCACCCGAGAGACGAGGCACGCCCGTCGACGGCGTTCGCGTGCTCGGCGCGCTCTCACCGAGCCGGGCCAACGACTTCAAGACCTGTGCCCTGAAGTACCGCCTGCGGGCGATCGACCGCCTGCCGGAGCGCCCGTCCGTCGATGCGTTGCGGGGCACCGTCGTCCACAAGGTGCTCGAGGACCTCTTCGACGCCCCGGCCGCCGAGCGCACCCCCGACCGCGCGGCCGGCATGGTCGAGGGGGCGTGGCGCCTCGTCGTCGAGGCCGAGCCCGGGGCTGAGGAGCTCCTCGCCGGGCCAGGCCTCGAGCCGTGGCTCGAGTCCTGCCGCAACGTGCTCGCCCGGTACTTCGACCTCGAGGACCCGCGGCGGCTCGAGCCGGCGGCGCGCGAGCAGTACGTCGAGACGCTGCTGGAGTCCCGGCTGCTGCTCCGCGGCGTCGTCGACCGGGTCGACGAGGCGCCCGACGGCGCCCTCCGGGTCGTCGACTACAAGACCAGCCGCGCGAGCGCGCCCGGCTTCGAGGCGGGCGCCCTGTTCCAGATGCGGTTCTACGCCCTCGTGATCTGGCGCAGCCGCGGGGTGCTGCCGGCGATGCTGCGGCTGATCTACCTCGGCGACGGCACGACGATCAGCTACGTGCCTGACGAGGACGATCTCCGCGCGACCGAGCGCCAGCTCGAGGCGCTCTGGCAGGCGATCGCCCTCGCGCACGAGACCGGGGAGTGGCTGCCGCGTCGGGGCCGGACGTGCGCGTGGTGCAGCTTCCAGGACCTCTGCCCCGAGTTCGGCGGCACTCCCCCGCCGCTGCCGAGCAGCAGTCCGGAGTCAGACGAGGTCGCGGGCCTGGACCTCGTCGAGCAGCCGGCCGAGGTGGGCAAGGTCGACGCCGACCAGTGAGTCGAGGAACACCCGACGGTCGCCCTCCAGGACCGGCACGTGGTTCGGCACGACCAGGACCGCGCAGCCGGCCGCCTCCGCCGACTTCGCGCCGGTGTTGGAGTCCTCGATGGCGACGCACTCCCGCGGATCGACGCCGAGGAGACCTGCCGCGGTCAGGTATGGCTCGGGGTGGGGCTTGCCCACGGTCACCTCGTCGCCGGTGACCACGGCCGCGAACGACCGCTCCGGCAGCACGGCCAGCACGGGTGCGACGAAGCGGGCATAGGACATGGTGACCAGGCCGCACGGCACGCCGGCAGCCTGGAGGTGCCCCAGCAGCTCGACCGCCCCGGGCCGCCACGGCACCTCCTCGTTGATCCGGGCGATCACGCCGTCGAGGAGCCGCTCGACGATCTCCGCCGGCGGCAGGTCCACCCCGCCGTGGTCGCGGATGTACTCCGCCGAGACGAGCAGGTCGTTGCCGACCAGGTTGAGCGCGTGCTCCTCGCTCCACGCCCCACCGTGCTCGGCGACAAGGGCGTACTCGGTCTCGATCCAGTAGGGCTCGGTGTCGACGAGGGTGCCGTCCATGTCCCAGAGCACCGCCGCGGGGTTTCGAGACGGTTGCTGCGCAACCTCCTCAACCACCGCGGGGTGACCCTCAGTCCTCAGGGTTGTAGCC
>JAEKKP010000128.1 GCA_019510315.1 Propionibacteriales bacterium
CGGCGCCACAAGCTGACCTCCGAGGCCGGCAAGCGCAACGAGCGCGGGGTGGACCCGACCATCCCGGAGGCAGCCGCCGACCGCGTGGTCGAGCTGCTCGTCGCGCACGGCGGTGCGACCGCTGACCCGGGTGTCACCAAGGTGGGAGAGGCGCCGGCGCGCCCGGCGATCCAGATCGCGGCCGACCTCCCGGCACGGGTCACCGGCATGGAGATCGAGACCGCACGCGTCGTCGAGTGCCTGACGGCGATCGGCTGCAACGTCGACGGTGACGAGGATCTCGTGGTCGTGCCGCCGCCGTGGCGACGCGATCTCACCGACCCGTTCGACCTCGTCGAGGAGGTCGCCCGTGTCGTCGGCTACGACCAGGTGCCGTCCGTGGTGCCGGCCGCGCCGGCCGGCCGTGGGCTGACCCAGGGCCAGCGGCTGCGCCGGCGGGTGGGCCGGACTCTGGCCGGAGCCGGGTTCGTCGAGGTGCTGACGTTCCCGTTCGTCGGGGTCGAGGCCTTCGACTCCCTCGGGCTCGAGGTCGACGACTCGCGGCGCACCGCGCTCCGGCTGGCGAACCCGCTGTCGACCGAGGCGCCGCTGATGACCACGACGCTCCTGCCCGGGCTGCTCGAGACCGCCTCCCGCAACCAGGGTCGTGGCAACGACGACCTGGCGCTGTTCGAGATCGCCACGGTGACGCTGCCGCAGCCGGGCATGGTGGCACCGATCCTGCCGGTGGACCGGCGACCGACCGAGGGGGAGTGGGACGACCTGCAGAAGGCTCTGCCTGACCAGCCCCTCCACCTGGGCCTCGTGCTCACCGGCGCGTGCGAGCCCGGCGGCTGGTGGGGAGGCGGCCGGCCCGTGTCGTGGAGCGACGCGGTCGAGGGTGTCCGACAGGTGGGCGAGTCTCTCGGGCTCACCGTCGACGTCCGCGCGGGCCGTCAGGCGCCGTGGCATCCCGGCCGCCGCTGTCGGCGTACCCGGTCGCGAAGGAGGACGTCGCCCTCGTCGTGGCCGATGACGTGCCGGCCGAGACCCTCGCGCGGACGCTGCGCGAGGGCGCCGGGGAGCTGTGCGAGTCGGTGCGGCTCTTCGACGTCTACACCGGGGAGCAGATCGGAGCCGGCCGCAAGTCGCTCGCGTTCGCGCTGCGGTTCCGCGCGCCCGACCGCACGCTCACCGAGCCCGAGACGGCTGCGGCGCGGGACGCCGCCGTCGCCCTGGCGGCACAGCGGCACAGCGCCGAGCAGCGGACCTGATCAGCCCTTCTTCGCCCCGCTCAGCTGGGCCGTGACGACGAGGGCCTTGTCGAGCCGGTCGCCGGAGTCGTCGTACCGGATGCCGAGCAGCACCAGCCGCCCGGCCTTGTGCCGGGTGAACAACGGGTCCTTCGGCAACCCGTCCTCGCGCTCGAGCCTCGTCGCGCTGACGGTGTAGCGCAGCGTGCCGTTGTCGGTCCGGATCGACACGGTGGCGCCGGCCTTCAGCTGGGGAAGCCCGGCAAACCCGCTGTCGCTGCCGAGCACCTTGCCGATCACGTAGACCGTGTCGGTGCCCGGACTGCCCGGCGAGCCGCGGTCCTCCCAGCGCGCGACTTCGGAGGTGGAAGAGGCGTCGAGGTCGGTGACCGCGTTGTCGAACCCGGCGTCGACCGCGTCGCCCGAGGTGATCCGCCGTGGCGCATCGGGAGCGACGTGCGGGAGCCTCGCCGCAGGAGTCGCGGGCGGCGTGGGCGAGGGCGGCGTGCTCGACGGCGTGGAGCTGGGGGAGACCGGCGGGATCGGAAGGTCTGTCGAGTGACTGGTGGGCGGGTCGTCGTCGCCGGCGAGCCGGTGGGCGCCGAGCACGGTGGCCGGGATCAGCGCGGCCACGACGGCGACCACGATCGCCCACCTCGAGGTTGCCCTCGACTTTCCTGGCGACCGTCCCGGCCCGCTGCGCGGCTTCGCCGGACGGGGGGCGCGATGGCTGCCTGCCAAGTTCCTGACCTGTGCTGTGGGGGCGTGGTGGCCCGGAGTCTAGTGTGGAGACGTGCGGCGGAGGGCCCGAACCGGACGGACCGAGGCCCGGGTGGTCGGTTCACTAATCATGCAGGCTTCTGTATAGTCATGCACATGAGTCCGTTCAGCGTCGCCGTCGCCGGAGCCAGCGGGTACGCCGGTGGTGAGGTGCTGCGCCTGCTGCTCGGCCATCCTGACGTGCGGATCGGCGCGCTCACCGGCTCGTCGAACGCCGGCCAGGCGCTCGGTGCGCTGCAGCCGCACCTCGTGCCGCTCGCGGACCGGGTGCTCGAGGAGACGACTGTCGACGTGCTCGGCGGCCACGACGTCGTGTTCCTGGCGCTGCCGCACGGCGAGTCCGCCCGCTACGCCGAGGCTCTGGCCGACGACGTGGTGGTGATCGACTGCGGCGCCGACTTCCGGCTGACGGATCCGGCCGCCTGGACGACGTTCTACGGCTCAGCCCACGCCGGCTCGTGGCCCTACGGGCTGCCCGAGCTCGCGGGGCAGCGCGAGCTCCTGCGGGGAGCGAAGCGGATCGCGGTCCCTGGTTGCTACCCGACCGTCTCGACGCTCGCTCTCGCTCCCGCCGTGGCCGCCGGCCTGGTCGACCCGGGCGACGTCGTCGTGGTCGCTGCGTCCGGCACGAGCGGCGCCGGCAAGGCGGCCAAGCCCCACCTCCTGGGCAGCGAGGTGATGGGCAGCGTCAGTGCCTACGGTGTCGGCGGCACCCACCGGCACACCCCGGAGATCCTCCAGAACCTCTCCGGTCTGACCGATCGGGAGGTCAAGGTCAGCTTCACGCCGCTGTTGGTGCCGATGCCGCGCGGGATCCTCGCCACCTGCAGCGCGCCCGTCGCCGACGGCGTCAGCGACGACGACGTGCGGGCCGCGTACCAGAAGGCCTGCGCCGACGAACCGTTCCTGCACCTGCTGCCGGAGGGCCAGTGGCCCTCGACCAAGGCCGTGCTCGGCTCGAACAGCGTGCACCTCCAGGTGACCGTCGACCGCGCGGCCGGCCGCCTCGTCGCGGTGGGCGCCGTCGACAACCTCGCGAAGGGGACGGGCGGCGGCGCCGTCCAGTGCATGAACCTCGCCCTCGGCCTGTCCGAGACCACCGGGCTCAGCGCCGTCGGGCTCGCCCCGTGAGCGAGAGTCCCGTGAGCGAGAGCGCCGCCGGAGCGACCTACACCCTGCACCAGTACCCCGAGAAGCTGGTGGTGGCCTCTCTGCCCGCCGGGTCGGACATTCCCGCGTGGGCCGAGTCGGCGACGTTGTTCTCCATCAGTGCGACCGCCACCGAGACCACGATCGTCTGCGCGGGCCGGTCGGTGCCGAAGAAGGTGAGGCACGAAGGTCCGTTCACCGCGTTCGCGGTCGAGGGACCTCTCGACTTCGCGCTGACGGGAGTGCTGCACGCGCTCCTCGCACCGCTCGCCGAGGCGGAGATCAGCGTGTTCGCGGTGTCGACGTACCCCACCGACTGGATCCTGGTCCCGACGGAGCGAGCGGCTGCCGCGGCAGAGGAGTGGCGACGACGAGGGCACACCGTGACCCCCGCCCCCGTTGCTGCCACCAGGAAGAGCTGACCCATGTCCGTGACCCATCCCGCCGGATTCCACGCGTCCGGCGTCGCCGCCGGCCTGAAGTCCACCGGCGCCCTCGATCTCGCGCTCGTCGTCAACCAGGGCCCGACCTTCGACTCCGCGAGCGTCTTCACCGCCAACCGCTGCAAGGCGAACCCCGTGCTGTGGAGCCAGGAGGTCGTCAAGGACGGCTCGGTCCGCGCCGTGGTGCTCAACTCCGGCGGCGCGAACTGCTACACCGGTCCGGAGGGCTTCCAGACCACGCACGCCGTCGCCGAGCAGGTGGCGACGGGCCTGGGCATCGGCGCGATCGACGTCGTCGTCTGCTCCACGGGGCTGATCGGGCTCGCCAACCCTCGGCAGGCGCTCCTCGACGGAGTGGACGCCGCGGTCGCGGGCCTCGGACCGGACGGCGAGGGCGCCGCCCGCGCGATCATGACGACCGACACGGTCCCCAAGCAGGTCGTCGTCGAGGGCGCCGGATGGAGCATCGGTGGGATGGCGAAGGGGGCCGGCATGCTGGCGCCGCAGCTGGCCACGATGCTGGTCGTGCTCACCACCGACGCCGTCGTACCTGCGGCCGATCTGGACACGGCCCTGCGCGCGGCGACGAGCGTGAGCTTCGACCGGCTCGACTCCGACGGCTGCATGTCGACCAACGACACGGTGACGCTGATGGCCAGCGGTGCGAGCGGCATCACGCCGGCCCTCGACGACTTCACGCACGCGCTGACCCAGGTCTGCTCGGACCTGGCGATGCAGCTGCTGCGCGACGCCGAGGGTGCCGAGCACGACATCGCCATCACCGTCCTCAACGCGGCGTCGGAGGACGATGCCGTGGAGGTGGGCCGCAGTGTCGCGCGGAGCAACCTGTTCAAGGCCGCGGTCTTCGGCAAGGACCCCAACTGGGGCCGCGTGCTGGCGAGCGTTGGTACGACGTCCGCCGCCTTCGACCCCGCCGACCTGGACGTCGCGATGAACGGCGTCTGGGTGTGCAAGGCGTCCACCCCGGCCGAGGACCCGGCCGGCGTCGACCTGAGCGGCCGGGAGGTCACGGTGACCGTCGACCTGAAGGCGGGACCGGAGCGGGCCACGGTCTGGACCAACGACCTGACGCACGCCTACGTCCACGAGAACAGCGCGTACTCCTCATGACCACGCCGGAGACGGGCGGGCCCGACCCCACCAAGGCTGCGACACTCGCCGCCGCGCTGCCGTGGCTGATGAAGTACCACGGCCAGGTCATCGTCGTGAAGTACGGCGGCAACGCGATGATCGACGACGCCCTGAAGAAGGCGTTCGCCGAGGACATCGTGTTCCTGCGCATGGCCGGCTTCAAGCCGGTCGTGGTCCACGGTGGCGGCCCGCAGATCTCGCAGATGCTCGATCGTCTCGGCATCAAGAGCGAGTTCAAGGGCGGTCTGCGGGTGACCACGGACGAGGCGATGGACGTCGTCCGGATGGTGCTCGTCGGACAGGTCCAGCGCGAGCTGGTCGGTCTGATCAACCAGCACGACCCGCTCGCCGTCGGCCTGTCCGGCGAGGACGGCGGGCTGTTCACCGCCCAGCGCACCGAGCTGGTGATCGACGGCGAGGAGATCGATCTCGGTCTGGTCGGCGAGGTCGCCTCGGTCCGTCCCGAGGCGGTGCTCGACGTGATCGAGGCCGGACGCATCCCGGTGATCTCCTCGGTGGCCCCCGACCCCGAGGGTGCCGTGCACAACGTCAACGCGGACACGGCCGCGGCAGCGCTCGCGGTTGCGCTCGGTGCCGCGAAGCTGCTGATCCTGACCGACGTGGAGGGGCTCTACGAGAACTGGCCGGACAGCGACGACGTCATCGGCGAGATCAGCCCCGAGGCGCTCCGCGCAATGCTGCCCACCCTGTCCAGTGGGATGGTGCCGAAGATGACCGCCTGCCTGGCGGCGATCGAGGGCGGCGTACCCCGCACGACGGTGGTGGACGGCCGCGAACCGCACGCCGTCCTGCTGGAGATCTTCACCGACGAGGGCGTCGGCACACAGGTGCTTCCCGGCGTCGAGACCAAGACCCGGAAGGCGAGGGCAGCCCAATGAGTGACTCGATCAAGGACCGCTACGCCGCATCGCTGATGAACACCTTCGGACCACCGAAGCTCGCGCTCGTCCGCGGCGAGGGCGCACACGTCTGGGACGAGGACGGCAAGGAGTACGTCGACCTGCTCGGCGGCATCGCCGTGAACGCGTTGGGCCACGGCCACCCGGCGCTGGTGTCTGCGGTCACCGAGCAGCTCCGGACCCTCGGACACGTCTCGAACTTCTTCACCAGCGGCCCGCAGGTGGCCCTGGCCGAGAAGCTCGTGGAGCTCCTGCATGGTGGTCGAGCAGCGAGCGCCGAAGATGGTGGTCGAGCAG
>JAEKKP010000129.1 GCA_019510315.1 Propionibacteriales bacterium
GCGGTCGTCCCGTCGGGTCTGGTGGCCCTACGGTCTCCGGACCGCGCGGTGCCGCTCCTGGTGATGTGCGGTTGTGCCTTCGCGCTCGGCGTGCTGCTCCGCGAGAACCGGCTGACGGCGCAGGTGGTCCGGCGCGAGCGACGGATCCTCGAGGAATTCCCCACGATCGCCGAGCTGCTCGCACTCGCCGTCGCCGCGGGTGAGAGTCCGGTGGCCGCGCTCGACCGGGTTGTCCGACGCTCGCACGGCGAGCTGTCCGCCGACCTGCGCGACGTGCTGGCCGAGGTCCGCACCGGTACGCCGATCACGCGCGCCTTCGACGGACTTGCCTCGCGGTCAGGTCTGCCGGCCGTGTCGCGCTTCGCCGAGGGCATCGCGATCGCGATCGAGCGCGGCACACCGCTGACCGACGTGCTGCACGCCCAGGCCGGCGACGTCCGGGAGGCCGGTCGTCGGGCCCTCATCGAGTCGGGGGCCCGCCGGGAGGTCCTGATGATGGTGCCCGTGGTCTTCCTCGTGCTGCCCACGGTGGTCGTCTTCGCGTTCTGGCCGGGCCTGGTCGGCCTGCGTCTTGTGGTGCCGTGAGGCACGGAGGAAGGAGAACAGAGATGGTGACGAGGTCTCGGGGACGCTGGCGTCGCAGCGAGCGCGGCGACGTGCCGGGCTGGGTCCTGATCACGGTGATGAGCGCGGGGCTGGTCGCCGGGCTCTGGGCGATCGCCGGCTCGCAGCTGAGCACGATGCTCCGTGACGCGCTGTCGTCGGTCTCGGGCTGAGTGTCGGTCACGGGCTCAGCACGGCGCCGCGGTCGTCGACTTCGTCCTTGTCAGTCTCGTCCTGGTGCCGCTGGTCCTCGGCCTCGTGCAGGTCGCCCTGGTCCTGCACGTGCGCAACACGCTGACGGCGGCCGCCACCGAGGGCGCTCGGTACGGCGCTGCCGTCGACCGCGGGCCGGCGGATGGCGTGGCCCGTACCCGCGAGCAGATCTCCTCGGCGATCGCGGACCGGTTCGCCGATGAGGTGTCCGGCGTGGACGTGACCGTCGACGGAGTGCCGACCGTCGAGGTGCGCGTCCACGCCACCGTGCCGACCCTGGGTCTGTGGGGACCGGGCGTCGATCTCGAGGTCGCCGGCCACGCCGTACGCGAGGAGGTGCCGTGAGGCGCCCGCGGCGCGACGAGGGCGGCACGGCGATCGTGGAGTTCGTCTGGCTGGCGATCCTGCTGCTCGTGCCGTTGCTCTACATCGTGCTCGCAGTGTTCGCGACCCAGCGTGCGGCGTACGCCGCCTCGGCGGCCGCCCGGTCGGCGAGCCGCGCATTCGTCACGTCGCCCGACCAGCAGACCGCCTACGCGCGGGCAGAGGCCGCCGCCCGACTGGCGTTCGGTGACCAGGGGATCGACGCCGCCGACTTCCGACTCGTGATCTCCTGCCGGCCGGATCCGGACCGGTGCCTGACGCCGGGCTCCGTCGTGGCCGCGGATGTCCGGTCCGCGGCCGACCTGCCTCTGATGCCGTCGGCCCTCGGCGACAACACGCCCCGCATCTCGGTAGAGGCGGTCCACCGCTCGCCCTACGGCACGTTCCGCGAGGCACGACCGTGACCTGGCGCAACGAGCGCGGGTCCATCACGCCGTTGATCATCGGCTTCGCGCTCCTGGTCGGGGTGCTGGTGGCCGTCGTCGTCGATGCCTCAGCGGCGTACCTGCGGCGACAGGGGCTCAACTCCCTCGCCGACGCTGCGGCGCTCGCGGCGACCGACGGGCTCCAAGGAGACCGGGTCTACACCAGCGGCCTCGACGACCGCGCCGAGATCGACCCGACTGCCGCCCGGAGCTATGTCGAGACCTATCTCCGTGACAGTGGTGCGACGGAGCACTATCCGGGCCTGAGCTGGACCGTGTCGACGTCGGACACCACCGTCGTCGTCCGCGTTGCGGCTCCGCTCGACCTGCCGCTGCGGGTGCCAGGAGTGGCGGAGGGAACGATGGTGACCGGTGACGCCGCCGCCGTCGTCGTGGTCTCCGACTGACCGCGCGTCAGCGGAAGCCGAGGTCCAGCGCCGCCCGGTCGACGAGGTGGGCGAAGTGGGCGTCGTAGTCCAGGACGCCGCGGTAAAGGTGTCCGAAGAGCTCGAGCGAGATCTGTCCGACGAGCAGCGGCCAGGTCATCATCGCCCGGACCAGGCGCTCGTCGCCGATCGGCCGGCCGACCATGTCGGCGATCGGTGCGAGCGACGCCTTCTCCTTGCGGGGTACAGGTGCGTGCGGCGAGGGGAGCGGGACGCCGCGCTCCTCGGCGTCGGCGACCAGGCCGAGGAAGACGGCCGGCACCCGTGCCGCCGGGCCGATCGTGTCCTGCGGAGCGGCGTAGCCGGGGACGGGGGAGCCGTAGAGCAGTGCGTACTCGTGGCGGTTGACCAGCGCCCAGTCCCGCAGCGCGTGGGCGGTCGCTCCCCAGCGCCGGGCAAGCTGCGCCTTGGGTACGGCGCGCTCGGCCGCCTCCACGGCTTCGCCGCTCTCGTCGTAGCACTCGATCAGCAGCGCGGTGATCAGGTGGTCGCGGCTGGGGAAGTAGCGGTAGACCGCCGACGACGCCATCCCGAGCTCGCGGGCGATCTGGCGGACGGAGAGCTCGCCGGGGCCGACCTCGGCGAGCTGGGCGCGGGCGTTGGCGAGGATCAGGCGGGTGAGCTCGATGCGGGCGAAGTCGCGCGCCGTGCGAGGAGCAGACGGAGTGCTCATGGCCTCATGGTCGCGCAGTTCGAGAGCGATGTAAATAAACAAGAGCAATGCTCTTGCATTGTGTGCCAGACTCTGACAGTGTTCAGAACCGAGAGCGGTGCTCTCGTTTCGTTCCGGGTGGGAGTCCACACACAGAAGAGGTGCAGAGCATGTCCGATCGACACGTGATCATCGGGGCCGGGCCGGTTGGCAGGTCTGTCGCAGAGGTCTTGGCCGAGCGCGGGGCCGATGTCGTCCTCGCCAGCCGTTCCGGCGAGGGGCCGGAGGTCACGGGAGCCCGCAGGGTGGCGGTCGACGCCGCCGACGGCGAGGCGCTGAGCCGGCTGGCCGACGGCGCCCAGGTGCTCTACAACTGCGTGAACCCGCCGCGGTACGACGTCTGGCCGACGGTGTGGCCGCCGATCGCCGCCGCGCTGCTGGCCGCTGCCGAGCGCAGCGGCGCCCTGCTGGCCGTGACCGGCAATCTCTACCCCTACGGCCCGGTCGACGTGCCGATGGTCGAGGGCATGCCCGACGCGGCGCCCGGCCACAAGGCCCAGCTGCGGGCGCGGATGACCGCCGAGGCGTTCGAGCTCCACCGGGCCGGCCGGATCCGGGCGGTCGAGGTCCGCGGCGCCGACTACGTCGGCGGGCCGCTCGGGCAGAGCGCCCATGTGCCGCGCGTCGTACCGGCCGCGCTGCAGGGCAAGCACGTCCGGGTGATCGGCAACGCCCACCTGCCGCACACGTGGACCGACGTCCACGACATGGGCCGCGCGCTGGTGGCGGTCGCGGGGACCGAGTCCGCGTGGGGCCGGGTCTGGCACGCACCGAGCAACGCGCCACGCACCCAGTCCGAGGCGGTCAACGACGTGCTCGCCTCGGTCGGCAAGAAGCCGGTGAAGGTGTCGGCGTACCCGAAGGCAGTGACCTGGACGGCCGGGCTCTTCGACGGCCAGATGCGCGAGCTTCGGGAGACCGAGTACCAGTTCACCCGCCCCTATGTCATGGACTCCTCGGCGATCACCGCCGAGCTCGGCCTCGAGCCGACCCCGTGGGATGAGGTCTGCCGCCGCACCGCCGGGTGACGGGGGGCGGGTAACCTAGCCCCTTGTGGCAGCACGCGACTTCGAGTCCGAGATCAAACAGCTCCAGGCGACCATGCAGACGATCGAGAAGGTCCTCGACGTCCCGGGCATGCGCGCCGAGATCGCTGACCTCGGACAGCAGGTCGCCGCACCCGACCTCTGGGACGACCAGGCCAACGCCCAGCGCGTGACCGGCCGGCTCTCGGGCCTCCAGGGGGAGCTCGACCGGTTCACATCGCTGCAGGGGCGGCTCGACGACCTCGAGCTGATGCTCGAGATGGCCCGCGAGGAGGAGGACGCGTCCGCGCTCACCGACTCGGAGGCTGAGCTCGACCGGATCCACAAGCTCGTCGAGCAGCTCGAGGTCCGCACGCTGCTGTCCGGTGAGTACGACGCCCGCGAGGCCATCGTGACGATCCGCTCGGGAGCCGGAGGCGTCGACGCGGCCGACTTCGCCGAGATGCTGATGCGGATGTACACCCGCTGGGCCGAGCGCAACAAGTACTCCGTCGAGGTCTTCGACGTCTCCTACGCCGAGGAGGCGGGGATCAAGTCCGCTGAGTTCGCGGTGCACGCGCCGTACGCCTACGGCACGCTCTCGGTCGAGGCCGGCACCCACCGGCTGGTCCGGATCAGCCCGTTCGACAACCAGGGCCGCCGGCAGACCAGCTTCGCCGCGGTCGAGGTAGTGCCGCAGCTCGAGCAGACCGACGAGATCGAGATCGACGAGAACGACGTCCGGACCGACGTCTTCCGGTCCGGCGGTCCCGGTGGTCAGTCGGTGAACACCACGGACTCCGCGGTCCGGCTGACGCACATCCCGACCGGCATCGTCGTGTCCTGCCAGAACGAGAAGTCGCAGCTCCAGAACAAGGCCTCCGCGATGGTCGTCCTCAAGGCCAAGCTCCTCGCGAGGAAGAAGGCCGAGGAGGCGGCGCTCAAGAAGGACCTCAAGGGCGACGTCGCCGCCTCGTGGGGCGACCAGATGCGCTCCTACGTCCTCAACCCGTACCAGATGGTCAAGGACCTCCGCACCGAGTACGAGGTCGGCAACCCGCAGGCGGTCTTCGACGGGGAGATCGATGGGTTCCTCGAGGCCGGCATCCGCTGGCGGATGGGCGCGGATGCCAGGGCCAAGGCCGAGGCCTGACGAGAGCGCGCCGAGCGGGCGGTTGCACGCGCGGTGAGTACGCCGAGCGGGCGGTTGCGTACGCCGCTTGCCGCTCTCTCGGGCTGGCCGTTCGTCACGGAGCGCCCGGTGGGCGTCGTCAGAGCGTTCCGAACCGCCCTCTCGGCGCGCGTCAGCCGGCGGCGGCGACGACCGCGGCGCACCATCGGTCGGTGCGCTTGGCCAGGTCCGGTGCCGACGTACCGCTGACCTCGCAGGTGAGCCAGGTGTCGGTGAAGAGGCCCGCGCGGCGGACCCGGCCGACGCCGTTCGGCGGTGCCGCGGTGCAGGTCTGGAGGACGGCCGGGTTGCCGAAGGTCGGTGACTTCTCGATCGTGCAGCCCG
>JAEKKP010000130.1 GCA_019510315.1 Propionibacteriales bacterium
GTCGTCGACGAGGTGTCGATGGTGTCGCTGGTGCAGATGGCGCGGCTCCTCGAGGCGGTGCGGGACACCACCCGGTTGGTCCTGGTGGGCGACCCCGGCCAGCTGGCCTCCGTCGAGGCCGGTGCGGTGCTCGCCGACATCGTCGCGGGGTTCGAGGGCTCCCCGCGCTCGCCGGTGGTCAGCCTGACCACGACCTACCGCACCCGCGCGGCCGACGGCACGTCGGCGGTCGACCTCGACCTGCTCGCCACCGACCTGCGCGCCGGCGACGACGACGCCGTGGTCGCCCGGCTGACGTCTGGCTCGGACGTCGTGCGGCTGGTCGACCCCAGCGACGACGACGCGATGGCCCAGGTGCGCGCCAGCATCCGCGACGCGGCGTACGCCGTGACGCTGCGCGCCGAGCAGTTCGACGAGCCCGACGCCGCTGGCCTCGTCGAGCTGCTCGACGACCACCGGCTGCTGTGCGCGCACCGGGAGGGTCCGTTCGGCGTGGGTGGCTGGAACCGTCAGGTCCAGCGGCTCGTCGAGGACCGCACGGGCGTCCAGCACTTCGACGAGTGGTACCCCGGTCGTCCCGTGCTCGTCACCGCGAACGACCCGGGTCTCGGCCTGTCCAACGGCGACCTCGGCATCACCGTGCGGTTGCCTGACGGCCGGCTGCGCGTGCTGGTGCGCATCGGCGGCGCGACCCGGCTGTTCGCCCCGACCCGGCTGAGCGGGGTGGAGACGGTCTACGCGATGACCGTGCACAAGAGCCAGGGCTCGGAGGCCCGAGCGGTCACCGTCGTGCTGCCGCCCGAGGACTCCCGGCTGCTGACCCGCGAGCTGTTCTACACCGCGGTGACCCGGGCCCGGGAGCAGGTGACGATCGTCGGCACCGAGGCCGAGCTGCGCGCGGCGATGGGCCGGCGGGTGCAGCGCGCCTCAGGCCTGGCGCAGCGGCTCAGCCCTTCGGAGTGACGCTCTTCGCGATCTCCTCGGGCATCGGCTCGTAGTGCGCGAAGGACCGGGTGAACGTGCCGGCGCCGTGGGTCGCTGATCGCAGGTCGATCGCATAGCGGACCAGCTCGCGCTGCGGGACGTGCGCCCGCACGGTGGTCCGGTCGTCGCCGACCTTGTCGGTGCCGAGGAGACGGCCGCGCCGCGCGGACAGGTCGCTCATCACGCCGCCGACGTAGTCGTCGGGGACGATCACCGACACCTCGTCGTACGGCTCGAGCAGAGAGACCGAGGTGGACTCCGCAGCCTCGCGCAGCGCGAGCGCGCCGGCGCTCTGGAAGGCCATGTCGGAGGAGTCGACGCTGTGCGCCTTGCCGTCGGTGAGCGTGACGCGGACGTCGACGACCGGGAAGCCGGCGCGCACGCCCCGCTGCATCTGGGCGCGCACACCCTTCTCGACGCTGGGGATGAACTGCCGCGGGACCGCACCGCCGACCACCTTGTCGACGAACTCGAAGCCGCTGCCCTCGGGGAGCGGCTCGACCTCGACGTCGCAGATGGCGTACTGGCCGTGGCCGCCAGACTGCTTCACGTGCCGGCCGTGGCCCTTGGCCGAGCCGGCGAAGCACTCGCGCAGCGGTACGACGACCTCGCGCTGCTCGACCGCGACGCCGTAGCGCTGCTGCAGCCGCTCGAGCGCCACCTCGGCGTGCGACTCCCCGAGCACCCAGATCACCAGCTGCCCGGTCTCCGCGTTGTGCTCGACCCGCAGGCTTGGGTCCTCGGCCGCGAGCCGGGTCAGCGCCGAGGACAGCTTGTCCTCGTCGGACCGCGTCGCGGCCTCGATCGCGATGGGCAGCAATGGCTCGGGCATGTCCCATGGCCGCAGCACCAGCGGCCGGTCGACGCTCGAGAGGGTGTCGCCGGTCTCCGCACGCGAGAGCCGGCCGATGGTGGCGATGTCGCCGGCGACCACCCGGTTGGCCGGCACGTGCTGGGCGCCGAACGGATGCGCCAGCACGCCGATCCGCTCGTCCTCGTCGTGGTCCTCGTGACCGACCGTGTCGCCGAAGAACGCCGAGAAGTGGCCGGACACGTGCACCGGGACGTCGGGGTCGAGGGTGCCGGAGAAGACCCGCACGAGGCTCACCCGGCCGACGTACGGGTCGCTCGCGGTCTTGACGACCTCGGCGACCAGCGGACCGTGCGGGTCGCAGCTGATGTCGTCGGCGCGCTTGCCCTCGGGCGTGAACACCTCGGGCGGTGCGTGCTCGGGCGGTGGCGGGAAGGCGCGCACGCAGAGGTCGAGCAGCTCGGCGAGGCCGACGCCGGTCGCGCCGCACACCGGGATCACCGGGAAGAAGCCGCCGCGGGCGATCGCGCGCTCGAGGTCGGTGACCAGGACGTCCTCGTCGATCTTCTCGCCGGCGAGGTAGCGGTCCATGAGGGTCTCGTCCTCGGACTCCTCGATGATCCCCTCGATCAGCTCGCCGCGGCGCGGGTCGTCGGTCTCGCCGGTGATGAGGCCGGTGAGCCCGTCACCCTCGGCAAGGTAGACGGGCAGCACCTTGTCGCCGAACGCCTGCTGCACCGCGCGCACGGCAGCGTCGACGTCGGCTCGGGCATGGTCGAGCTTGCTGACCGCGACGGCGCGCGGCATGCCCACGGCGCTGCACTCACGCCAGAGCTGGCGGGTGCTGTCGTCGATCGCCTCGTTGGCCGCGACCACGAACAGCGCGCAGTCGGCCGCCCGCAGGCCGGCCCGCAGCTCGCCGACGAAGTCGGCGTAGCCGGGGGTGTCGATGAGGTTGACCTTGACGCCCTGGTGCACGAGCGGCGCGACCGCGAGCGCGCTGGAGCGCTGGTGGGCCCGCTCCGCGTCCTCGGTGTCGCACACGGTGGTGCCGTCGACGACCGAGCCTGGTCGTGGGATCGCGCCCGAGTGGGCGAGCAGCGCCTCGACGAGCGAGGTCTTTCCTGACTGGGTGGGCCCGACCAGGACCACGTTGCGGATCCGGTCGGGCCCGGTAGCCCCAAGGTCGTGGTCGGTCGCCTTCCGCGCGTGCTTCTCCGCCATGGAACCAACCAACTCCGCTGGACGGCCGTGCGCAAGACCCGGTCGGCAGGTTCCCTCAGGCCGGTTCGGTGCTGCTCGCCAGCGACGCGGCCACGGACGGGTCGGCGTCGGGGTCTCCGGGTTCACGGTGCTCCCGGAGCACCACGGTCGAGCGAGCCTCGACGACGAGCCGGTCGCCCGCCCCGACGGCTCGCTCCTCGTCGACCACTCCGCCGGTGTCGACGATGACGTTCCACGCGCCGCAGTACTCGACCTCCGGGAGGGTCAGCTCCAGCCGGTCGCCGACGTTGAAGTACAGCAGGAAGTGGTCGTCGACGACGGGCTCGCCGCGGGCGTCGACGCCGGTGATGCCCCGGCCGTTGAGGTACATGCCCAGCGCCGTACCGCCCGCGTCCCAGTCGCCGTCCGCCATCGGCCGGCCGTCGGGGTGCAGCCAGACGATGTCGTCGAGGCGTACGCCGTCACGGACCGACTCGCCGGTGAAGAACCGGCGCCGTCGGAACGTCGGGTGCTCGCGACGCAGCCGCACCAGGGCCGCGGTGAAGTCCAGCAGCGTGCGGTCGGCCTTGTCCCAGTGCACCCAGGACACCTCGGAGTCCTGCGCGTAGCCGTTGTTGTTGCCGCCCTGGGTCCGGCCGAGCTCGTCGCCGTGCAGCAGCATCGGGACGCCCTGGCTGAGCAGGAGGGTGGCGAGGAGGTTGCGCTGGTCGCGGGCCCGCAGCGCGAGCACCTCCGCGTCGTCGCTCGGACCCTCGACGCCGTGGTTCCACGACCGGTTGTGGCTCTCGCCGTCGTTGTTGTCCTCGCCGTTCGCCTCGTTGTGCTTCTGCTCGTAGGAGACCAGGTCGCGCAGCGTGAAGCCGTCGTGGGCGGTGACGAAGTTGATGCTCGCGAACGGCCGCCGTCCGGAGTTCTCGTAGAGGTCTGCCGAGCCCGCGAGACGGGACGCGAAGTCACCGAGCCGCGGCTCGCCCCGCCAGAAGTCCCGCACCGTGTCGCGGTAGGCGCCGTTCCACTCGGTCCACTGGGGCGGGAAGTTGCCGACCTGGTAGCCGCCCGGGCCGACGTCCCACGGCTCGGCGATCAGCTTCACGCGACTGACGACGGGGTCCTGCTGGACCATCTCGAAGAAGGTGGCGAGCCGGTCGACCTCGTAGAACTCGCGGGCCAGCGTGGCGGCCAGGTCGAACCGGAACCCGTCGACGTGCATCTCCGAGACCCAGTAGCGCAGCGAGTCCATGATCAGCTGGAGGGAGTGCGGGTGCCGCATGTTCAGCGAGTTGCCGGTGCCGGTGTAGTCCATGTAGTGCTGCAGGTCGTCGTCGACCAGCCGGTAGTACGCCGGGTTGTCGATGCCCCGGAAGCTCAGCGTCGGACCGAGGTGGTTGCCCTCGGCGGTGTGGTTGTAGACCACGTCGAGGATCACCTCGATGCCGGCGGCGTGCAGCGTCTTCACCATCCCCTTGAACTCCGCCACCTGCAGCCCGGCGGACTCGCCCGCCGTCGACGCGTACGCCTCGTGCGGCGCGAAGAAGCCCAGGGTGTTGTAGCCCCAGTAGTTGCGAAGCCCCCGCTCGATCAGCGCGCGGTCCTGGACGAACTGGTGCACGGGCATCAGCTCGAGAGCGGTGACGCCGAGCCGGCGCAGGTGGTCGATCACCGCGGGGTCGGCCAGGCCGGCGTACGTGCCACGGAGGTGCTCCGGTACGTCGGGGTGCAGGTGGGTCAGTCCCTTGACGTGCGCCTCGTAGATGACCGTGTCGGCGTACGGGACGTCGAGCCGGCGGTCGCCGTCCCAGTCGAAGTACGGGTCGGTCACGACGCCGTGCATCACGTGGCCGGCCGAGTCGTCGTCGTTGCGCGCGGCGGGGTCGTCGAAGCGGTAGCCGAAGAGTGACTCGTCCCAGTCGATCTCGCCGGTCGTCGCGCGAGCGTAAGGATCGAGCAGCAGCTTCGCCGGGTTGCACCGCAGCCCCCGGCCCGGGTCCCACGGCCCGTGCACGCGGTAGCCGTAGCGCTGGCCGGGACGCACCGCGGGCAGGTAGCCGTGCCAGACGTAGGCATCGACCTCGGCCAGTGCGATGCGCTGCTCGGCTCCGGCGTCGTCGAAAAGGCACAGCTCGACCTTCTC
The DNA here is from genome assembly GCA_019510315.1 of Propionibacteriales bacterium. Classification (GTDB taxonomy): domain Bacteria; phylum Actinomycetota; class Actinomycetes; order Propionibacteriales; family Nocardioidaceae; genus Marmoricola. The sequence continues at coordinate 5,151 of JAEKKP010000130.1, forward strand.
GGCCACTTCGCTGAAGAGGGCGAAGTTGGTGCCGACGCCGTCGAACGACGCGCCCAGCGGGTAGGGCTTGCCGGGCCAGATCTCCACGCGACTCCTCGGTGCTCGTCGCGACCGGACGGTCGCCTGCCTTGTTACCCGTGGCCTCGGTACCGGAT
>JAEKKP010000131.1 GCA_019510315.1 Propionibacteriales bacterium
GCCGAGCCGGACCTCGAGCGTGCCGTCGCCTGCTGCAGACCTCGCCACCGAGGCGGAGAGCTTCATGTCGCCCGTCGTCCGCGAGCCGGCGAACTTGACCCAACCCGGCGTCTGGCCGGAGGCGACCGACGTACCGGTCCCCCTCGTGGTCGGGACGAGGGTGATCCCGTCGTAGTCGTCGAAGTTCTCCGCGCGGGTGGGTCGCGACAGGTCGCGAGGCGGGATCGTCTCGCCGTGCACCTCGACCGTGGCCCGCTGGCGGATGTCGTCGGAAGCGGACCCGACCATCAGGTCGTACGCCGAGCTCTCGACCACCCAACGGTCACGGGTGACGTCCCAGTGGGCGAGGTCGGCGGCACGCACCGGGAACGTGACCGTCTGGGTCTGCCCGGGGGACAACGTGACCTTGCGGAACGCCTTCAGCTCGCGCAGCGGCTGCTTGTCGCGCGAGGTGCGCTGGTGGCTGTAGAGCTGCACGACCTCGCTACCAGCGCGGTTGCCGGTGTTGGTGACGTCGACGCTGACCCGCACCGTCCCGTTGCCGCCCATCGCGGTCCGCTCGGGGCGCAGCCGCGAGTACTTGAACGACGTGTACGACAGGCCGTGGCCGAACGCGTAGAGCGGGTCGCCCCGGAAGTACAGGTAGGTCTGGTCGGTCTTGGAGATGTCGTACTCGGTCAGGTCCTTGGGGAGGTCGGCGTCCGACCGGTACCAGGTCTGGGTGAGGCGCCCCGAGGGGTCGTTGTCGCCGAAGATGGTCTCGGCGACCGCGTTGCCCGTCTCGGAACCGGCATGTGTGGTCCAGAGCAGCGAGTCGGGCTGCTCGGTCATCGTGGTGGGGTAGCTGCTCTCCATCACGACGATCGTGTTGGGGTTGGCGGCCCGCACCTTCTTGATCAGCTGCTGCTGGCTGGCCCCCAGCGCCATGCTCGTCCGGTCGTGGTTCTCGCGGCCGTAGACGAACGGGTTGCTGCCGACGACGACCACTGCTGCGTCGGACGTCGCCGCGGCTGCCGCGGCGGCATCGGAGCCGTCGCTCACGACCTCGCGCTCGAAGTGTGCGGCCTGCTCCTTCGTTCCGGTGCCGACGGTGCCGTCAGCGGCGACCGTGACGTAGTGCCCGGGAATCCACCACCAGCTCTCGTTGGTCTCGTAGCCGACGTACTGCAGCAGGACCGTCCCGTCCGGCTGTGCCTCGAACCGGAACTGCTGCTGCACGTACCAGCCGGACGGAGTGGTGGCGGAGGTGTTGAAGGGTCCGAAGTTCCCGGTCAGGTAGTGGCCGTTGTCGGCGTTGCGCAGGGTGGAGACGTCGGCCATCCAGTCGTTCACGTCCCACTGCGCGGTGGCGGGAGGAGTGGCGCTCGCGCTGGCCGTGACCGCGTCCGCGGCCGACGTTCCGGTGGCGGTCAGGTAGCGGCCCGTCGCCGAGTCCTTCAGCGCCACGCGGTCGAGGCCCTCGACGCCGGCCACCGAGGCGGAGTCGCCGAGTCGCTGCCGGATGCCGTCGAGGGGAGTCACCGCATAGGGGAGGGTGGCGCCGTACCAGTCACTGAAGAGCTGGTCGGACAGCGGTCCGACCACGGCGACCTTGTGGGTTGCCTTGGGGTCGAGGGGCAGTTTTCGCGAGTCGTTTCGCAGCAGGACCATCGCTTCCTCCGCGGCCTTGCGGTTCAGCTGGCGATGGGCGGGGCTGTCGAGCACGTCCTTCGACGTGGCGGCGTACGGGCCGCCGTCGGGATCGAACTGACCCAGGCGCGTGCGGATCGTCAGGACGTGTCGGACCGCCTCGTCGATGTCGGACTCCGTGAGGAGACCACGGTCGAGCGCGTCCTTCAGCGTCGCGACCAGCGGCTCGGGGTTGTTGTCGTCGACCGTGAAGCCGTCCACGCCCGCCTTGAGCACACTGGCGTACGCCTCGGTCTCGTCGTCGTAGAAGTGCTGCGCCTGCGTCACCGCGTGCGGACCCCAGGCGTCACTGACGTTGTAGAGCGTCTGGTCGGTCCAGGAGCGGACCGTGTCGTTCAGCTCGCGGTCGACGTGGGTCGGCCGACCGTTGACCTCGTTGTACGACGCCATCACACCGGTCGCGGCGTTCGCCTCGATCGCCGGGCGGAACGCCCGGAAGTCGTACTCGTGCTTGATGCGCGGGGGAACGTTCGACGAGCTGGTGTTCCGGTTGGTCTCGTTGTTGTAGGCGTAGAAGTGCTTGAGGACGGGCGCCGTCTTCAGGTACGTCGGGTCGTTGCCCTCCAGCCCGCGGCCGTACCGGGTCGAGATGACGCCGGTCAGCTCCGGGTCCTCGGAGTAGCCCTCCTCGTTGCGGCCCCAGCGGGGGTCTCGCAGGAGGTTGACGACCGGTGCCCACAGCTGCAGGCCCCACAGCCGCGGGTTGATCTCGTTGTAGGCGCGCGCCTCGTCGCCGACGGCCGACCCGACCTGCTCCACCAGGTCGGGGTCCCAGGTGCTGGCCAGACCCACCGCCTGGGGGAAGACGGTGGCACGGTCGGGGAAGGCCTGCTGCCACCCGTTGTCGATGTCGTTGGACCACGCCAGCCCGTGCAGCGCCTCGGTGCCTGCCTTGAAGTAGGGGATGCCCAGGCGCGGGATCGCCTTCTGCGACTGGTGCAGCAGGCCCAGCTTCTCGTCGAGGGTGAGCCGACCGAGCAGGTCGTTCACGCGCGCAGCCACCGACAGTGACGGGTCCTGGAACGGATAGCTCGAGCCGGATTCGGCGGCGGATGCGGGTGCCGCGGCGGGGCGTGCCGGCGCCCGACCGGGAGTCGCGAGCACGGCGAGGAGCACGACGGCGAGGGCGGTGAGCGGGCGGCGGAGAGGGAAACGACGGGCCACGGCGGACTCCTAGGACGACGAAGCCCGGCGCTCCGAGTGGCGCCGGACGTCCCGATCATCGAAACGTTTCGATGATCGGTATGAGTCGAACCTACGGAAGGTCGCCGAGGTGTGTCAACGGTCACACGTCCACGAGACGGACCACGGCGCCCAGGTCGCTGTCGAGGCCGCCACGGTGGTGGCCGATTTCCGCTAGAAGTGTCGGTCGGTGGCCCGCAGACTGGGACCATGTTCACCGACACCGAGGCCTGCTACCGGGCACTGAAGAGCCGCGACCGGCGCTTCGACGGCGTGTTCTACACCGCCGTGCGCACGACCGGCATCTACTGCCGCCCGAGCTGCCCGGCGATCACGCCGAAGCCGGCGAACGTCACCTTCTACCCGAGCGCGGCTGCCGCCCAGCAGGCCGGCTACCGCGCCTGCAAGCGGTGTCTGCCCGACGCGACCCCCGGCTCGCCGGAGTGGGACCTGGCCGCTGACGTCGCGAGCCGCGCGATGCGGCTGATCTCCGACGGCATCGTCGACCGCGAGGGCGTCGAGGGCCTGGCGCACCGGCTCGGCTACTCCGACCGCCAGCTGCACCGGCTCGTGACGAGCTCGTTCGGCGCCGGACCGCTTGCCCTCGCTCGCGCCCGCCGCGCCCAGACGGCCAGAGTGCTCGTCGAGACGACCGCGATGTCGTTCGCCGACGTGGCGTTCGCCTCCGGGTTCTCGAGCATCCGGCAGTTCAACGACACGGTCCGCGAGGTCTACGCCGCGAGCCCGACCGAGCTGCGCGGACGGCGCGGCGGCCGGGCCACGTCCGGCACGATCGCCACCCGGATCGGCGTACGCGAGCCGTTCGCCGGCGCCGAGCTCCTCGACTTCCTCGCCCTGCGCGTGATCCGCGGGGTCGAGGCCGTCTCCGACGGCAGTTACGAGCGCTCGCTCGCGCTGCCGCACGGTCCGGGCGTCGTGCGGGTCCAGCTCGTCGACCGGCCGGAGGGCTACGTGCCCTGTCGGCTGACGCTCACCGACGCCCGCGACCTGGCGCCGGCGCTCGAGCGCACCCGCCGGCTGCTCGACGCGGACTGCGACCCGATCGCGGTCGACGACCAGCTCGGTGGTGACCGCCACCTGGCCCGGCTCGTACGCCGTCGCCCCGGCCTGCGCGTGCCGGGCCACGTCGACGGCGTCGAGCTGGCGGCCCGAGCGGTGATCGGCCAGCAGGTCACCGTGAGCGCGGCGCGCACGCTGGCGACCCGGCTCACGGCAGAGCTCGGCACACCGCTCGAGCTCGCCGGCGAGCACCAGGTCAGCCGGCTCTTCCCGACGGCCGAAGCACTGGCGGCCGTCGACCCCGAGCAGATCGCGATGCCGCGAGCGCGCGGTCGTGCACTCCGCACGGTCGCAGCGGCGCTGGCCGATGGCGACGTCGTGCTCGACAGGAGCGCGGACCGGGGCGACGTACGCGCTCGTCTGCTGGCCCTGCCCGGGATCGGGCCGTGGACCGCGGACTACATCGCCTTCCGCGTGCTCGGCGACCCCGACGTGTTCCTCCCGACCGACGTCGGCGTGCGCCACGCCGCCGAGCGCCTGGGCATCGACGACGTCGGCGCCCGCAGCGAGCACTGGCGGCCGTGGAGGTCCTACGCACTGATCCACCTGTGGTCGTCACTGGGCGACACAGGTTCCGAGCCATCGAGGAAGAAGGAGTCATAAGGTGACGACAACGACGAGTGAGAAGGCAACCCAGAGCGCTGTGTGGACCGTGATGCCGTCACCGATCGGCGAGCTCCGGGTGATCGCACGCGACGGAGCGATCGTGGCCATCGAGTTCAGCCCGTTCCGCGGACTGAGCGACGGGCGGCCGATCGGCGAGCGTGCCGACGACGACCCGCTGCTGAGCCGCGCGGTCGAGCAGCTGACGGCGTACTTCGCCCGCGAGCTGCAGGAGTTCGACCTCCCGCTCGCGCCGCAGGGGAGTGCGTTCCAGCAGAAGGTGTGGGACCAGCTCCGGCAGATCGGCTGGGGACGGACGGCGTCGTACGGCGAGATCGCGCACCGACTCGGGCACACGAACGCCGCGTCGCGTGCCGTTGGCCTCGCCAACGGCCGCAACCCGATCCCGATCGTGATCCCGTGCCACCGGGTGATCGGCGCCGACGGCTCCCTGACCGGGTACGCCGGTGGCCTCGACCGCAAGCAGCTGCTGCTCGAGCTCGAGCAGGACGCTCTGTTCTGACGTCGGCGCGCCGGGGTGACCGGGTGCCGGGGTTCCCGGCATTCCGGGTGCCGGGTCCCGAGGCGACCGTGCCGCGTACCCAGACATGCGAATGTCGCTGATGTGACCGCTGCCCGCCGCGGCAGCCCCGTTGGCGACAATTGCATGTCCGGGTGCGTGGGGTGAGTACCAGGGGAGGGAGGTCAGTCCTCCGCCAGCCTCCGGGAGACGTTCTCCTGGGCGATCCGG
>JAEKKP010000291.1 GCA_019510315.1 Propionibacteriales bacterium
GTCCTCGGACCCGGCGCTCAGCTCCGGCGGTGGTCGCCGGGCCTGGTCGGAGATGCGCAGCAGGAGCGCGACGATCGCCCAGTTCGCGACGAGGCTCGATCCGCCGTAGGACAGGAACGGTGTGGTGAGGCCGGTCAGCGGGATCAGCTTGGTGACGCCGCCGATCACCACGAACACCTGCAGTGCGAACACGACGGCGAGACCGGCAGCGACCAGCTTGCCGAAGTTGTCCCGACAGATCAGAGAGGTGCGCAGGCCGCGCTCGACGAGGATGCCGTAGAGCACGACGACGGCCATCAGGCCGGTGAGCCCGAGCTCCTCGCCGATCGAGGAGGCGATGAAGTCGGAGTAGCCGAAGGGGGTGAGCTGGGGACTGCCCTGCCCGAGGCCGCGGCCGGTGAGGCCGCCCCAGGCCATGCCGTACATGCCCTGGACGACCTGGTAGCCCTTCGCTTCGCTGAACGGGTGCAGCCAGACATCGACGCGCTCGGTGACGTGCCCGACGAACAGGTAGCTGAGGTAGGCGCCGGCCAGGAACATCCCGCCGCCGACGACCAGCCAGCCCGGCCGCTCGGTCGCGGCGTAGAGCATCACCAGGAAGATCCCGAAGAACAGCAGCGAGGAGCCGAGGTCGTTCTGGAAGACGAGCACCGCCAGGCTGACGAGCCACATCGCGAGGATCGGGCCGAGGTCGCGACCTCGGGGCAGGTCGACGAACAGCACGCGGCGTCCGGCGAGGGCGAGCGCGTCGCGGTGCAGCACGAGGTAGCCGGCGAACGCGATCACCAGCAGGACCTTGGCGATCTCGCCCGGCTGGAAGCTCAGCGAGCCGAGGTGCACCCAGATCCGTGCCCCGTGGATCTCGCGGCCGAAGCCGGGGACCAGCGGCAGCAGCAGCAGCACGATCGAGGTGAGGCCGGCGGTGTAGGTGAACGCCTGCAGCCGGCGGTGGTCGCGCAGCAGCACCAGCACCGCGACGAAGAGGAGGACCCCGAGGCTCATCCAGACCAGCTGCGTGCGTGCGGTCGGCGTGCGGTCCGGGTCGGCCAGGTGGATCCGGTAGATCATCGCCAGACCGAGGCCGTTGAGGGCGGAGACGATCGGCAGGATGATCGGGTCGGCGTACGCCGCCCGGAGCCGGATCGTGATGTGGGCGGCGACGACGAGCACGGCCAGCCAGGTGCCGTAGGCCATGATGTCGGCCGGCACCTCGCCGTCGACGCCGAGGCCCACGGCGGCGTAGGCGCCGAGCCCGACGAACAGGCTGAGCACGAGCAGGAAGAGCTCT
>JAEKKP010000033.1 GCA_019510315.1 Propionibacteriales bacterium
GCCCACCCGAGGACCCCCCGCGACAACGAACGAGTTACCGTGAGGAGACCGGCACAACGAGGTGCCGATGCCTCACAGGGAGACCAGATTGCTGCGCCAACCGTTGCTCGTGCTGGCCCGGAGCCGGCGCATCAAGGACCTCGCGACCCGGCTGCCGGTGAGCAGCGGCATCGTCGCCCGCTACGTGCCCGGCGAGCGGATCGAGGACGCCGTCGAGGCGACTCGCGAGCTCGCCGGCGACGGTCTGCTGGCGAGCCTCGACTTCCTCGGTGAGGACACCCTCGACCAGCACCAGGCCGAGGCGACCGTGGCGGCGTACGTGGACCTGCTCGAGGCCCTCGGCCGCGAGGGTCTGGCACGCAGCGCCGAGGTCAGCGTGAAGCTGAGCGCGATCGGCCAGGCGCTCCCTGAGATCGGCGCCAAGCTCAGCCTGGAGAACGCCCGCCAGATCTGCCGGGCGGCGCGCAACGTCGGCACGACGGTCACCCTCGACATGGAGGACCACACCACGACCGACCAGACGCTCGCGACGCTGCGCGAGCTGCGCAAGGACTTCCCGGAGACCGGTGCGGTCCTGCAGGCCTACCTGCACCGCACCGAGGACGACTGCCGGGCGCTGGCCTACGAAGGCTCCCGCGTGCGGCTGTGCAAGGGCGCCTACAACGAGCCGGCCAGTGTCGCCTTCCAGGACCGGCACGAGGTCGACAAGTCCTACGTCCGCTGCCTGAAGGTGCTGATGGCGGGCCAGGGCTACCCGATGATCGCCACCCACGACCCGCGGCTGGTCCGGATCGCCGGGGCGTTCGCCACGCGGTTCGACCGCGCGCCGGGCACCTACGAGTTCCAGATGCTCTACGGCATCCGCACCGACGAGCAGAAGCGGCTCGCCGGCGTCGGCGAACGCGTGCGCGTGTACGTGCCGTTCGGCCAGGAGTGGTACGGCTACCTGATGAGAAGGCTCGCCGAGCGGCCGGCGAACCTGACATTCTTCTTGCGTTCGCTGGTTTCGCAGAAGTAGCGCGAGAGCGGTCCCCGAGATCCAGGAGGCGCGATGACCGTCGCCATCATCGGCGCCGGAGTGATGGGGGAGACCCTCCTCTCCGGGCTGATCCGCGGAGGCCGTGACGTCGCCGACCTGATGGTCGGCGAGAAGCGACCGGAGCGCGCCGTCGAGCTGCGCGAGAAGTACGGCGTCACGGTGGTCGCCAACACCGAGGCGGCCAAGGCCGACACCGTCGTGCTCGTCGTCAAGCCGCAGGACATGGCCGACGTCCTCACCGAGATCGCCCCGCACCTGCACCCCGGCCAGCTCGTGGTCTCGCTCGCCGCCGGCATCACCACCGCGGCGATCGAGAAGCACATTCCCGACGGCGTCGCCGTGGTCCGGGTCATGCCGAACACGCCCGCTCTCGTCGACGAGGGCATGGCCGCCATCTCGCCGGGCTCGCACTGCGACGAGGTGCACCTGGCCACCGCCGAGGACCTCCTCAAGCAGACCGGTCGCGTGGTGCGCGTGCCCGAGAAGCAGCAGGACGCTGTCACGGCGATCTCCGGCTCGGGTCCGGCGTACCTGTTCTTCGTGGTCGAGGCGATGATCGAGGCGGGCGTCCATCTCGGCCTGCCGCGAACGACCGCCACGGAGCTCGTCGTCCAGACCGTCGTCGGCTCGGCCAAGCTGTTGCGCGAGACCGGCACCCACCCGACCGTGCTCCGTGAGCAGGTCACCTCGCCGGGCGGCACCACGGCCGCCGCGATCCGCGAGCTCGAGGACCACAAGGTCCGGGCGGCGTTCATCACCGCGATGGAGGCCGCGCGCGACCGCTCGATCAAGCTCGCCGAGGGCATGGATTGAGCTCCCCCTGCGGTCCGACCTGCGTCGTCTTCGACGAGTCGCTGACCGACTACGACTTCGGCCCGGCCCACCCGATGAACCCGATCCGTGTCGACCTGACCATGCAGCTGGCCCGTGCCCTCGGCGTGGTCGACGGCGGCGGCCTGGTCACGGTCCCCGCTCCGGAGGCGACCGACGACGACCTGCTCGTGGTCCACGACCCCGCCCTGATCGAGGCAGTACGCCGCAGCAGCACCGGCGGCGCGCCGCCGGACCTCGCGCACGGGCTCGGCACCGACGACAACCCCGTGTTCCCGCACATGCACCAGGCCGCCCGCCATGTCGTCGGCGCGAGCCTCGAGGCCGCCCGCCGGGTCTGGGAGGGCGAGGCGATCCACGCGGCCAACATCTCCGGCGGCCTGCACCACGCGATGCCCGACCACGCGAGTGGGTTCTGCGTGTACAACGACGTCGCCATCGCCATCCGCTGGCTGCTCGACCACGGCGCGAAGAAGGTCGCCTACGTCGACGTCGACGTGCACCACGGCGACGGGGTGCAGCAGATCTTCTGGAACGACCCGCGGGTGCTGACGATCTCGCTGCACGAGACCGGCCAGATGCTGTTCCCGGGCACCGGATTCCCGGCCGACACGGGCGGTCCCGACGCCGTGGGCGCGTCCGTCAACGTCGCCCTCCCGCCGGGCACCGCCGACGCGGGCTGGCTGCGGGCCTTCCACGCGATCGTGCCGCCGCTGGTCCGGGCGTTCGAGCCGGACGTCCTGGTCACCCAGCAGGGCTGCGACTCCCACCGCGACGACCCGTTGGCCCACCTGATGCTCACGGTCGACGGTCACCGCGCGAGCTACCTCGCCCTGCACGAGCTCGCCCACGAGGTTTGCGGCGGGCGCTGGGTGGCCACCGGCGGGGGCGGGTACGCCGTCGTGGACGTTGTCCCGCGCTCGTGGACACACCTGCTCGCCGCGGTCGGCGGCGTGCCGCTCGACGTGGCCACGGACGTGCCCGCGGAGTGGCGCGGCGGGGTCGAGGAGACCCTGCACCAGCGGGCGCCGTTGCGGATGGGCGACGGTCGCGAGCCGGCGTACCGGGACTGGTCGGAGGGCTACGACCCGGCGACCTGGCTCGATCGGGCGATCCACGAGACCCGCTCCGCGGTGTTCCCCGAGCACGGTCTGGACCCGCTCCCGTGACGGTGGGGCCATTTCGGCCCCGAGAACCGAAATTCGGTTCTCACAAGTATCGTGAGTCATTCCCTTCCCCATGAGTAACAGATGGCTCTATCCTCGAACTCGCGAGCACGCGTCACCTCCGGTGGGGAAGCCGGAGAGCGAGCTCATCAGAAAGTGCGGTGCGAGATGGGTTCGAACCTGTCCGGAGACATTTCCGAAGTGAAGTTCCTGACCATCGCCGAGGTTGCCTCGGTGATGCGGGTATCGAAGATGACGGTCTATCGGCTCGTGCACAACGGCGAGCTGCCGGCCGTGCGCGTCGGCCGCTCGTTCCGCGTGAGCGAAGAGGACGTCAACGAGTACCTGCGCAAGAGCTTCTTCCAGACCGGCTGATCGCAGCCGGCCCGTGGTCCTGTCTCGGGACAGGGCCCGCACCACCAGATCCGGGGGCCGTGGATCCCGCGCGCCCGTCCCACTGCGCCGTCCCGATTCGTTCGCAGGCACCGGTGCGGATACCCTTGTGCCTTCCGAGGGGCCCCGTACGGCTCCGTTGTGCAATGACTGAGTCGTCGAGACTGTGTCGAGAAGACCGTGTCGACAAGACTGTGTCTACAAGAAAAGGGCATCCGTGGGTTCTGTCATCAAGAAGCGCCGCAAGCGCATGGCGAAGAAGAAGCACCGCAAGCTGCTGAAGAAGACGCGCGTCCAGCGCCGTCGTCTCGGCAAGTAGGACGCACCGGGAGGACTCCTGTGGGCCGTGTCGTGCTCGTCACCGGAGTCGCCCGCGACCTCGGACGCCGGTTCGCCCGGCAGCTCTCGGCCGCGCCCGGGGTCGACCGGGTGGTCGGCGTCGACATCTCCCCGCCGCGGGGTGACCTCGGCGGGGTGTCGTTCGCGCGCGCCGACATCCGCAACCCTGTGATCGCCAAGGTGATCATGCGCGAGCAGGTCGACACCGTGGTGCACATGAGCGTGCTCCCCTCGGCCTCGGTCGGCAGCGGAGCGGCGGCCAAGGAGCTCAACGTCATCGGCACGATGCAGCTGCTCGCCGCGTGCCAGCAGTCGCCCGATCTCGAGCACTTCGTGCTCAAGTCCAGTACGTCGGCCTACGGCTCCTCGAGCCGCGATCCCGCGATGTTCTCCGAGGACATGGACGCTCGCCGCGTCGGAGCCGTCGGCTTCGTCAAGGACCTCAACGAGGTCGAGGGCTACGTGCGCGGCTTCGCCCGCCGCCGCCCCGACGTCCGGGTCACGACCCTTCGCACCGCACCGGCCATCGGGCCCAGCCTGAGCACGCCGCTGGCGGCGTACTTCAAGCTGCCGGTCATCCCGACGGTCCTCGGCTTCGACCCACGCATGCAGTTCCTCAACGACACCGACCTGATCGACGCGATCGAGCACGCCACGCTCCACGACGTCGCCGGCACCTTCAACATCGCCGGCGACGGCGTGATGATGCTGTCCCAGGCGCTCCGGCGGCTCGGTCGGCCGGCACTGCCGATGCCGGCCTTCGCGATGTCGACCTTCGGCTCGGCGATGCGCCAGGCCCGGCTCACCGACTTCTCCCGCGAGCAGGTGGCGTTCCTGACCTACGGCCGCGGCGTCGACACCACGCGGATGCGCGAGGTGCTCGGCTTCCAGCCGTCCCGCAGCACCGCGGAGGCGTTCGAGGAGTTCGCGATGTCCCTCGAGCCGGGTGTGGTCTCCGAACGCCGCGTGCGGGCGGCCGAGCTGGCACTGCTCGGTGCGCTCGGCGGCGCCCGTGACCGGGTCGCCCAGCTCGCGAGCGCTGCACCAGGTCCGACCACGAGGCAAGGGGGAGAGCTCGATGGGTGACGCCGAGATCATCCCGATCGGCACACGCGGGAAGCCCGGTCGCGGCACCGGCAGCGTCAAGCCGTCCAGCTCGGCGCGCAGCCTCGCGCCGGCGCCGAAGAAGCCCCGACAGCGTCCTCGCGCGGACGAGCCGGCCGAGAAGGCTGCCGAGCAGGCTCACGAGACCGTCGGGGAGGCGCTGGCAGCACCCCCGGAGCCGACGCTCCGATTGCCCGAGCAGCGCACCCCGGCCGCGGAGGCTCCTGCGGCACGGCCGGCCGTCGACCACCGGCATCCCACCCCCGGCATCCCAGCGGTCGACTGGCTCTCGGGCTTCACCACTGCCGCGATCGAGGTTTTCGGCGACAACTGGGAGCCCCGGCTCGCGGCGTTCCTGGCCTTCCTGCGCCGTCGGCTCACCGGCGACTACACGGTCGACGAGTACGGCTTCGACGCCGAGATCACCGAGCGGTTCTTCATGACCGCCATCCGGCCGATCGCGGACAAGTGGTTCCGCATCGAGGTGCGCGGTGTCGAGAACATCCCCGCCGACGGCGGCGCGCTGGTGGTGTCCAACCACTCCGGCACGATCCCCGTCGACGGCCTGATGACCATGGTGACCGTCCACGACCACGCCCACCGGTTCCTGCGTCCGCTCGGCGCGGACCTCGTCTTCCGGCTGCCGGTCGTCAGTGAGCTGGCCCGCAAGGGCGGCGTGACGCTCGCCTGCAACGAGGACGCCGAGCGGATGCTCAAGGGCGGCGAGATCGTCGGCGTCTGGCCCGAAGGCTTCAAGGGCATCGGCAAGCCCTACAGCGAGCGCTACAAGCTGCAGCGGTTCGGCCGCGGTGGGTTCGTCTCGGCGGCCATCCGCACCGGCGTACCGATCATCCCGACGTCGGTGGTCGGCGCCGAGGAGATCTACCCGCTGGTCGGCAACGTGCCGTCTCTGGCCCGCCTGCTCGGGCTGCCCTACATCCCGATCACGCCGTTCTTCCCGCTGCTCGGTCCGCTGGGGCTGGTGCCGCTGCCGTCGAAGTGGATCATCGAGTTCGGCGAGCCGATCCGGACCGACGTGTACGACGCGGGGGCGGCCGAGGACCCGATGCTCGTCTTCAACGTGACCGACCAGGTCCGCGAGACCATCCAGCAGACGCTCTACGGCCTGCTCATGCAGCGCAAGTCGGTCTTCGGCTGATCGAGCCCCGCAGGGCGGTCGCGACGACCGCCCCACGGGGCTCGTCGATCAGTCGGCAGACTCGGTGTAGGTCTGCTCGACCGGGATGTTCGCGCCGGGGACGCAGAGCGCCCAGACCTTCGTCTTCAGCGGCGGGTTCTCGACGTCGCCGGCGAACTGCACGATCCAGCCGTCCAGCCGATTGGCCTTGGGCGTGTAGGTCGACCAGTCCATCCGGCCCGGGAACGAGCTGGACACCGGCGTGTTGTGGGTCAGCGGCTCGTCGTTCAGTCCCGTGACCTGGACGCCGCCCGAGATGGCGACGTCGGTGGTGGCCTTGCACGCGACCGAGGCGACGGCGCCGCTGTTGACGTCCCCGACGTCGTAGGACGCGACGGAGTAGTAAGCACCCTTGAGCCCGGAGTCACCCTTCGGCCCCATCGGTCCGGTGACACCGGTCTGGAGGGCACCCGAGAGGTCCTCCTGCTTGATGGTGCCGTCATGGATGTCGTGGGACCGGATCGAGTCGTCCTTGATGTCGCCGGAGTTGATCAGGTGGCCGGCGAACGCGGAGCCGGTGGCTCCGAGCGTCGCGATCAGGGCGGCCGCCCCGACGGTTCCGACGGCGGTGGTGAACTTGCGCATGCGTGGTTCCTTCTTCTCGTGGTGAGCGCACGACAGCTCCCGATGAGCCGCGTGGGTCAAGCCGGGCGAGGTGTCGACGCGCACGGAAGGCGCAGATCCGACAGCCGTTCTCTCCGGAGGCCGATGTCGACGCGCACGGAAGGCGCAGATCCGACAGCCGTTCTCTCCGAGAGGCCCGATGTCGTCGCGAAGGGCTCGCGACAGGTCGATCTTCTTACGGGCGCGGCTCCGCCCGCAGCGGAATGGCGAAATACGAGAAGAATCAGAGCCGTTTCGCAGGCCCTGGGCGGCTCAGTGGTGCGAACCGCTCACTGACCGCCGAGGAGGAGACCCGTCAGCTGGTCGAGGGTGCCCTTCACGGTGTCGGTCAGCGGGCTGAGCGTGCCGCCGCTGGAGGTGCCCACGGTGTCCAGCAGGCCCTCGACGCCACCGGTCACGTTGGTGACGGTGCTCTTCAGGGCGGTGGTCTGCCCGGGCAGGGACGGCACCTGGACACCCGGCAGCGGTGTCGTGTTGCGCGTCGAGGCATCGGGCGCCTGGGTCACCGGCGCCTGGGGGAGGCCCTTGGCGACCTGGTCTGCCTTGTCGGCCAGCGCCTGGGCCTGGTCGCTGAGATCCTGCGCCGCGGCCGCCGCCGCGGGTGCGGTGAGCAGGCTCTCCAGGGCAGGTGCCGAGCTCAGGTCGACGAAGTCGGACGACCCGTCGCTGGGACCGCAGTTCCCGCAGAGCACGCGGGCCTGCTGGTCGAGGTCGGCGATCAGGGCCTTGGCGGCGGCGAAGTCCGGCTGAGCCGTCGGGGGCGCCTGCTCGGCGAGGGCATCGAGCTGGGCTGTCTGCTGCTCGAAGGTGCTGCGCAACGCTGCGAGGTCGGACGGGTCACCGCCGCGCTGGTAGGCCAGGAAGAGCAGGTCCGCACCGTTGGTGGCGCTGCGCTGGAAGGACGAGAGCGTCTGGGTGATCCGCGACGTCGACTCGCCGTGGTTCATCAGGCTGTCGATCTCGTGCAGGCGGGTGCTCGCCTGCCCGATGAGGTCGTGGCCCTTTGCGGCGTCGCTGGAGTTCAGCGACACCTGGGCGCTCTCGATGCCGCGCTTGATCGGGTAGAGCGGGTCGCCCGGCAGGGAGTTCTCGGCGGCGGCTGCGACACCGGCGGTGCCGCCGATGACCACGAAGGCAGCAGCGGCCGCGGCGAGGCGGCGGTTGTGGCGGCGTACGCCGGGCGACAGGGTCACCACGGTGGCCGGGCGGGACTGGGGCGCGCGCGACGGCACGAGGAGCGTGTCGGCAGCGGCCATGAGGCGCGTGCGGAGGTCGGCGACGAACTCGGTGCGGGCGGCAGGGGTCTCCTGGGTGCGGAGGAGGTCCACGCACGCGGTCAGGTCGGCGTAGCGGTCTGCCACGTCGGCGTCTGAGCCGTCGACCACGCGTGCGAATTCCTCGGCTCTACGTGCCGAGATCAGCGGGGTCATGATGGCGATCCTGGTGTCTGGGAGGGGGCGCCAGCCCGGGCCGCGGGGATGGTGCGGCCGGACGTGCGCTCGTACGCAGTGATCAACGAGCGCGCGGGGGCCGAAGTTATGGCCGGAGTTGTGCGTGACTTCATGCCGTTGTCGGTCATCATTCACGCTCCCCTGCGGGGATCAGCTTCGCCAGGTTGCGTACGCCGCGCAGCTGCAGCTGCTTGACCGCGCCGCTGCTGCGACCCAGGATCTCCGCGGTCTCCGCGATCGAGAGCCCCTGCAGGAACCGCATGATCAGGCACTCGCGCTGCTCGGTCGGCAGCTCGCCGAGTGCCTTGAGCAGCGACTCGTTGGTGAGCGACGACAGGACCTCGATCTCGGGCCCCTCGGACGTCGTGTCGAGGGTCTGCATGTCCTCGGTGGTCTGCTCGAGGCGGGTGCGTCCGGCCTTGAAGTGGTCGGCCGTCAGGTTGCGCGCGATGGTCATCAGCCAGGCGCCGAAGTCCTTGCCCTGCCAGCGGAAGGAGTGCATGCTCCGCAGCGCGCGGAAGAAGGTCTCCGCCGTGAGGTCCTCGGCCAGCGTCATCGAGCCGACGCGGTAGTACAGGAACCGGTAGACCGAGGGCTGGTAGTGGTCGTAGAGCTGCCCGAAGGCGTCCTTGTCTCCGTTGCGGGCCAGCTCGACCAGCGCGATCAACCGCGTGCCGACCGAGGCGTCCTCCGCCGACGAGGCGGCGAGGTCGGCGTCACCGTGGTCGTTGTGGTGCCCGCCGGCGGGCGCGCTGGCGCTGCTGCCGCGGCGGCGCTTGTCGGAGACGGCGGTGCTGAGCACGATCGCGTCACCGGCAAGGGCATCGCTGTGCAGCCACCACGCCGACGACGGCCCGGAAACGGTGACCGGAACGGGCGCGGAGAGCAGGTCGGTCAGGGCATGCCGGAGCGCGTCGATACCGCGCGTCGAGACACGGCTGCCGCCCATCCGGTGAACTCCCTCCCCGGCCCCTCAGCCAGGCTGAGTGAACAGGGTATGCGGTTCAGGGCCCTCTTGGGAACCGAACGCCGATTTCCGGCACGAGCCGGAAATGTCCGTTCTGGTCTCGAAATTGGTTCTGGTTCCGGGCGTGACGGCTGTCACTACTTGAGTCGGCGGCGGATCGCCGTACCGGCCGCGAGGCTGCCGACCGCGGCCCCGCCGACCGCGGCCGTGAACATGCCGATCCGGGCCGCCCGCCGACCGGTGCGGTAGTCGCGGATCCGCCAGCCGTGTGCCCGGGCGTGGGCCCGCAGCTTGGCGTCCGGGTTGATCGCGCACGGGTCGCCGACGAGCGAGAGCATGGGGAGGTCGTTGTAGGAGTCGGAGTACGCCGAGCAGCGGGACAGGTCGAGACCCTCACGCTCGGCCAGCGCCAGCAC
The DNA here is from genome assembly GCA_019510315.1 of Propionibacteriales bacterium. Classification (GTDB taxonomy): domain Bacteria; phylum Actinomycetota; class Actinomycetes; order Propionibacteriales; family Nocardioidaceae; genus Marmoricola. The sequence continues at coordinate 9,529 of JAEKKP010000033.1, forward strand.
CGCCTCGCCCTTCGCCGGGCCGTGCAGCATCTCGCCGACCAGTCGACCGGTGTAGACGCCGTTGATGTGCTCCGCGACCGTCCCGAGAGCGCCGGTCAGACCGAGCCGTCGCGCGATGATGCCGGCGATCTCGATCGGCGCCGCGGTGACCAGCCACACGCGCTGGCCCTGGTCGAGGTGGAGCTGCGCGAGCGCTCGGGTGCCGGGCCAGATCCGGTGGGCCATCGCCTCGTCGAAGATCTCCTCGCCCAAGGACTCGAGCTCCTCGACGGTGTGCCCGGCGATGAACGCCAGCGCCGCGGACCGAGCCTCGGCGACGTGCTCGGGGTCCTCGACGCCGACGACCCGGAAGTAGGCCTGCTTCCACGCCGCGCCCACGATGTCGCGCGTCGTGAAGAACTTCCGCCGGTGCAGTCCTCGGGCCAGGTGGAAGATCGACGCGCCCTGCATCACCGTGTTGTCGACGTCGAAGAACGCCGCGGACGTGGTGTCCAGCCCCACCGACAGGCTGTTCTCGACCTCGGCCGCCGCGGCCGCGGCCTCGCCGGCCAGTCGCGAACGACGCTTGAGGTTCACGGGCCTGCGGCCGTGGCCGGGTGGGGGCGTCACGGGCTCAACACTAGGTCCCACGCACTCTGCTCGCGTATGCGAGACTCCCCGGATGGGGACCAACGTCGCCGATCTCCTGGCCACCGCCGCCGCCACCGAGCCACAGCGGATCGCCCTCTCGGAGGCCGCCACCGGACGCACCGTGACCTGGGCTGCGCTCGACGACCTCGCGGACCGCGTCGCGGAGGGCCTGTCCTCGACGGGCATGGTGGCCGGCTACCGGGTGATGATCGCCGCGACCAACCGGATCGAGTTCGTCGCGACGTACTTCGGCGTCCTGCGGGCGCGGATGGTCGCCGTACCGATCAACCCGCGCAGCGCGACGGGCGAGATCGTGCGCATGCTGGTCGACTCCGGCGCCCGCATGGTCGTCGCCGACCCGACGACGATCGGCACCGTGCGCACCGCGGTCGTCGGCGTGCGCGAGGCGCTCGAGGCGTCCGGCGACGAGGCCGCCACTCCGCCGCGCGTCGTCGGCATCGGTACGCCGGCGGAGGACGGCGAGCGGACCTGGGACCAGCTCGTCTCCCGCACGGGCGACCCGGTGCCCGGCGAGACCGACCCGGAGTCCCTGGCCGTCCTGCTCTACACCAGCGGCACCTCGGGCCGTCCGCGCGCCGCCATGCTCAGCCACCGCGCGCTGCGCGCCAACATCGAGCAGGCCGCCGCGGTCGACCCGCCGATGATCACCGGTCGTGACGTGGTGCTGGGCGTGCTGCCGCTGTTCCACGTCTACGGCCTCAACGCTGTGCTCGGCCAGGTCGTGCGCCAGCACGGCCGGCTGGTGCTGGTCGACGGGTTCGACCCGGAGGGATCGCTGGACATCATCGAGGACGAGGCGATCTCGGTGCTGCCGGTCGCGCCGCCGGTCTTCGCCTACTGGATGCAGGTGCCGGGCCTCGAGGAGCGACTCGGGCCGGTACGACGGATCCTCAGCGGGTCCGCGCCGCTGTCGCCGGAGCTCACCGAGGCGTTCACCGAGCGCACGGGTCTGGCGATCCACCAGGGCTACGGGCTCACCGAGGCGGCTCCGATCGTCACCTCGAGCCTGTGCAGCAAGGTCCCGCACCCCCGCTCGGTGGGTGCGCCTTTGCCGGGCATCGAGATCCGCCTGGCCGATGAGCACGGGGCCGAGCCGGAGGAGGACGACGGCGGCGAGATCCGGATCCGCGGCGACAACCTGTTCTCCGGCTACTGGCCCGACGGTGTCGACGGCCCCGACCCCGACGGCTGGTGGTCGACCGGCGACGTCGGCTACCTCGACGACAACGGCGACCTCTTCCTGGTCGACCGGATCAAGGACCTCGTCATCGTCTCGGGGTTCAACGTCTACCCCAGCGAGGTCGAGGACGTCATCACCGAGCTCGAGTCGGTCGCCCAGGCAGCGGTCATCGGTGTCGAGGACGAGCTCACGGGTGAGGCCGTGGTGGCCTACGTCAAGCCGTCCGGCGAGGTCGACGCCGAGCAGCTGGTCGAGCAGGTGCGGGCGCACTGCGCGAGCCGGCTCGCGGGCTTCAAGCAGCCGCGCACGATCCACGTGACCCAGGACCTGCCCTCGACGATCACCGGCAAGGTCCAGAAGGGGCGCCTGCGCGCCACCGAGCGGCGTCGTGCCCTCGGCCTGCTCGAGACATGACCGAGCGAAGCGAGGGCATCATTCAGGACAGCGCTCCATGTGCCTCATGCGCGCCCGCAGCGGAGCGAGGACGTGCATGAGCAACCGCGTCACCCTCTACTCCAAGCCGGGCTGCCACCTGTGCGACGACGCCCGTGAGGTCATCGCGCGGGTGTGCGCCGACGCCGGGACGGCGTACGACGAGATCGACGTGACCACCGATCCCGAGCTGCAGCGCCGTTACGGCGAGCAGATCCCGGTCACGCTGGTCGACGGTGTGCAGCACGACTTCTGGCGGGTCGACGAGCGCCGTCTCCGTGCGGCGCTCGCCACCGGTTGACCACCCCGCCGGGTGGCGAATCTCTCACCTGTGCTAGCGCGCCCCGGCCACGGGCCGGACTCAGTTTGTTCCCACGTTCACAAACTCTTATGGTGAATGCGCTGCATGCTTTCGAGACAGGCCTCTCAGGCGGGCCGGGGGCGTGCTGCTGGAGAGTTGACCGTGAGCCCTACGCGCATTCCCGAGGCGACCGTCGCGCGCCTTCCGGTGTACCTGCGGGCACTCAATTCGCTGCTCGAGGGTGACACCCGCACGTGTTCGAGCGAGGAGCTCGCCACGGCGGCCGGTGTCAACAGCGCCAAGCTGCGCAAGGACCTCTCCCACCTCGGCTCCTACGGCACCCGCGGCGTCGGGTACGACGTGGAGTACCTGCGCTACCAGATCGCCCGTGAGATCGGCCTGACCCAGGACTGGCCGGTCGTGATCGTCGGGATCGGCAACCTCGGACACGCGCTGGCGAACTACTCCGGGTTCACCTCACGCGGCTTCCGCACGGTGGCGCTGCTCGACGCCGACTCCGCCCGGCAGGGCGAGCTGGTCGCGGGGCTGAAGATCCGGCCGTTCACCGAGCTCTCCGCGATCGTCCGCGAGCACGGCGTCGCCATCGGTGTGATCGCGACTCCCGCCGCCGCGGCCCAGTCGGTGTGCGACCACATGGTCGACGCCGGCATCCGCAGCATCCTGAACTTCGCGCCGAGCGTGCTCACGGTGCCGGCCGGGGTCGACGTACGGATGGTCGACCTGTCCAGCGAGCTGCAGATCCTGGCCTACCACGAGCAGCGCAAGTCGGCTCCGGCGACGCCCGATCCCCTCGACCCGGGGGTGGTCGCATGAGCGTGTTGGTGGTGGGCATGTCCCACAAGTCGGCGCCCGTGGCGGTGCTGGAGCAGGTGGCGCGCGACTCCGAAGGTGCGCTCAAGCTGATCCGCGACGTGTTCGACATCGAGCACGTGGTCGAGGCGACCGTGCTCTCGACCTGCAACCGGATCGAGGTGTTCGCCGAGGTCGACCGCTTCCACGGCAGCGTCGAGGCGATCTCGCGGCTGATCCTCTCCTCGAGCTCCGACGCGGACGACCTTCTCGTGCCGCACCTCTACGTGCACTACGACGACGCCGCCGTCTCCCACCTCTTCCACGTCGCCTCCGGGCTGGACTCGATGGTGGTCGGCGAGAGCCAGATCCTCGGCCAGGCGCGCGAGGCGCTGCGGGTCGGGCAGGAGGCCGCCACCGTCGGGCCGGCGCTGAACTCGCTGTTCCAGCAGGCCCTCCGGGTCGGCAAGCGGGCTCACGCCGAGACCGACATCGACCGGGCGGGTCCTTCGCTCGTGGCCTCGGCGCTCGAGGAGGCCTCGGCCCATCTCGGCCGGTCCACCGGGCTCCGAGCGCTGGTGGTCGGTGCCGGGTCGATGGCTTCGCTGTCGGTCGCGACGCTGGCCCGCAACGGGGCGGCCTCGATCGTGGTGGCGAACCGCACGCCGCGCAAGGCCGAGCGCCTCGCCGAGCAGTACGCCGGCCGCGCGGTGTCGCTGGACGCCGTGCCCGCCGAGCTCGGTGGCATCGACGTCCTGATCTCCTGCACCGGAGCGACCGGCGTCGTGCTCGACGTCGACACGCTGCGCGCTGCACGCGCGAGCGACCCGCTGGTGATCATCGACCTGGCGCTGCCCCGCGACGTCGCGCCCGAGGTCGGCGACGAGCCCGGCGTGAAGCTGATCAACCTCGAGGTGCTGGCGGCCGACCTCGACCGCAACGGCGAGCGCGCCGAGGTGGCCGGCGTCCGCACGATCGTGGCCGAGGAGCTCAGCGCCTTCCTCTCGGCCCGGCGCTCCGCCAGCGTCACGCCGACCGTCGTCGCCCTGCGCACGATGGCGACCGGCGTGGTCGACGCCGAGCTGGAGCGGCTGTCCGGCCGGCTCCCCGGCCTCGACGACGCCGCGCGGGCCGAGATCGAGCAGGCCGTGCGCCGGGTCGCCGACAAGCTGCTCCACCAGCCCACCGTGCGCGTCAAGGAGCTCGCCAACGAGACCGGCGCGGTGTCCTACGCGACGGCGCTCGCCGAGCTGTTCGCCCTCGACCCCGACGCGGTCGAGGCGGTCACGAGGGTGGACGGGGTATGAGCGCCAACATGAAGGGCGTGCTGCGCCTCGGCACCCGTGCGTCCGAGCTGGCCCGCACCCAGAGCGGGCTCGTCGCCGAGCTGCTCTCCGAGCGGACCGGTCGCGAGGTCGCGCTCGTCGCCGTGCGCACCGAGGGCGACGCGAGCGCCGCGCCGGTGGCCTCCTTCGGCAGCACCGGCGTGTTCGTCAACGCGCTCCGTGACGCACTGCTCGCCGGGGAGATCGACTTCGCCGTGCACTCGCTCAAGGACCTGCCGACAACACCCGCAGCGGGGATCGCGCTCGCGGCCATCCCGCCGCGCGAGGACCCGCGTGACGTCGTCGTGGCCCGTGACGGCCTGACGCTCGGGGAGCTCCCGGCCGGCAGCCGGGTCGGCACCGGCGCACCCCGCCGGGTCGCGCAGATCGAAGCGCTCGGGCTCGGCATCGAGCTGGTCGGCGTACGCGGCAACGTGGACACGCGGATCGCGAAGGTGCAGGCCGGCGAGCTCGACGCCGTCGTGCTCGCGCGCGCCGGCCTCGCCCGCCTCGGTCGGCTCGACGAGGTCACCGAGGTGCTCGACCCGATCCAGGTGCTCCCCGCACCCGGGCAGGGAGCGCTGGCGGTGGAGTGCCGGTCCGACGACACCGACCTGGTGGCGTTGCTCGCCGATGCGCTCGACGACCCGCACACGCGGGCGGCGGTCGAGTGCGAGCGGATCGTCCTGGCCGAGCTCGAGGCCGGCTGCTCAGCACCCGTCGGTGCGCTCGCCGAGGTCGCCGAGGGCGACGACGGCGAGGAGCTGTGGATCCGTGCGGTGGCGCTCTCGCCCGACGGTGCGCTCTCGGTACGCCGATCCGCCTCCGGCCCGGCCGGTGACCCCATCGGGGTCGGCCGCGCGCTGGCCGCCGAGATGATCGCCGACGGCGCCCACGACCTGCTCGACCCGCAGCTCGACCCCCAGCACCAACCCGCAGAGCCCTAGACGCAGCCCGCACGACAGAGACCCCGCCCCAGCAACGCAGCAAGAAGGCAACAGTGACCAAGTCCGCATCCAGCACGACCAGCGCCGCGACCAGCACCCGGCGGCCGACCCGGTGGGTGTCCTTCGTGGGCGCCGGGCCCGGCGACCCGGACCTGCTGACCCTCCGCGCCGTCGAGCTCCTCCGGCAGGCCGAGATCGTGGTGACCGAGCTGCCCGAGCACGAGGCCCTCGTGCGCGGCGTACTCGGCCTCCCCGCGCCCGTCGTGGCCGATCCCGAGGACGAGGCGACCGACGACGTACCTGCTCCCGGCCCGACGTTCGTGGACGGCGGCTTCGGTGAGGACGGTCAGCCCCTGACCCACGCCGCGCGCGCCAAGGTGGTCACCCGCCAGGCGCGCACCGGCAAGCGCGTGGTGCGGCTGATGGCCGGCGACCCGTTCCTCTACGCCTCCGGTCCCGAGGAGGCGCAGGCCTGCGCGAAGGCCGGGATCGGCTTCGAGGTCGTCCCCGGTGTCTCGTCGGTCAACGCGGTCCCTGCGTACGCCGGCATCCCGCTGACGACCAAGAACCACCGCGAGCTGACCGTCGTCTCCTGCAGCGGTGCGTCGATCGACTGGTCGCAGTACGCCGACCGGCCGACGCTCGTGCTGCTCTCCGCTGTCGGCAGCATCGGTGAGATCGCCCGCGAGCTGGTCGCCGCAGGTCGCTCGGCGGACACGCCGGTGTCGATGACCCGCACCGGCACGACCACCAGCCAGAGCACCCTCGTCTCGACGCTCGCCAACGTCGCCGCCGACGCCCGCGCCGCGCGGATGGAGGCGCCCGCCGTGACCGTCGTCGGTCCCGTGGTCGACCTGCGCGACGAGCTCTCCTGGTTCGAGACCCGGCCGCTGTTCGGCTGGCGCGTCCTGGTGCCGCGTACCAAGGAGCAGGCCGGCTCGCTGTCGGCGCGCCTGCGCGGCTACGGCGCCGATCCCGAGGAGGTCCCGACGATCTCCGTCGAGCCGCCGCGCAACCCCCAGCAGATGGACAAGGCCGTCCGCGGCCTGGTCGAGGGCCGTTACGAGTGGATCGCGTTCACCTCCGTCAACGCGGTGCGCGCCGTGCGCGAGAAGTTCGAGGAGTACGGCCTCGACGCCCGCGCGTTCTCCGGGCTCAAGATCGCCGCTGTCGGCGAGAAGACCGCTGCGTCGCTGCTCGAGTGGGGCCTGCGCTCCGACCTCGTGCCGTCCGGGGAGCAGTCCGCACGCGGGCTTCTGGAGGACTGGCCGCCGTTCGACGAGGTGCTCGACCCGATCAACCGGGTGTTCCTGCCCCGTGCCGACATCGCGACCGAGACGCTGGTCGCCGGTCTCGTCGAGCTGGGCTGGGAGGTCGACGACGTGACGGCGTATCGCACCGTCCGCGCCGCCCCGCCGCCGGCGCCGACCCGCGAGGCGATCAAGTCGGGCAAGTTCGACGCGGTCGTGTTCACGTCGTCCTCCACGGTGCGCAACCTGGTCGGCATCGCCGGCAAGCCGCACGTGTCGACGATCATCGCCGTCATCGGCCCGGCCACGGCGAAGACCGCCGAGGAGCACGGGCTGCGCGTCGACGTGATGGCGCCGCACCCGTCGGCCGAGGAGCTGGCCGACGCGCTCGCCGACTTCGGCGCCAGCCGTCGTGCCGCGATGGTCGACGCCGGCCAGCCGGTGACCCGTCCCTCGGAGCGGCGTCCCGCCGGGCGTCGCCGGGCGAGCTCGAAGTAGCCCAGGAGGTGTGATGGCGTTCCCCGACATCCGTCCCCGCAGGCTGCGCCGCACCCCGGCGCTGCGGCGGTTGGTTGCGGAGACCGACGTGCGTCCGCACCAGCTGGTGCTGCCGCTGTTCGTCCGCGAGGGCGCCACCGAGCCGGTGCCGATCGGGTCGATGCCGGGGGTCGTCCAGCACACCCGCGACACGTTGAAGAAGGCCGCCGCCGAAGCCGTGGGGGCAGGTCTGGGCGGCGTCATGCTGTTCGGCATCCCCGAGGAGAAGGACGCAGTCGGATCGGGTGCCACGGACCCGCACGGCATCCTCAACCTGGCGATCACCGACGTGGTGGCCGAGGTGGGCGACCAGCTGACGGTGATGTCGGACCTGTGCCTCGACGAGTTCACCGACCACGGCCACTGCGGCGTGCTCGACCCGGACGGCAACATCGACAACGACCGCACGCTCGAGGTGTACGCCGCCATGGCGGTCGCCCAGGCCGCTGCCGGCGTCGACCTGGTGGCGCCCAGCGGGATGATGGACGGCCAGGTCGGACAGGTCCGTCGTGCGCTCGACGCCGAGCACTACATCGGCACGGGCATCCTCGCCTACTCGGCGAAGTACGCCTCCGCGTTCTACGGCCCCTTCCGCGAGGCCGTCGACTCCTCCCTGCAGGGTGACCGGCGCACCTACCAGCAGAACCCCGCCAACGCGCGCGAGGGCGTCCGCGAGGCCACGCTCGACGTCGCCGAGGGCGCGGACATCGTCCTGGTCAAGCCGGCCCTGGGCTACCTCGACGTGCTCAGCGCAGTGCGCCAGGCCGTCGACGTACCGGTCGCGGCGTACAACGTCTCCGGCGAGTACTCCATGCTCGAGGCGGCCGCCGCCCACGGCTGGATCGACCGCGAGCCCGCGATCCTCGAGACCCTCACCTCGATCCGCCGGGCCGGCGCGGACATCATCCTGACCTACTGGGCCCTCGAGGCCGCGGGGTTGCTCACGCGGTAGACCGGTCGCCGATTGGCACGCCACGGTCGTTGACAGGCCGGTTTGACGACGCTGGTGTGCCAATCGCCGAACCGCCCCCCGACCGGAGACCCAACCCACCAGCCGACGCCCTCGTCGCTGCGCTTGCCCTGACCACAGCCAGACCGCACCCGACCGCGGACCCGACCGCCGCGGAACCCCTTCGTCGCCAGCCCCAGAACCACAGCAGGACCGCACCCGAACAGTCGTGCCAACGAAGAAACCCCCGGTCGCGAACGACCGGGGGCTCTTTCGTGGTCTGTCAGAGGCCGAGCCAGTGCAGGATGTCGGCGAGGTTGTCCGGGATGATCGACGCTGCCTGCGACTCCGTCTTGCCCTCGACCAGCGGCGCGCAGAGCTTGACGGCCGTGGGCTCGAGCAGCGTGCTCACGAGCGGGCTGAGCTGGCTGTCGCAGAACGTCGACGCCGATGCCAGTGAGCTCAGTGTCTTGACCACCGGGTCGGTGATGACAGTCGTGGCGTCCGACAGGTTCTTGGTCAGATTCTGGGTCGCCTGCTTGATCGGGTCGGTCGCGCCGCCGGTGGCTCCGCCGACCGTGCCGCCGGTGTTGCCACCGGTGCTGCCGCCCGTCGTGCCACCGGTGCTGCCGCCGGTCGTCCCTGAAGTCGTGCCGGTCGTGGTCGACGTGGTGGCGGAAGAGTGCTGCTGCTGGGCAGCGTGCTGGCGCGACTTGATCGTCGAGGCTGCGCTCGGCGAGAAGATCGTGCCGCCGTAGGTGCCCGACGGGATCGCGGTGTAGTCGCCCTGGCTGTAGGCCTCCATGATCCGCAGGACCAGGTCGACGTACGCCTTGCTGTGGTTGTAGCGGAAGACCGAGGCCTCCTGGCCGGCGCGGCTGCCGAGGTCGTCGTCACCGGAGCAGAGGTAGACGCCCGACGCGAGCGAGGCGTCGTCGATGTCCTGCGGGTTGCGCTGGCCGTCGCCGTCGGCGTCGACCTTCACCGACGACCAGGTCGACGGGATGAACTGCATCGGGCCGACCGCGCGGTCGTAGACGGCGTCGTGGTCGAGCTGGCCACCGTCGGTGTCCATGATCGCCTGGGTGCCGTTCTTGCCGTCGAGCACGGGGCCGAAGACGCCCGGCACGCTGACACCGTCGCTGTTGAGCGTGTTGCCGGCGTACTGGCCGTGGTTGGACTCGACCCGGCCGATCGCCGCGATCAGCTCCCACGGGACGTTGCAGGTGGTGTCGGCGGCGTCGATGATCTGCGCCGCGCGCTGGTACGCCGAGAGGGCGGCCGACGGGATGCCGCTGGTGGAGGCGCCCGCGACGGTCGCGTCGGCGGCACCGTTGGGGACCGCCGGGGCGATCGCGCCGGGGATCGGCACGCTCGCGGGTGCCTTGATCGCCTGGCTCGGGACGGCGCTGCCGTCGGGAAGGCCGTGGTTGTCGTGCTTGGCCGCGGAGGCCACGCTGTCGGCGCCGGCGATGCTGGCCGTCCATGCTGCGGAGAGCAGCGCGAGCGGAACGAGCGAGGCTGCCTTGCTCTTGCGGCCCTTGAGCTTTGCGGACATGCGGTGTCTCTCCCCTGGTCAGTAATCGGCCCGATTCACCTAAATCGGACGACACCCTTGTCCAACGAGTATCCCCCGCAGGGGTCACGCTGGGCCACGGACGGATCTCTGCCTTGAGCCCGCCGACGAGGTGCCGCGTCGATGAGACGGCCCGGAACAGAGATTATGGCGTGAAATCTGCAAGTTGTGTTACCGGAAGTCTCTTAGCGGAATCTCAGGCCCTCCCACGAGGCGGGCCGAGACGCCGAATTGGTGCCCCTTCCGTGGTCGGGGAGAATGCCCGGGTGCCCCATCCCGAGTCCGACGCGTGGTTCGCCCGCGCCCGCGCCGTCACGCCCGGCGGCGTGAACTCGCCGGTGCGCGCCTTCGCGGCGGTCGGCGGCACGCCGCGCTTCATGGCCTCCGGGGCCGGCGCCTGGCTGCGTGACGTCGACGGCAACGAGTACGTCGACCTGGTCTGCTCCTGGGGGCCGATGCTGCTCGGGCACGCGCACCCCGAGGTACTGGCGGCGGTCGGCGCCGCCGTCGCTCGCGGGACGTCGTACGGGACACCCACGACGACCGAGGTCGAGCTCGCCGAGGAGATCGTTGCGCGCACCCCGGTCGAGAAGGTCCGCCTCGTCAGCTCGGGCACCGAGGCGACGATGTCGGCGATCCGTCTCGCCCGCGGCTTCACCGGCCGCGAGCTCGTGGTGAAGTTCGCCGGCTGCTACCACGGCCACGTCGACTCGTTGCTGGCGAGCGCCGGCTCCGGCCTGGCCACGTTCGGGGTCAGCACGACGCCCGGGGTCACGGAGGCCTCGGCCGCCCAGACGATCGTGTTGCCCTACAACGACCGGGCTGCGGTCGAGGCAGCGTTCGCGGAGCACGGCGACCGGATCGCCTGCCTGATCACCGAGGCATCGCCCGGCAACATGGGCGTGGTCCCGCCGGAGCCCGGCTTCAACGCGTTCCTCGCCGAGACCTGCCGGCG
>JAEKKP010000292.1 GCA_019510315.1 Propionibacteriales bacterium
CTCACCACGGCCGGTGAGGCGTCGGAGTCGACGCCGAGGGAGTCCTCACCGACCGCGTGGACCACGAAGTAGTAGCGGTGCACCTGGTCGTTGGGCGGGGGAGCTGCCCCCATGAACGCCTTGGGGCCACCGTCGTTGCGGCACATGAACGCGTTGCCCGGCAGACCCGCACCCTCTGCCCCTGCGCCGGTGTCGAGCGAGGTGACGTCGGCGGGGAGGTCGACGAGCACCCAGTGCCAGAACCCTGACGGGGTCGGTGCGTCGGGATCGAAGCAGGTGACCGTGTAGCTCTTGGTGCCGTCCGGGGCTCCGGTCCACGACAGCTGCGGCGAGGAGTTGCCCATGGCCGCGACCTGGTCGTCCTTGAGCGGTTGGCCGTCGGTGACGTCGGCGCTCGTGACCGTGAACGACGGCACGACGGGCATCAGGTCGTAGGGGTCGGGCTTGACCGGACGTTCGATGCTCATGGTGCCGACCCTAGTCCGGTGGGTGAGCCTCCGTCATGTCCCCGAAACCGTGGCCGAGCAGAATGACGGGGTGAGCGACGCCCCCTTCGACCGAGCAGGCCCCACCTATCCGTCCGGGCTGCGGCTCGCGGGGCGAAAGGTGCTTGTCGTCGGAGGAGGGCAGGTCGCGCAGCGCCGGGTCCCGGGGCTGATCACGGCCGGGGCACAGGTGTACGTCGTGTCGCCGCAGGTGACGCCCGCGCTCGAGGGGCTCGCCGACGCCGGCGAGATCACCTGGCTGCGTCGCCGGTTCGAGGACACCGACCTCGACGGTGCCTGGTACGCGATCGCGGCGACCGACGACGCGGCCGTCAACGACGCGGTCGGTCGGTCGGCAGAGGAACGGCTCACGTTCTGCGTGCGGTCCGACGACGCGTCCGCCGGCAGCGCCTGGACCCCGGCGGTCGGCCGACACGGCGAGGTCACGATCGCCGTACTCGGCGACCAGCGCCAGAGCCGCGACCCCCGGCGCACGGCCGCTCTCCGCGACCGGATCCTCGAGGGACTGCACTCCGGTGAGCTCGAGAGCGATGCCGGTCCGCGGGCGGCGGGCGTGGTGCTGATCGGCGGCGGACCCGGAGACCCCGCCCTGATCACGGTCGCCGGGCGCAAGGCGCTGATGGAGGCCGACGTCGTCGTCGCCGACCGGCTCGCTCCCCGCGAGCTGCTCGGTGACCTGAGCTCTGACGTCGAGCTGATCGACGTCGCGAAGCTGCCCCGAGGACGCTCGGCCCAGCAGGAGGAGATCAACCGCCTCATCGTCGACCGCGCGC
>JAEKKP010000132.1 GCA_019510315.1 Propionibacteriales bacterium
GGTGCACCCCTGGTCTCCGACTTCGCGGTCGCCGAGTTCGCCAATGCCCTGGGCCTGTCCGCAGCCTCGGCTCGGACCCTGGTCGGGTTGGCCTTTGAGCTCGCGCACCGGTTGCCGAAGCTCTGGACCCGCGTCCAGGACGGATCGCTGGCGCCGTGGCGGGCTCGTCGGATCGCGGAGGAGACCCTCGAGCTCTCACCCGAAGCAGCGGCTTTCGTTGATGCGCAGTTGGCGCCGTTCGCTCACAAGACCGGCCCCGCCCAGACCCAACGGTTGGTCGAGACCGCGATCGCGACGTTCATGCCCGAGTACGCCGCTGAGCGGCGCGAGCGCGCGGCCGACCAGCGGCACTGCGATGTCAACACCGACCAGATCTCGTTTGCCGGGACCTCACGGATCGACGGGGAGGTCGACTTCGCCGACGCCCTGGACTTCGACGACGCGATCGCCGCCCTGGCCCAACACTTGGCCGACGCCGGTTCCACCGACACCCTCGACCACCGCCGCGCGGCCGCGGTCGGGATGCTCGCCCGCGGCGAACTCGCCCTCGACCTCCCCGCCACCGACGGTGCCGGGGTTTCGACAGGCTCAACCACCGGGCTCAGCGAACCCGAGCGGACCGAGACCGGACGGGTCACCCGACGCAGGCATCGTCGCGACATTGTGCTCTACGTCCACCTCTCAGAGGACGCCCTGCGCACCCACGACCCGGATGCTGTCGCGCAGGTGGAGAACGCCGGCGGACAACTCGTCACCGCGGGACAGGTCGCGCAATGGTGCGGCCGGCCCGACACCGACCGGGTGGTTGTGAAACCCGTCATCGACCTCAACACCTGCGACCCCACCGACGCCTACCAGGTCCCGGACCGGGTCGCCGAGGAAGTCGACCTACGCGATCGGACGTGCGTGTTCCCGTGGTGCCACCGGCCTGCCCGACGCTGCGACAAGGACCACACCGTCCCCCACCACAAGGGCGGACCCACCTGTGCGTGCAACCTCGCGCCGTTGTGTCGGCTGCACCACCGGCTCAAGACCCACACCACCTGGACCTACACCACCCTGGAGCCGGGGACGTACCTGTGGCGATCGCCCTATGGGCACACCTGGCTGCGCGACCAGACCGGCACGATCGCCCTATGGGCACACCTGGCTGCGCGACCAGACCGGCACCACCGACCTGACGCCACCACCGGTCGACCCACCACCACGACGAACCAGCTGACCCACACCCCGCCGGCGACGGCGGGGCCAATGGCATGCCGATGCTCCGATGAACCTCAGCTGCGTGAGCTGTGCTGCGTGGTGACGCCGGGTCCGGTGACCTTGGGCGCGATGACGATCAGCAGGGTCGCGATCGGACCAAGGAGCAACGAAACGAGGAACCAGGCAAGGCCGCTGCGCCCTTTGCCCTGGGCGAGACCGGCGTTGATCAGGGTGAGAGTTCCCCACCCGGCGACGTACTGGTCTGGCTCCACCGCTGCACCGTAGCGTTCCGCGCCACAGGTTTGGCCGAGCCTGCGCGGAGAGTCAGGCGACGAAGATGCAGAACGGATGGCCGGCGAGGTCCGCGAGGACGTACAGCGGCTCCTGGGGGTCGTCCGAGCGGTCGAGCAGCAGCTCCGCGCCGAGCGACTCGGCCCGCCGGCGCTGGGCCTCCAGGTCCGCGACCGACGCGACCGTGAGGTCCAGGTGCAGCTGCATCGGTACGTCGTGCCGCGGCCACGTCGTGCGCTCGAGGCGCTCGACCTGCTGGAAGGCGAGCTTGCGTGCACCCGCCTGGTCGACCAGCACGAGCCAGTCGGGGTCGTCGGGTCCGTCGGCGGGTGGCTCGTCGCCGGGTCGGTAGGCCAGGCCCAGCAACTGGCGATAGAACTCCGCGAGGCCGCGGACGTCCGTGGTGTCCAGGACGGTGTGCAGCAGCTGCGGGTACTCGTCCATCGCGCCGGTCACGTGCTCCGGTCGGCCACCACGTCAGCGAAGGTCTCCAGCGCGGTCCGGACCGAGCCCTCGGGCAGGGCACGGAGCAACCGCTTCGCCTCGGCGGCCTCGCTGGCGACGTAGTCGCGCGCCGCCGCCAGGGCGGGGTGCTTGCGCAGCAGGCCGAGCGCCTCGGCGTGCAGATCGTCGTCACCGAGGTCGCCGGCGAGCAGCTCCAGCAGCCGGGCGTCCGCGGGGTCCTCGGACTTGCGGGCGATCAGCACCGGCAGGGTGGGCACCCCCTCGCGGAGGTCGGTGCCGGGCGTCTTGCCGGACTCCTCGCTGTCCGAGGCGATGTCGAGGATGTCGTCGGAGAGCTGGAAGGCGACACCCACCTTCTCGCCGTACGACGTCAGCGCATCGACGACCTCGTCGGACGCACCGGCGAACATCGCGCCGTACCGCGCCGACGTCGCGATCAGCGATCCGGTCTTGCCGGCCACCACGCGGAGGTAGTGCTCGAGCGCGTCGTCGTCCGGACCGGGTCCGAGCGTCTCGAGGATCTGACCCTCGACGAGCCTCGTGAAGGTACGTGCCTGGATCCGGACGGCCTCGGCCCCGAGGGACGCCGTCAGCTCGGAGGACTTCGAGAACAGGAAGTCACCGGTGAGGATCGCGACGTGGTTGTCCCACCGCGCGTTGGCCGACTCCGCGCCACGACGCAGGTCGGCCTCGTCCATCACGTCGTCGTGGTACAGCGAGGCCAGGTGCGTCAGCTCCACGACGCACGCCGCCGTCAGCACGCCGTGCGCCGACGGATCACCGGTCTCGGCGGCGAGGAAGCACAGCAGGGGCCGGAACCGCTTGCCGCCGGCCTCCATGAGGTGTCGCGCGGCCTCGGTGACGAAGGGTGCCTCGCTCGCGACGTGATCGTGCAGCGCGAGCTCGAGCTCGTCCATGCGGGCGCTCAGCCGTGCCTCGAGCGCAGCGTCGAGGACAGGGAGGGCGAGGGGTGACGTCACCTGATGAATTGTGCAATACGGCCGAGGGCGTCCAGCAGCGGTCCCGGTACGACGCCCAGCACGAGCGTCGCGGCCGCGCCGACGGCGATCACCGCACCCGTCATGACGCTGGGTACCGCCACCGTCGGACCCTCCCCGACCGGGTCGGCGAAGAACATCACGACGATCACCCGGACGTAGAAGTACACCGCCACGGCGGACATCAGCACGGCCACGATGACGACGGGCCAGGCGCCCGCGGAGAGCGCCGCTGCGAAGACCGCCCACTTGCCGGTGAACCCGCTGGTGAGCGGGATGCCGGCCATGCCGAGGAGCAGGAACGCGAAGATGCCCGCGACCAGCGGGGACTCCTTGCCCAGGCCCGCCCAGCGCGACAGATGGGTTGCCTCGCCGCCGGAGTCCCGCACCACGGTGACGATCGCGAAGGCCGCCATCGTCGTCAGCCCGTAGGTGGTGACGTAGAACAGCACGGCCTGCACCGGCGTGATGTCGCCGGCGTGGATGTCGGCGAGCGAGCGCGCGCCGAGGAAGCCGGTGAGCACGAAGCCCGCGTGCGCGATCGACGAGTAGGCGAGCAGCCGCTTGACGTCGGTCTGGGTCAGCGCGAACACCGAGCCCACCACCATCGTGAGGATGGCGACCCCCCACATCATCGGCTGCCAGTCCCAGCGAGCACCGCCGAAGGCCACGTAGAACAGCCGCAAGAGCGCGCCGAACGCGGCGACCTTGGTGGCCGCGGCCATGAAGCCCGTCACCGCTGTGGGAGCGCCCTGGTAGACGTCGGGCGTCCAGGCGTGGAAGGGGGCGGCTCCGACCTTGAACAGGAGACCGACCGCGAGCAGGCCCATCCCGCCGAGCAGCAGCGCGTGGTCGCCGCTCGAGCTGGAGACCGCGTTCGCGATCTTGTCGAACTGCATCGACCCGGCGTACCCGTAGGTGAGGGCGATGCCGTAGACGAAGAAGCCGGAGCTGAAGGCGCCGAGCATGAAGTACTTCATCGCCGCCTCCTGGCTCAGCAGCCGGCGACGACGCGCCAGCCCGCAGAGCAGGTACAGCGGGAGCGAGAGCACCTCGAGCGCGACGAACAGCGTGAGCAGGTCGTTGGCGGCAGGGAAGATCAGCATCCCGGAGACCGCGAACATCAGCAGCGGGAAGACCTCGGTGTGCTCGAGCCCCTTGGCCGACGCCTCGCGCTCGGCCTCGGTGCCAGGCAGAGCGGCCGCCTGCCCGGCGAACGCCGTGACGCCGCCCTCGAGCTGGCGCTCGGCGAAGAGGAGCACGCCGAGCAGGGCGAGCACCAGGATGAGCACCCAGGAGAACAGCGTGGGGCCGTCGACCGCGATCGCACCCTCGGCGGCGAGGAAGCCGGGCTTCGGGTGGTCGGAGCCGGCGTTGATCTTGTCCAGCACGTAGACGGTGCCGCCGAGCGCGCCCAGGATGCCGACCACGGCGAGCACGACCTGGACCCAGTAGCGACGCGCGCGCGGCACCGCGGCCTCGACGAGTACGCCGATCACGGCGACGCCCAGCACGATCAGGATCGGCGAGATCAGGTCGTACTGGATGTGCGGAGCGGTGAACTTCACTCGTGGGCCCCTTCCGGAGTCTTGTCGGCGACCGTGGGCGCCGGGTCCTGCTTGCCGACCTGGCTCATCGTGTGGTCGACCGAGGGGTTGATCACCGACAGCAGCGGCTTCGGGAAGAACCCGAGGACCAGGATCAGCAGCAGCACGGGCGCCAACGCGACCACCTCACGCGTGCCGAGGTCGCGCATGCCGGCGACCTCCGCGCGGGTCGGTCCGGTCATCGTGCGCTGGTACATCAGCAGGATGTAGATCGCGGCCAGCACGATCCCGCTCACCGCGAAAGCGGCGGCGACCTCGCTGTGCGAGAACGTCCCCACGATCACCAGGAACTCCGACACGAACGGCGACAGGCCGGGCAGCGACAGCGACGACAGACCGGCGACCAGGAAGAGCCCGGCCAGCACCGGCGCGACCTTCTCGACGCCGCCGAAGTCGCTGATCAGCGCCGAGCCGCGGCGCGAGATCAGGAACCCGGTGACGAGGAACAACGCTGCGGTCGAGAGTCCGTGGTTGAACATGTAGAGGTTCGCGCCGGACAGTCCCTGGCTGTTCATCACGAAGATGCCCAGCACGATGAAGCCGAAGTGCGACACGCTCGTGTAGCCGATCAGGCGCGGGATGTTGTCGGACCCGATCGCCATCAGGGCGCCGTAGATGATGCTGATCACCGCCAGCGTCACGACGACCGGTGTGGCCCATTTCGACGCCTCGGGGAACAGCTCGAGGCAGAACCGCACCATCCCGAACGTGCCGATCTTGTCGAGCACGCTGACCAGCAGCACCGACGTGCCCGGCGTCGCGTTCTGGGTGGTGTCCGGCAGCCACGTGTGCACCGGGAACATCGGCGCCTTCACCGCGAAGGCGATGAAGAACCCGACGAACAGCCAGCGCCCGACATCGGTGCCGAAGTCGATCTTCGCCAGCTCGGAGACCAGGTACGTCGCCCCGCCGTCGGCCCTTCCTCCTTGATGCTGTGCGGACTCGACGTAGAGCCCGATCACCGACGCGAGCATGACCAGCCCGCCGGCCAGCGAGAAGAGCAGGAACTTCACGGCGGCGCGGGCGCGCTGCGGGCCGCCGTACCCCCCGACGAGGAAGTAGATCGGGATCAGCGTCGCCTCGAAGAGGACGTAGAACAGGAAGACGTCGGTAGCCGCGAACACGCCGACTGCGAGGCCCTCCATCGCCAGCATCCAGGCGAAGAAGGCGTTCGGCGACCAGCGACCGTTGTCGCCGTCGTTCCACGACGCCAGCAGGACGACGGGGGTCAGGATCACGGTCAGCAGCACAAGGCTCAGCCCGATGCCGTCGACGCCGAGCGCGTAGTGGGCGCCGAAGGTCTTGATCCACTCGTGCTGCTCGGTGAACTGCATCCCACCGTCGGTCTTGTACGCCGACGTCATCACAAGGGTGAGCACCAGCGTCAGCAGCGAGACGCCGAGCGCGATCTGCTTCGGGGCGGCGGGATTGGCCCGGCGCGGCAGCGCCTGCACCACGATCGCGCCGACGATCGGCACTGCGATCAGCACACTCAGCCACGGAAAATCGGTCATGAGAAGTTCACCGCCAGCAGGGCCAGGAGCACGAGCGCGGCGCCGGAGAGCACGGCGAGCGCGTAGGACCGGACGAAGCCGTTCTGGGCGAGCCGGAACCGGCTGGACATCCCACCGAAGGCGCTTGCGCTGCCCTCGGCGATCCCGTCCACGAAGGACCGGTCGAACACCGCGAGGCCACGGATGCCGGTCCACCCCGGCTTCACGATCA
>JAEKKP010000133.1 GCA_019510315.1 Propionibacteriales bacterium
GCCTCGGCATCACCACCGTCTACGTCACCCACGACCAGACCGAGGCGATGACGCTCGGTGACCGGGTCGCCGTGCTCAAGCGCGGCGAGCTGCAGCAGCTGGCGACCCCGCGGGAGCTCTACACCCAGCCGGTCAACCTGTTCGTCGCCGGCTTCATCGGCTCGCCGCCGATGAACTTCATGCCGGCGACGGTCGAGGGCAACGAGGTCGACCTGCCCTTCGGCAAGGTCACCCTGCCGGCCGAGAAGGCGCAGCGCGCGCAGGGCAAGGGCGTGCTGATCGCCGGGCTCCGGCCCGAGCACTTCGAGGACGCGAAGGTGATCGACGCCAAGGTCGCCGACCGCGGCACGACCTTCCGGGCGACCGTCGACGTCGTCGAGTGGCTTGGCAACGAGGCCTACGCCTACATCCCGTTCGAGGCTCCGCCGGAGGTCGCGACCCAGCTCGCCGAGCTCGAGAAGGACCTCGACAGCGAGGCGCTGCGCACCCAGCTGGTCGTGTCGCTGGACTCCAACAGCCGGATCAGCAAGGGCGAGGAGGCCGAGATCTGGATGGACGCCTCCCAGATGCACCTCTTCGACCCCTCGACCGGCGAGAACCTCACGCTCAACGCCTGAGCGGGCGCCCGCTCAGGTCAGTGGCGATAGCGCCAGCCGGGGGCCTTGTCCTCCCCGGGCATCCGCTTGCGCACGACGCTGACGCCGCCCATGATCGCGACGCCCTTGATGTGCACGGTCGGCGAGTCGGCGGTCAGCTGCAGGTCGGGCTGCGATCGCGGCGCCGAGTAGCCGCCCATGATGCCGACGCCGTGGACCACCACGTTGGTGGCCCGGTTGACGACGATGTTGGCGCCACCCATGAACGTGTTGATCGTGAGCGTCACCTCGCGCGCGGAGAACCTCGCCTCCCGCAGGTCCAGCTCGGCACCGCCCATCAGGCAGAACACGCTGAACTGCTCGGGCACGACCCAGACGCCCCGTCGCTCGACGCCGCCCAGGATCGCAATCGCACGGTCGCGCTCGACGCGCGTCAAGGAGGCGCCGGTCCCGTGCACGGCCGGCGCGAGGTCGTGCGTGATCGGGACGAGCTCGGCATAGGTCTTCGCCGCGAAGGTCGCGTCGAGCCGCTCGTCCAGCTCGGTCAGGTCGATACGGCCGTCGCCGGCCGCCTCCCGCAGGATCTCGGCGACCTTGTTGCGGTCGGCGTCGGAGACTCGCATCTGCGACGGTTCGAGCTCGCTCATGGAGGCCACAGTACGTTTTGCCGGTGACCGCGTGCACCCGGTCGCCGTACTCTCCGAGCGTGATCCGCCGGACCTGCGCCGCCGTCGTCGCCGCAGCCGCCCTGCTCGCCGGCTGCTCGTCGTCGGGATCCCCGGCGGCCGGTGTGCTGCATCCCCGCTGGCACGAGGTCGTGCTCCCGATGCCGTCCGGTCCCGCGGGCCGGATCGCCCTGCGGGCCGCGACCGCCTGCGGTAGCGCCTGGTACGTCGTCGGCGCGATCGTCGGCACCGACGGCTCGACCCGTCCGGCAGCGTGGACGAGCCTCGACGGCCGTGCCTGGCGAAGCATCGCCACCGCACCCGCCGACTACTACTCGCGACGCGCGATCCTCTACGCCGTGGCGTGCCAGGACGGGCAGGTCGTGGCGATCGGTGCCAAGTCCGGCGGCGCGCATGGCAACCCGCGGACCGCGACGTGGCGGCTGCGTAACGACGGTGTGCTGCAGGCCGTCGGCGCGTCCTTCGTGCTGTACGGCGGGGCGCACGCCCTCAGCGTGAACCGGGTCGCGGGCGGTCCGGGCGGGTGGGTGATCGCCGGTGCCCGTAGCAGTGGCGCCGCGGTGTGGGTGTCCCCTGACGGCGCGACCTTCCGGATCGTCGACCACGATCCCGAGCTGGCGAGCAACGAGTCACGGACCACCAGTGCACTCGATGTTGTCCACGACGGCTCCGCGTGGACCGTGGTCGGCCGGGCCGAGCAGACGGGTCGGGTCTCCGCGGTGCCGCAGGCCTGGGTCTCCAGCGACGGCTCCCGGTGGACCGCTCAAGCCGTCCCACCGGGCACGGACGGGTTCGCCGACCTGGAGCGGGTCGTCCGCGAGGACGACGTGCTGCTCGCGGTCGGCATCCGCGACCACCGGTTCGGCACGTGGCGGCGTACCGGCGGATCGTGGCACGCCACCGAGTCCTTCGGCTCGCTCGACCGGCACGGCACCGGCGCGCCGTTCGTGTCCGGGCTCGTGGCAGCCGGCCGGAGGGCAGTGGTCGCGGCCAGCGACGGCGCCGTCTTCCGGCTCTGGGCCGAGGCCGGGGCCCGGACCTGGCGCTCGGTGACGACGCCGACACGGCCGGCGAACAACGGCGACGACCTGCTCACCGTGGCGGCCGACGACGACACCGTGCTGCTGGTGTCCGACGACGGCACCTCCGGTCGGGTGTGGCTGACCCCCTGGAATACGCTCGGTCGGTGAGCACCGCACCGTCATCCGGCCCTGACTTCCGCTACTCCGACCTCCTGCCGACGGGGCCCGACGACACTCCGTACCGGCTGGTGACCACGGAGGGGGTCTCGACCTTCGAGGCCGGTGGCCGCACCTTCCTGCAGGTCGAGCCCGAGGCGATCCGGCGACTCACCGCGGAGGCGATGCACGACATCGCCCACTACCTGCGGCCTGCCCACCTGGCACAGCTGCGACGGATCATCGATGACCCGGAGTCGAGCGGCAACGACCGGTTCGTCGCGCTCGACCTGCTCAAGAACGTCAACATCTCCGCCGGCGGCGTGCTGCCGATGTGCCAGGACACCGGCACCGCGATCGTGATGGGCAAGAAGTCCGAGGGCGTGCTCACCGGCGCCGACGACGGCGAGGCGATCAGCAAGGGCGTGTACGACGCCTACACGAAGCTGAACCTGCGCTACTCCCAGCTCGCGCCGCTGACGATGTGGGAGGAGAAGAACACCGGCACCAACCTGCCGGCGCAGATCGAGCTCTACTCGACGGCGCAAGGCCCCAAGGGTCCGGAGTACAAGTTCCTCTTCATGGCCAAGGGCGGCGGCTCGGCGAACAAGTCGTTCCTCTTCCAGGAGACGAAGGCCGTCCTGAACCCGACGCGGATGCTGGAGTTCCTCGACGAGAAGATCCGCTCGCTCGGCACGGCCGCGTGCCCGCCGTACCACCTCGCGGTGGTGATCGGCGGCACCAGCGCCGAGTTCGCCCTGAAGACGGCGAAGTACGCCAGCGCGCACTACCTGGACAACTTGCCGACCGAGGGCTCGATGAGCGCCCATGGTTTCAGGGACCTCGAGCTGGAGGAGGAGGTCTTCAAGCTGACGCAGTCCTTCGGCATCGGCGCGCAGTTCGGCGGCAAGTACTTCTGCCACGACGTGCGCGTGGTCCGGCTGCCGCGCCACGGCGCCTCGTGCCCGGTGGCGATCGCGGTCTCGTGCTCGGCCGACCGGCAGGCGCTCGGCAAGATCACCGCCGACGGCGTCTTCCTCGAGCAGCTCGAGACCGACCCCGCCCACTACATGCCCGACGCCGGCGTCG
Source organism: Propionibacteriales bacterium (assembly GCA_019510315.1). Lineage (GTDB taxonomy): Bacteria > Actinomycetota > Actinomycetes > Propionibacteriales > Nocardioidaceae > Marmoricola. Next base: position 3,550 of record JAEKKP010000133.1, read on the forward strand.
CCGAGGACATTGCCGGCGGCGAGGTCGTCCCGATCGACCTCAACCAGCCGATGTCGGAGATCCTCGCCGAGCTCTCGCAGCATCCCGTGAAGACCCGGTTGTCGCTGACCGGTCCGCTCGTCGTCGCCCGGGACATCGCGCACGCCAAGATCAAGGAACGCCTCGACGCCGGCGAGGAGATGCCGCAGTACCTCAAGGACCACCCGGTGTACTACGCGGGACCTGCGAAGACGCCGCAGGGATTCGCGTCCGGGTCCTTCGGGCCGACCACCGCGGGCCGGATGGACTCCTACGTCGAGCAGTTCCAGGCCGCGGGCGGCTCGATGGTGATGCTCGCCAAGGGCAACCGCTCCAAGGTCGTCACCGAGGCGTGCCACGCCCACGGCGGCTTCTACCTCGGCTCGATCGGCGGTCCGGCCGCCCGGCTGGCGCAGGACTGCATCAAGTCGGTCGAGGTGGTGGAGTACGCCGAGCTCGGCATGGAGGCGGTCTGGAAGATCGAGGTCGAGGACTTCCCGGCCTTCATCGTCGTCGACGACAAGGGCAACGACTTCTTCACCGACCCCTCGGGAGCGGTCACCGTGCCGCTGAGCACGCTGGCCGCGAGCGGGATCAGGGTGCGGTCGAAGGAGCGCTGACGCCGGACAGGTAGCGCTTGACGGCGATCGCAGCCGACCGCCCGGCCCGGTTGGCGCCGATGGTGCTCGCCGACGGCCCGTAGCCGACCAGCTGGACCCGCGGGTCGACCACTGCGGTTGTCGCCGCGGCAGGACCCGTGCCTGCAGTGGCGGTGAGCTGGATGCCGCCGTGGGGACTGCGCAGGTGGAGTGGGGCGAGATGCCTGACGGCGGGACGGAAGCCGGTGGCCCAGAGGATCACGTCGACGCGCTCGAAGGAGCCATCCGCCCAGCGGACGCCGTCCGGCTCGATCCCCTCGAACATCGGCCGCCGCCGGTAGGCACCGAGCGCCTCCGCGGCGCGCTCCTGCTCGCGGAGTGCGAGCCCGGTGACGCTCACGACACTCGCAGGGGGCAGGCCGCGGCGTACCCGGTCCTCGACCAGCGACACCGCCGCGTGTCCGGCCTCGCGATCGAAGTCGCCGGTCCGCCACACGGGCGGCCGCCGGGTCACCCAGAGCGTGTCGGTCACGGGAGCCAGCTCGCCCAGGAACTGCACGGCCGACGCTCCACCGCCGACGACCAGCACCCGCTTGCCGACGAAGTGCTCGGCGCCGGGGTAGTCGATCGTGTGCAGCTGCTCTCCGAGGAAGGTCTCCATTCCCGGGTAGTGCGGGACGAACGGGTGGCGCCACGTGCCGGTCGCGTTCACGAGCGTCCTGGTCGTCCAGCTCCGGCCGGCACCGTGGACGACGAGCAGGTCACCGTCACTGGTCACGCTGTCGACGGCGACGGGTCGGACGACCGGCAGGTCGTTGTCCCGCTCGTACGCCGCGAAGTAGCGGGCCACGGCGGCGTTCGCCCGCTCCGTGCTCGCCGACGGCGGCACCGAGTCGGGCAGCGCGGCGACGCCGTGGACGTCGGCCATCGTCAGCGAGTCCCACCGGTGCTGCCAGGCGCCGCCGGGACGCTCGTCCGCGTCGAGGACGACGTGCTCGATGCCGCGCCTCTTGAGGTGGTACGACGCCGACAGGCCGGCCTGACCGGCCCCGATGACGACGGACTCGAGCACGCTCACATCGAT
>JAEKKP010000143.1 GCA_019510315.1 Propionibacteriales bacterium
TGGAAGCGCTCGACGACGAGCTGCCGGTCGTGGGGCACTGCGTTGGTGGCCTCGCGCTGCTCGCCGATCAGCGCGACGAGGTTGGTGGCGGCCCAGTCGTCGAGACCCGCCGCGCGACCCCGAGCGACGGCGTCGGTCGGCGCGAGTGCGGCCAGCTCGCGGGTGAAGGCGCCGACCGCGGCACCGAGCTCTGCGGGTCGGCCGAGGGCATCGCCGGTCCAGAACGGCAGCCGGCCGGGTTGTCCCGGCGCGGGTGAGACCAGCACGCGGTCATGCGTGATGTCCTCGATCCGCCAGGTGCTGGTGCCGAGCGTGAAGAGGTCGCCGACGCGCGACTCGTAGACCATCTCCTCGTCGAGCTCGCCGACGCGGGCGTTGGTGGTCGAGCCGACGAGGAACACCCCGAACATGCCTCGGTCGGGGATGGTGCCGCCACTGGTGACCGCAAGTCGCTGCGCGCCGGGACGGCCCGCGACGGTGCCGGCGACGCGGTCCCAGACGATCCGCGGCCGGAGCTCAGCGAACTCGTCGCTCGGGTAGCGGCCGGCGAGCAGGTCGAGCGTCGCGTCGTACGCCGACCTCGGCAGCGCGGCGAACGATGCCGTGCGACGGACGAGGTCGAAGAGCTCGTCGACCGACCAGGTGTCCATCGCGGTCATCGCGACGACCTGCTGGGCGAGGACGTCGAGTGGGTTGGTCGGCACCCGGAGGGCCTCGATGGCGCCGCTGCGCATCCGCTCGACGGCGACGGCAGTCGGCACCAGGTCGCCGCGGTGCTTGGGGAACAGCACGCCGCGCGAGGTCTCACCGACCTGGTGGCCGGCCCGGCCGACGCGCTGGAGTGCGCTGGCGACGCTGGGCGGCGACTCGATCTGGATCACCAGGTCGACCGCGCCCATGTCGATGCCGAGCTCGAGGCTGCTGGTCGCGACGACGCACGGCAGCCGGCCACGCTTGAGGTCGTCCTCGATGACGGCGCGTTGCTCCTTGGAGACCGACCCGTGGTGCGCACGGGCGATGACCGGGGGAGCGCCGGCGCCCTGCCCGGACTGGGCCATCATCTGCGCCGGCGTCCGGGGGTTTCGAGACGGTTGCTGCGCAACCTCCTCAACCATCGAAGAGTCCTCTGCCCGGTCGCGCGCGATCTCGTTGAGCCGCGACGTCAGCCGCTCCGCCAGCCGCCGGGAGTTGGCGAACACGATCGTCGAGGTGTGCTGCTCGATCAGGTCGACGACGCGCTCCTCGACGTGCGGCCAGATGCTGCTGGACCGCGCGTCGTCCTCCATCCCGGTGGTTGAGCCTGTCGAAACCGCGGTCATGTCCTCGACCGGTACGACGACCCGCAGGTCCCAGCTCTTCTCCGACGGTGGCGCCACCACCTCGACCGCCGCGCTGCCGCCGAGGAAGCGGGCCACCTCCTCGACGGGTCGCACCGTCGCAGACAGGCCGATCCGCTGGGCAGGTGCGTCGAGCAGCGCGTCGAGGCGCTCGAGCGAGAGCGCGAGGTGCGCGCCCCTCTTCGTGCCGGCGACGGCGTGGACCTCGTCGATGATCACCGTCTCGATGCCGCGCAGCGACTCGCGCGCCTGTGACGTGAGCATCAGGAACAGCGACTCGGGTGTCGTGATGAGGATGTCGGGCGGGTTGGTCTGCAGCTTGCGCCGGTCGCCGGCCGGTGTGTCACCGGAGCGCACGCCGACGCTGATCTCCGGGACCTCCGCGCCGAGCCGCTCGGCGGTGTGCCGGATGCCGGTCAGCGGGGCGCGCAGGTTGCGCTCGACGTCGACGGCCAGCGCCTTGAGGGGCGACACGTAGAGCACCCGGCAGCGACGAGACTTGTCGGCCGGACGCTGCTCCGTGGCGAGTCGGTCGAGGGACCACAGGAACGCCGCGAGCGTCTTGCCGGACCCGGTCGGCGCGACGACCAGGGCGTGCCGGCGGGCGGCGATCGCCTCCCAGGCGCCGACCTGTGCCGGCGTGGGCGCGGCGAAGGCCGCCTCGAACCACGTGCGGGTCGAGGCGGAGAACTGCTCGGGGACTTCCGCCACCGAGACATCCTCCCTCACGGCACCGACAGTCCGGTGGGTCAGCGGCCGGTCAGGGAACCAGGTGCCAGGTCGCCCCGGCGTCGGTGGACTCGACCAACCGGTTGAGGGACGTGGCGAGGAAGCTCGTGCTCCCGGAGGTCGAGACCTCGTTCGGGATCTCGCCAGGATCCAGCCCCAGGTCGGTCGCCGTCGTGCCGTCCGGCGTCACGATCTTTGCCTTGCCGGGACCGGTGTCGAGCAGGACGCGGTCGTCGGTGATGGCCATCACGGCGCGCGCCCCACCCGGCGTCACGTGTCCGAAGGGCTTCCACGACGCCAGGTCCTCGGCTCGGTAGATCGCCGAGCTGCCACCCAACGGCGGGCAGAGGATGAAGACCGCTGACCTGGCGGCGCTGATCTGGCTCTCACCCGTGCAGGGCAGCGCCAGGTCGCTCCACGCCGAGCCGTCGGCGCTGTGCTGCACGTGCACGGCGGACGCTCCGGCGGTCGAGGACTCCAGTGCGACCTGGTTGCCGGCCGTGAACATCCTGATGACGTTGCCCATGTCGGGTGCGTCGGCTCGCGCCCAGTCGTCGGACCCGAGGGGTGCCCGCCACAGCTCGAACTCCCCGGCCCGGGTGCCACGCAAGGCCCACGCGTACTCATCGGTGACCGTCACGTCGTACGTTCCGCCCTCGCCGTGGGCCGGACCGGTGGTGAGCACGTTCCAGGTGTGGCCGCCGTCGTGCGTGACGCGCAGTCGGCTTCCCCACGCCCACCCGTCCTCGCCGTTCGCTGCCATCACGAACGACGCGACCGGGCCGTACGACGGGTCGACCTCGCCTCCGTAGTCGTCGGTGGTGCCCTCGAAGTCGTACAGCCGCGTCCAGCCGTCCGCGGCCTGCCCGTCGTTCTGCCACACGGTGGAGCAGGCCACGCACCCGACGTTGGTGGTCAACCGGAACGACAGGATCGGCGAGACCACCGAGACGTCCACGACTCCCTGGACCGCGCCATCGGGAAGAGCAGGCTGCGAAGGCGACGGCGACAGTGACGGCGTCTGGGTCAACGGCGTCGGCTCGGGGGCCGCGCGCCCGTCTCCCCGGATCGTCGTGGCGACGCCCGCGGCCCCGGCGATCAGGAGAGCCGATACTGCGACCGTGGCGACCGCGCGTCGGCGTCGGCGCCGCGTCGCGCCTCGGTGGATGTCGGCGAGCAGCGGCAGGGCATCGACGCCGACGACGTCGGTCCGCAGTGCGCGGCGTACGCGGTCCTCGATGTCGTTCATGACGGGTCTCCCGTGGTCTCGGCCAGCAGGCCGCGCAGCTTGGCCATCGCATCACTGGCCTGGCTCTTCACCGTCCCGATCGAGCAGCCGAGCACGGCCGCCGTCTGCGCCTCGGTGAGGTCGTCGTAGTACCGCAGGGCGATGACCGCCCGCTGTCGGGGCGGCAGGCGGCGAAGGGCTTCGAGGAGCGCGTCGTCCCGCTCCGGATCTCGGTAGCTCTCGCTCGGGGGCTGTTCCGTGATCCGCTCGCGGCCGAGCTTGCGCCACACCGAGATGCTGCGGTTGACCATGGCCCGGCGCACGTACCCCTCCGGGTCCTCGCTGGTGATCCTCGACCACCGCATCAGTGTGCGCTCGAGCGCGTCCTGGACGAGGTCGGCGGCAGCGTGCTCGCTGCCGGTGAGCGCGCGGCCGAAGCGGAGGAGCTCCGGGAGCCGCGCGCGCACGAACGCGTCGAAGCTGTCGGTGTCGTGCATCGCGCCGTCGACCCACCTCTCCGGACGCAGTGCCGTGCCCATGCCGATCCCCATCCTCGCGGTTCCGTGCCGCGTCATCCCCGAGGACGCGCGAGGGTCGCCGATGGTTGGGTGCGTCCGGAAATCGATGCGATCGGTGTCGGCCGGCACCACTAGGGTCGGAGGGGTGGACGACGCGATGATCGAGGCATCCGGGCTTCGGAAGGCCTTCACCTCGCGCACCGGCGTCGAGGTCGAGGCGGTGCGTGGCATCGACGTCGTCGTACGCCGAGGGGAGGCGTTCGGCTTCCTCGGGCCCAACGGCGCCGGCAAGTCCTCGACGATGCGCATGGTCGCCGCGGTCTCACCGGTCACGTCGGGCACGCTGCGGATCCTCGGCATGGACCCTGCCGTCGACGGGCCGCGGATCCGGGCCCGCATCGGCGTGTGCCCCCAGGAGGACACGCTCGACACCGAGCTCAACGTGCGCGACAACCTCTACATCTACGGGCGCTACTTCGGGCTGCCACGCGCCGAGGTCCGCCAGCGCGTCGACGAGCTGCTCGAGTTCGTCCAGCTGACCGAGAAGGCGAGCGCCAAGGTCGAGGACCTCTCCGGCGGCATGAAGCGGCGGCTGACGATCGCCCGGTCGCTGATCAACCGGCCCGAGGTGCTGCTGCTCGACGAACCGACCACCGGCCTCGACCCGCAGGCGCGCCACGTCGTCTGGGACCGGCTGTTCCGGCTCAAGCAGCAGGGCGTGACGCTGGTGCTGACCACGCACTACATGGACGAGGCCGAGCAGCTGTGCGACCGGCTGGTCGTGATGGACAAGGGTCTGATCGTCGCCGAGGGCTCGCCGCTCGAGCTGATCCGCACCTACTCCACGCGCGAGGTCGCCGAGCTGCGGTTCGCCCCGACCCACGAGCACAGCGGTGACCTGGAGGCGATCGCGCCCAAGGTCGAGGACCTCGCCGAGCGGGTCGAGGTGCTACCCGACCGCCTGCTGCTCTACAGCGCCGACGGCGAGGAGACGATCGCCAAGGTGCACGAGCGCGGTCTGGACCCCGTCGCCTCGCTCGTCCGCCGCTCGACGCTCGAGGACGTCTTCCTCCGCCTCACCGGCCGGACGCTGGTGGACTGACGTGGAGCGGCTGGACGTACGTCGCGCGGCCCGGATGGCCGACTACTGGGCCGTCGCCTACCGACGCACCTGGCGCGGATCGGCGATCTCGTCCTTCGTGGTGCCACTGCTCTACATCGTCGCCATGGGTGTCCTGCTCGGTGGGTTCATCAAGGGCGACCCCGCGAAGCTCGAGGGGGCGACGTCGTACCTCTCCTTCGTCGC
>JAEKKP010000144.1 GCA_019510315.1 Propionibacteriales bacterium
CACGGGATCAACGCCCCCGTGGTCGTCGACGGGGTCACCAGCGCCGGCTACCAGGGCGCCCCTGCGCCCGACCAGTGGTTCGGCGGACCGGCCCTCGCCGACGCCGGCAACATCGTGCTGCGCGACGGCGCCGGCCGGGTGGCGGACAGCCTCAACTACGGGCGCCTGGTCGACCCGTGGCTGGCCGAGGGCTACCAGGGCGCGTCGGGCGCCGGTCGAGGCGGGTGCACGGCGCCGGTGCCGGCCGTGGCGTCCGGTGTCGGGACCAGTGCTGCTCGCAACCCGGACGGGGCCGACACCGACAGCAACTGCGCGGACTTCGTGACCACCCGCAGGCCCACGCCCGGGGCGAGCAACCAGACCGCCCTCGACCCCGGACCGCTGGTGTCGCTGCAGCTCTCCGGCAACGGTTCGTCGTTCCTGCGGCACGAGGACGCCGGCAACGGCGTGGTGATGTCGGACGTCACGTCGTCGAGTCCCACGACGCTCAAGCAGGATGCGACCTTCGTGAAGACGGCGGGCATGGCCGATCCGACCTGTGTGTCCTTCGAGTCGGTCAACCGGCCGGGCAGCTACCTGCGACACGAGAACTTCGTGCTGCACCTGCAGCCGGACGACGGCAGCTCGCTGTTCGCGCAGGATGCGACCTTCTGCCCGAAGCCGGGCAACAGCGGCTCGGGTACGTCGTACCAGTCGGTGAACTACCCGACGAAGTTCATCCGGGCCTACCAGGGCGCGGCGTACCTGGCGAGCAACGGAGGCAGCAACGCCTTCGACGACGCCGCGTCGTGGGCCGCGGACTCGACGTGGCTGGAGGCGACGCCCTGGGCGCCTGCGCCCTGACCTCCAACGAGATCGTGCGTCAGGCTCCCTTGAGGGTCGCCCGGATCGCCGGGGCGAACTGACGCACGATCTCGTCGGCGGGCGTGGAGGCCACCGGCTCGACCTGGAGCACGTAGCGCATCATCGCGAGACCCACCAGCTGGCCGCAGACCAGCTCGTAGCGCAGGGCCGAGGCGTGCATGCCGGTGGCGCGGGCAGCCGGGTTGACCACCGACCGGTTCAGGACCCGGTAGAAGGCACGACCCGCGCGGGCACTGCCGACCGACGACCGCACCATCCGGAGCATGCCCTGGCGGGTGCGCGGGTTCTCGCACAGCCCGAGGAAGGTGCGCAGCAGCCGGTCACTGAAGTCGCGCGCGGCCTCCTCGGGATCGGCTGCCGCCCGGGCCAGAGCGGCTTCGCGCGCCGCGACGACGGCCGGCGCGTCGGGGAACACGGGACCGCTCACGGGGCGTCGGCCTCAGGGAGCAGCCGTCGGTGCAGCTCGGTCGTGAGCACGTGGATCGCCCGGGTGATCTCGGTGTTGGTCTTCAGCTCCAGCTCCTGCTCGACGAAGTCGTGGTCCGCCTTCGCCTGCTGGTACGCCGCCTGCCGGTTCTGCCCGATCATCACGAAGGTCGACAGGAAGATCGCCTCCAGCGAGACCACCAGGGTGAGCGTCGGCCACGGCGACGACTCGGCGAAGAGCATCCAGACGGCGAACGCCACGATGTGCAGGTAGACGAACGCCATCGAGCCGGCGAACTTCGTGATGGCATCCGCCAGCCGCAGCTGTGCCTTGGCGGCGCGGTTCTCGGCAACCGTGCGGTACGCCGGATGCATGTTCGCCGCTGGTGCGCCGGCCGGGCTGGTCGACGCAGTCTCGGACGTGCTGGTCATGGCTGGCTCCTCGGGATCGGGACGAGAGCATCATCCCCCGGTGTGCCGCCGGTCCGGCTCAGGCGTCGCCGGTGACCGTGTCGTAGGAGCCGCGATAGTAGAGCAGCGGCTTGCGATCGCCGCCTTCCTCGACGCCAGGGGCGAAGCCGAGCTCCTTGACCCGCCCGAGCACGACGTAGTGGTCGCCGGCCTCGTGGACCGCCTGGACCGTGCAGTCGACGTACCCGAGCACGCCGTCGAGCAGAGGTGCGCCCGTCGTGGCAGGCCGCCAGCCGACGCCGTCGTACTTGTCGGTGCCCTTGGTGGCCATCGAGGTGGACACGTCGGCCTGGTCAGCGGCGAGGATGTTGATGCAGAAGTAGCCGGCGCGCTGCATCCGGGGCCAGGCCCTCGACGTCTTGGCGGGGCAGAACATCACCAGTGGCGGCTCCAGCGACACCGACGAGAACGACTGGCACGTCATCCCGACCGGCTCGCCGTCGGAGATCGAGGTGACCACGACGACGCCGCTCGCGAACAGGCCGAGCACGTCGCGGAACTGACGCGCCCGCGCGGCCGACTCGGGGTCGTCGGGGATCGGCGTGTGCTCGCCGAGGCGCATCTCGAAGTCGAGCTCGTTGCCGAGCCAGGACTTGATCAGCTCCGCGCTCGGCCAGGTCTCCCGGGCGTCGTCGCTCATCCCCTCGGGAATGTCGCCCCCGGACGTCTCCTTGGTCACCGGCCCATTCTTCATGGACTCACTGCCCGCCGAAGTTGTGGCCCCAGTACGAGACGGCGGTGCTCTCCCGCGCCACCCACCGGTGGTCGTCGACCCGCAGGCCTTCGCAGCCGAACTCGACGTCGAACCCACCCGGCGACTTCACGTAGAAGGACACCATCTCGTCGTTCATGTGGCGGCCGAGGGTCGCCGACAACGGTGCCTTGTGCTTGCGCACCCGCTCGAGCGCGCGGCCTACGTGGTCGAGCTCGTCGACCTCGAGCATCACGTGCACGCACTTGGCGGGGTTGGGCATCGGCAGGAACGCCAGACTGTGGTGGCGCGGGTTGACGCCGAGGAACCGCAGCCAGACCTTCGAGCCGGGCTCCTTGCCGACGAACTCCCCCGGCATGCTCATCGAGTCACGCAGCCGGAAGCCGAGCACCTCCGTGTAGAACCGCAGCGCCTCGACGTCGTCGGTGACCGGGATGACGATGTGGCCCATGCCCTGGTCGCCGGTGACGAACGTCGCGGCGTACGGCGTCACGACCGGCCGGGACTCGTAGGTGATGCCGTGGAACAGCTCGAAGACGTTGTCCCACGGGTCGGTGAAGCGGATCAGCTCCTGCACGCGGCGCTCGGCGAGCTCGTCGGCGGTGCCCTCCTCGAAGACGACGCCTGCTTCCTTCAGGTGCAGCCGGGCCGCGTGCAGCGCCTGGTGGTCGGCGACCTCCCAGCCGGTGACGTCGAGTCGGTCGACGTCGGAGGGGAACACCACGATGCGCGCGGAGACCTCGTCGATGCGGTAGTACAGGTGATCGGGGTTGGGCCCGCGTCCGAGGGCGAGACCCAGCACCTTCTCGGCGAAGGTGCGCCACTGGTCGAGGTCGGTGCTGGCCACGCGGATGTAGCCCATCGACTTGATGTCGATCACGTCGAGCTCCTCTCCCTGTGAGCCTGGAGGAACGTCGTCGTCACGGCGTGGAACTGCTCGGCGGCCTCGATCTGCGCCCAGTGCCCGCAGTTGGGGAACACATGCAGCTGAGCCTTCGGGATCTGCTTGAGCGCCACGAGCGCCCCGTCGAGCGGGTTGACGCGGTCCTCACGGCCCCAGGTGAGCAGCGTGTGCTGGCGGATCCGGTGCGCATCGCGCCAGATCATGCCGTCCTCGTAGGTGTCGGGGTTCCAGAACGACGCGCCCATCGACGCCATCGCCTCGCGGGCGCCGGGCTTGGTCGCGTCGGCGAGACGCTCGTCGACCAGCGCGTCGGTGACCAGCGACTGGTCGACCACCATCGTCGAGATGAAGGCCCGCATGGCCTCACGGCTGGGGTTGGCGCTGAAGTCCATCAGCCGCTGGACGCCCTCGGTCGGGTCCGCGGAGAGCACGTTGAGGTTCAGCCCACCGGGACCCATGAGGACAAGCCGGCCGACCCGCTTCGGGTGCTCGAGCGCGAACCGGGCCGCCGTACCGCCGCCCAGGCTGTTGCCGAGCAGGTGGATCCGGTCGATGCCGAGCTCGTCGAGGAAGGCCGCGAGGTAGCCGGCGGAGTGCCTGAAGTAGTTGCCGACCACCGGCGGCTTGTCGGAGTCGCCGAAGCCAGGCTGGTCGACGAGCAGCGTGCGGAAGTCGGCGGCGAAGTGTGGCAGCGCCGGGCCGAAGTTGCTCCACGAGGAGGCACCCGGGCCGCCGCCGTGCAGCATGACGAGGGGCAGACCACCGCCCAACCCGGTGGTTGAGCCTGTCGAAACCGGCCCCGCCTCGTAGTAGTTCAGGGTGATGTCGCCGGCCTTGGACGACCGGCGCACCTCCTCCTTGTCGAAGGTCATCTGCTCAGTACATCCCCGGGTCGATCTTGTGGCCGAACTCGTGGGCGCCGTACATCTGCAGAGCGCGCTCGGGGTCGTTCGCAGCGTGCACGCGGCCGGCGTGCGCGTCGCGCCAGGCCCGCTGCAGGTAGGTGCCCTCGGCGAGCGCGCGGCCACCGGAGGCCTCGAACAGGGCGTCGATCGCATCGATGGCCCGCTGGGTGCCGAGCACCTGGTCGCGACGTACCTTGAGCCGGAGGCCGAGCGGGATCGGCTCGCCCTTCTCGACGAGCGCGACCTCTTCGCGGATGTTGTTCATCGCCAGCGCCCAGGCGGCGTCGATGTCGCTGGAGGCACGCGCGATGCGCACCGCGGCGAACGGGTCGAGCGACGCCTTCTCGCCCAGGTACGCCGCCCGCACCCGCTTCTGCTGCATGTCCACGTGCTCGGCGTACGCGCCGTACGCCATACCGATGATCGGGGTGCAGATCGTGGTCGTGAAGATCGAGTGGAACGGCAGCTTGTAGAGGTTCGAGGTGTTGTGCTCCTGGCCCGGGCCCTTGCACTGGCCGGTCTCGGACATCGACAGCGTGAACGCCTCGGGGATGAACACGTCCTCGACGACGATGTCGTTGGAGCCCGTGCCGCGCAGGCCGACGACGTTCCAGACGTCGTCGATGCGGTAGTTCTCGCGCGGGACCATGAACGTCTTGAAGTCCACGACGTTGCCGTCGGCGTTGAAGACGAGCCCGCCCAGCAGCACCCAGGTGGCGTGGTCGCAGCCCGACGAGAAGCTCCACTTGCCCGAGAGCATGTAGCCGCCGTCGGTGAGGGTCGCCTTGCCGGTCGGGGCGTATGACGAGCTCAGCCGCACGCT
>JAEKKP010000034.1 GCA_019510315.1 Propionibacteriales bacterium
GGAGGTCCATCTCCAGTGTCATGGTCGCGCCGATACCGACCGCCGGGCCGTTGATCGCCGCGATCACCGGCTGGGGGCAGGCGTGGATCGCGAGGGTGACCTTGCCGCCGGTGTCGCGCACACCGCTCTGGAAGGGCTCGTCCGTGAGCCGGTCCCTCATGTCCGCTGGCGTCGGGGCCGCGTCCTCGTCGAGCCCGAAGACGTTGCCCTCGGCCGAGAGGTCCATGCCCGCGCAGAACGCCCGGCCCGAGCCGGTGACGACGATCGCCCGGATGCTGTCGTCGCGGGCCGCGTCGAGGAAGAACCGCTCCAGCTCGGTGGCCATCGTCACGGTGAACGCGTTCAGCGCGTCGGGCCGGTCGAGGGTGAGAGTCGCGATGCCGTCGTCGTCGACCGCGACGCTCAGGGTCTCGAAGTCGGTCATGAGACGCCCGCGATCCCGGTCGGCTGGCACAGGCTCTTGGGGATGTCGCCGGTGTGGTCGGTCTTGATGAACCGCAGGAGAGCGAGGGCGCGGTCGGTGTCCCAGTGCACCGCGAGGTCGCGGATCGGCATCGAGCAGGTCAGGCCGTCCTTGCCGTTGACCCGCGTCATCGCCCAGCCGAACCGGGCCAGGTCGACGACGCTGCTGTCCTTGTCGACCTTCAGCGACGACGTCGCCGCGTGGTTCACGTTCCAGTAGCGGAACGGGTTCAGGACGGTCCACGGCGACTTCACCTTGGAGCCGATCGCGCTGACCACCTCGCGCTGGTGGCGGGCCCGGTCGATGTCGCCGATGCCGGAGGTGTGCCGCGATCGGGCGTAGCCCAGGGCGGTGATGCCGTTCACGTGCTGACATCCCTTCTTGATGTTGAGGTTCGCGCGGCGGTCGACCATCTTCGTCGTCGGGCAGATCGTCACGCCGCCAACCGCATCGACGGAGTTCACGAAGCCGCCGAAGCCGATCTCGACGTAGTGGTCGATCCGGACGCCGGTGCTCTGCTCGATCGTCTGCACGAGCAGTGGCGCGCCGCCGTACGCGAAGGCCGCGTTGATCTTCGTGCTGCCGTGGCCCGGGATCGGCACGATCGAGTCGCGCGGGATCGAGAGCAGCAGGCTCGGGCCGTCACCGGTGTGCAGCAGCATGATCGTGTCGGTGCGCTGGCCGACGTCGCCGACGCCGCCGGTGCCGAGGCGGCGGTTCTCCTTCTTCGACAGGCCCTTGCGGCTGTCGGACCCGACCAGAAGGTACGTCGTCCCGGGCTGGCTCGCCGGCCGGCTTCCGGAGGGGAACGCGTCGACCTGGTCGATGCGCTTCCAGGCGAGCACCGGCACCAGCACGAGGTAGGCGATCCAGGCGACCAGCACCAGCAGCACCAGCTTGCCGTAGGGGAACCGGCGGCGTCGGCGCGGCGCCGTGGGCGCGGCCGGTGCGGTGGCCGGTGTGGGGGCCGGTGGGCGGGCGACGTCGTGCCTCGGGGTCCTGGGCATGACGCGGGTCGCCTCGGGCTCGGAGGCAGGCTGCGAGGCAGGTGTCGGTGCCGGGTTCTGGGCTCTCCCCTTGCCGTAGAGCCAGTCGTACTCCGGCGGATCAGAACGGTCCGGCATGGCCGTGACGGTACAGGGCTAGCCTTCGGAGCCATGAAGCCGTTGCCGCCCTCCTACGGCCGGGTCGCCCTGAGCCTGCTGGCCGGTCAGGCCCACGTGAACCTGCTCGGCAACATCCACGGCGGTGAGGTGATGCGGCTGGTCGACTCGGCGGCCGGCGCCGCCGCCGGCCGGCACAGCGGGGGACCCGCGGTCACCGCCGCGATGGACGAGATGGCGTTCCTGGCCCCGGTCCACGTCGGTGACATCCTGCGCGCCGAGGCACAGGTCAACTGGGCCGGTCGTACGTCGATGGAGGTCGGCGTGCGCGTCGAGACCGAGCCGTGGAACCAGGCGGGGACGGACCCGGTGCACGTCGCGTCGGCGTACCTCGTCTTCGTCGCGATCGGCCCTGACGGAGAGCCGCGGGAGGTGCCGGCCCTGGACGCGCAGACCCCCGACGAGGTGCGCCGGATGCGCGAAGCGGAGATCCGGCGGGCGAACCGGCTGGCGCGCAAGGAGGAGATCCTCGCGGCGCGCCGCACTTAAGTGACACGTGTGACTGGTGATACTTGGCGCCATGCAGCCGCAGGATGCCCTCGTGCAGGTGGGCCGGATCAGGTTCCGCCGCGCCGTGGCGCTGATGGTGATGACGCTCGTGCTGCCCGGATCGGCCCAGCTCGCCGCCGGACGCCGGGACGTCGGCCGGATCGCGATGCGGATCTGGTTCGGCCTGATCACGTTCGGCGTGCTGTTCGTGGTGGTCAGTCTCTTCTCCAAGACGTTCGCGCTCTGGTTCTTCACCAGCACCTTCAACCTGGGCCTGATCCGGTTCGTGCTGATGGCGCTGGCGGTCGGCTGGGCGCTGCTGCTGGTGGACGCCTGGCGGCTCGGTGAGCCGCTGGCGCTGCGGCAGAAGCAGCGGCTGGCGATGGTCGGGATCAACGGCTTCCTGTGCTTCACCGTGGCGGGCTCGCTGCTCTACGCCTCGCACGTCGTCAACGTCAACAAGGACGTGCTGGCCGCAGTCTTCGGCAGCACCAAGGTCACCGGCTCCCACGACGGACGCTTCAACATCCTGCTGCTCGGTGGCGACTCCGGTGCCGACCGCTGGGGCCTGCGGCCCGACAGCATCACCGTGGCCAGCATCGACGAGGACACCGGCAAGACCGTGCTCTTCGGCCTGCCGCGCAACATGCTGAACTTCCCGTTCGCGCCCGGCTCGATCATGGACCAGCAGTTCCCGCGGGGCTACGACTGCGGCACCCAGTGCGAGCTCAACTCGCTCGCCACCTGGGCGGCCGACCACAAGGCGCTGTTCAAGGGCGTCGCGAATCCCGGCGTGGAGGCGACCAAGGAGGCCGTCGAGGGGATCACCGGCCTGAAGATCAACTACTACGCGATGGTGAACCTCCGCGGCTTCCAGAAGATGGTCGACGCCGTCGGCGGGGTCACCCTCGACGTGCGCGACCGGATCCCGATCGGCGGGGTCGGCGGGCCGGTCACCGGCTACATCCAGCCGGGCAAGCGCAAGCTGAACGGATTCCAGACGCTCTGGTTCGCGCGGTCCCGCGAGTCGGCCGACGACTACTCCCGGATGGCCCGGCAGAAGTGCGTGATGAACGCGATGCTGCACCAGCTGAGCCCGCAGAAGGTCGTCCTGAAGTTCGAGAGGATCGCCAAGGCCAGCGAGGAGCTGATCTCCACCGACGTCCCGCTCTCCGAGGTCGACCGGTTCATCGACCTGGCGATGAAGGCGCGCAGCCAGCCGGTGCGCACCGTGTCGTTCGTGCCGCCGATGGTGAACACCAGCCACCCGGACATCAGCCTGATCAAGGACTCCGTGCAGAAGGCGCTGCACCCCGCGAAGGCGAAGGCGGCCGCAAAGGGCACCACCGGTACGTCGACCACGGCCAAGCAGCCCGCAGGTCAGGGCACGACCGGCGGCGCGATCGGCAGCCTGCACACCGGCTACGCGGCCAACCAGGCCGAGGACCTCGGGTCGGCCTGCTGACCGTAGGGTTCAGGAGTGCCTGCTCCGAGTGTCGTCGCCGTCGTGGTGACGTGGAACCGGCGCGAGCTGCTCCAGGAGTCGCTCGCGGCGGTGCGGGCGCAGACCCACGCGCCGGCGGCGGTGGTCGTGGTCGACAACGCCTCCACGGACGGCACCACCGAGCTGCTCGACTCGGCGTACGCCACTGAGCTGGGTCTCGACGTGGTCCACCTGCGCGAGAACACCGGCGGTGCGGGCGGCTTCGCGGTCGGCATCGAGCGCGCGCTCGGCCACCACCCCGACCTGGTGTGGCTGCTGGACGACGACACGGTGCCGACGCCGACCGCCGCCGCTGAGCTGGTCCGCGCCTGGCAGGAGCACCCCGGCGGGCATCCGGCGGTGCTGGCCAGCAAGGTCGTGTGGACCGACGGCCGCGACCACCCGATGAACACCCCGAGGGCCAAGCCCGGCGTCTCCGCCGCGGAGACCGCTGCGGCCGACAGCGTCGGCGCCGTGCCGATCCGCTCGGCCTCCTTCGTCTCACTGATGTGCGACGCCGCGCGGATCCGCGAGCGCGGTCTGCCGGTCGCCGACTACTTCCTCTGGAACGACGACTTCGAGTACTCCACCCGCCTGATCCGCGGCGGCACCGGCCTCTACTGCCCGGCCAGCGTCGTGGTGCACAAGACCCGCGTGTTCGGCGCGACCGATGCCGACCCGGGGGAGCGGTTCTTCTACGAGGTCCGCAACAAGGTCTGGATGTTCTCGCGGTCGCGGAGCCTCAGCGTGCCGGAGAAGGCGCTGTACGGCGCGTCGACGGCTCGGCGCTGGGCCCGCACGTTCGCGAAGTCGTCGGACCGTCGCGTGCTCCGTCGCGCGCTCGGTCGCGGACTGCGCGCCGGCGTGCACCGCCCGAGGGCCAACGCCCGCGTGCTCGCCGAGGCACGACCCACTGCCGCGGTCGCCGGACGGCAGCCGTTCACGCTCCTGGTGAGCACCTACGGCAACGACGAGCCGGCCTTCCTGCGAGAGGCGGTGCTCTCGTCGACGACCGCGCAGACCCGCCCGCCCGACGAGGTCGTGCTCGTCCAGGACGGTCCGGTGCCCGAGTCGCTCGCTGCCGAGATCAAGCACCTGGTCACCGCACTGCCGATGCCGGTCGTGCACCTCGCCCTGCCGGCGAACCTCGGTCTCGGGCCTGCACTGGACGCCGGCCTCGCCGCGAGCAGCCACGAGATCGTGGCCCGGATGGACGCCGACGACGTGAGCGTGCCGGAGCGGTTCGAGCACCAGGTCGCGGTGATCGAGGCGGGCGCGGACATCGTCGGCTCCGGCCTGCTGGAGTTCGGCGACTCGATCGAGGACGTCGTCGGCCGTCGTACGCCGCCCACGGACCCCGAGGAGATCCGGCGGGTGATCCGCTTCCGGGACCCGTTCAACCACCCGACCGTCGTCTACCGCCGCAGCGCCGTGCTCGCGGCCGGCGGCTACACCGACATGGCTCTGCTCGAGGACTACCTGCTGTTCACCCGGATGGTCGAGGGCGGCGCGGCGCCCGCCAACCTGGCCGAGCCGCTGGTCTACTACCGGGTGGGAGCGGGCGCCTACGCCCGTCGCGGCGGGACCGCCCTGCTGCGCAGCGAGCTGCGGCTGCAGCGCCGGTTCCGTGAGCTCGGCATCACCTCCCGCGCGGAGTACCTGCGCAACGTCGTGGTCCGCGGGGGCTACCGACTGGTCCCCGAGGGTGTGAGAAAGGTCGCGTACCGCCGCCTGCTGGCGAACAGGACGGGTCCGGCCCGCCGGTAGACTGACCCGGGCTCATCTGTCTATGAGGAGTGTGTGTGGACCCCGATCTCGTCGTCGTCGGATCCGGTTTCTTCGGTCTGACCGTCGCTGAGCGCTGCGCGGCCGAGCTCGGCCTCCGCGTGCTCGTGCTGGAGCGACGCCACCACCTCGGCGGCAACGCCTACAGCGAGCGCGACCCCGAGACCAACGTCGAGGTCCACAAGTACGGCGCGCACCTGTTCCACACCTCCAACGAGAAGGTGTGGGAGTACGTCAACCGGTTCACGACCTTCACCGACTACAAGCACCGGGTCTTCGGGATGTACCAGGGCCAGGTGTACTCCCTGCCGATGAACCTCGGCCTGATCAACCAGTTCTTCGGCAAGAGCCACACGCCGCAGGAGGCTCGTGAGCTGATCGCGAGCCAGGCCAGCGAGATCGCCACCGAGGACGCGACCAACCTCGAGGAGAAGGCGATCAGCCTCATCGGGCGCCCGCTCTACGAGGCGTTCATCAAGGGCTACACCGCCAAGCAGTGGCAGACGGACCCCAAGGAGCTGAGCGCGGACATCATCACGCGCCTCCCGGTCCGCTACACGTTCGAGAACGGCTGGTTCAGCGACACGCACGAGGGTCTGCCGACCGACGGCTACACCGCCTGGCTCACCAAGATGGCCGACCATCCCAACATCGAGGTGCGGCTCGAGACCGACTTCTTCGACGTGATGGACGAGCTCAAGGGCAAGGTCCCGATCGTCTACACGGGACCCGTGGACGAGTACTTCGGCAACTCCGAGGGCCGCCTGTCGTGGCGCACGGTCGACCTCCGGGAGTCGGTCGAGGATGTCGACGACTTCCAGGGCACCGGCGTGGTCAACTACAACGACCAGGGCGTGCCGTTCACGCGGATCATCGAGTTCAAGCACTTCCACCCGGAGCGGGAGAAGACCCACCTGCCGGGCAAGACCGTGATCGTGCACGAGTACTCCCGGTTCGCCGAGGAGGGCGACGAGCCCTACTACCCGGTGAACACCGCGGAGGACCGCGACAAGCTGCTGAAGTACCGTGAGCTGGCGAAGCAGGAGCCGATGGTGCTCTTCGGCGGCCGACTCGGCACCTACAAGTACCTCGACATGCACATGGCGATCGGGTCCGCACTCTCCATGTTCGAGAACAAGCTCAGGCCGCACTTCCGCGACGGTGCCGAGCTCAAGTCCGGAGGCGTCGATGAGTAAGAGGGCTGCGACTGGCTCGACCACCGCGCGGCGGGTGCTGCAGCGGTTCGTGCTGCCCGCCGACCGCGACCTCGACGTCGTACCCCTGTACGTCGACACCGAGGGCGTGCAGCTCGACGCCGACCGGGAGATGATCGGCACCAACAAGAGCGCCCAGAAGGTCAACAAGGCCTCGGCCCGGCAGGCCATCTCCTCCGGCACGGCGTTGCACCCCGACTCGATCCTCGACCGTCGCCGGCTGCGCGTCGAGTCGTCGCAGCGGATCTCGCTCGGCACCTACTTCAACGGCTTCCCGGCCGGCTACTGGCGACGCTGGACCGTCGTCGATGAAGTCCGCCTCGACCTCACCCTCAGCGGCGCGGGAGCGAGCGTCATCGTCTACCGCTCGATGGCCAACGGTCGCTCGCAGCGCGTCGACGGCTGGACCTGCGAGACCTCGGGCCCGAGCTCGGTCTCCTTCGACCTCACCCTGGTGCCGTTCGTCGACGGCGGCTGGTACTGGTTCGACGTCGTCGCCGGCGACGAGCCCGCGGTGATCGAGGAAGCGACGTGGAGCGCCGAGGTGCCCGCCGACCGGGCCGACGTCGGCACGGTGACCGTCGGCATCACCACGATGAACCGGCCCGGCTACTGCGCCGCGCTGATCGGCCAGATCGGCTCCGACGACGACGTCCGCTCGCTGCTCGACGAGGTCCTCGTCATGGAGCAGGGCACCGACAAGGTCGCCGACGACCCGGGGTTCGCCAAGGCCGAGAGCCTCCTCGAGGGCAAGCTCCGGATCATCGAGCAGGGCAACATCGGCGGCTCGGGCGGCTTCGCCCGCGCGCAGTTCGAGACCCTGAAGGCCGGTCGCTCGAAGTACGTCCTGTTCCTCGACGACGACATCGTCGCCGAGCCCGAGAGCATCCTGCGCGCGGTCACGTTCGGTGACCTGGCACGCCGCCCCTCGATCGTCGGCGGCCACATGTTCAGCATGTTCGCCAAGGCGCAGCTGCACAGCTTCGGCGAGATCATCAACCGCGACCGCTTCTGGTGGATGACGCCCAAGTCCGCCGAGGAGCAGTGGGACTTCGGGGCCCGCAACCTGCGCAGCACCCGGTGGCTGCACCGCCGGCTCGACGTCGACTTCAACCCGTGGTTCATGTGCCTGATCCCGACCGAGGTGGTCCGCGAGATCGGGTTGAGCCTGCCGCTGTTCATCAAGTGGGACGACTCCGAGTACGGCCTGCGCGCCCAGGCGGCCGGCTTCCCCACGATCACGCTCCCGGGCGCCGCTGTCTGGCACATCCCGTGGACCGACAAGAACGACGCCCTGGACTGGCAGGCCTACTTCCACCACCGCAACCGGTTCGTCGCGGCGCTGCTGCACTCGCCGTTCCCCCACGGAGGACGCCTGATCTGGGAGAGCGTGAACCACCAGATCAAGCACCTGCTCGCGATGCAGTACTCCGTCGTCGAGCTGCGCTGCCTCGCGCTCACCGACGTGCTGGCCGGCCCCGAGGGCCTGCACGACCAGCTGGGCACGAAGCTCGGCGACGTGCGGGAGTTCCGCAAGCAGTTCCCCGACGCCCAGGTCTCCGCCAACCCCGACGCGTTCCCGCCGGTGCGGCACTCCAAGCCGCCTCGCCGGGGTGACACCTCGGAGATCCCGAGCCGGCCCGCGCAGCTCGTGTCGGCCGTGCTCGGCGGCCTCCGCCAGTTCCGTGCGGTGCGCTCGTTGTCGAGGGAGTTCCCGGAGAGCAACCTCCCGACCATGGACGCCCGCTGGTACCGGCTCGCCACCCTCGACTCGGCGATCGTGAGCATGCCCGACGGCACCTCGGCGGCCTTCTACAAGCGCGACCCCGAGGAGTTCCGCGACCTGCTGCGCCGGACGATCGAGCTCCACGAGCGGCTCTACCGCGAGTGGCCGCAGCTGTCCGCCCGCTACCGCGAGGCACTGCACGACGTGACCTCGCCCGAGACCTGGGAGTCGACGTTCGCGGCGTCCGTGGAGGAGCGCCGATGAGGGCAGCGAACAAGTCCGCCGAGGCCAAGAAGCCGAAGCGGCACCAGACCGACGAGTTCGGGCGGCGCCGCAACTCCAAGCGCAAGGCCCGCAAGCTGCTGGAGAAGAAGGCCGACTCGATGCCGGTCGTCGAGCTCGCCGGGCCCAAGCTGGAGCGCGTCGTCGACGCCGAGCTGGTCGACCCTGCTCCGTCGGGCGGCATCCGTGAGGTCTTCCGGCAGACCTACCTCCTGCGCCTGATCGTCAGCAGGCAGCTGGCCCAGATGTACGCCGCCTCGCTGCTGGGCCTGCTCTGGTCCTACATCCAGCCGGCCCTGCGCTTCGCGGTGTACTTCTTCGTCTTCGGAGTGGTGCTCAAGAACGCCCACGGCGGCATTCCCAACTTCGCGCTGCACCTCTTCACCGGCATGGTGTTCGTGCACTACTTCACCGAGACCTGGAGTGGTGGCACCAAGTCGATCTGGACCAATCGCGCTCTCGTGCTGAAGATGCGCGTGCCCCGCGAGATCTTCCCGGTGACGTCGATGATGGTGGCGGCGTACCACACCGGTCCGCAGGTGCTGATCCTCGCGATCTCCTGCGCCGTCATCGGGTGGCACTTCTCGTTCGTCGGCATCCTGGCGGGCCTGCTCGGCCTCGCCATCCTCATCACGTTCTCGATGGCACTGGCGCTGATCTTCTCGGCGCTCAACGTGTTCTTCAAGGACTTCCAGAACATCGTGCAGACGTTCACCCAGTTCCTGCACTTCCTGGTCCCGATGATGTACGCCTACTCGATGCTCGCCAAGCTCGGTGCGCACCACAAGTGGGCCTACGAGCTGTACTTCGCCAACCCTGTCGCCGAGGCGGTCATGCTGCTGCAGCGTCTCTTCTGGGCGCCGACGCTCGAGCCCAAGCAGTACGCCAAGGAGTTCCCGCCGGACCTCTGGGAAAGAGGCTTCATCATGCTGGCCGCGTGCCTCGTCCTGCTCGTGATCGCGCAGAAGTTCTTCGCGCGGCTCGAGGGCAAGTTCCCGGAGCGGCTCTGATGAGCCGCGACTCGATCGTGGTGGAGAACGTCTCCAAGGACTTCACCATGCAGTACCACCGGACCCTCAAGCAGATGGCCGTCGCGACGATGCGCCGACTGCCGCTCAAGGAGACCTTCCGTGCGGTCAACGACGTGTCCTTCACCGTCGAGCAGGGTGAGTCGATCGGGCTGATGGGGCTCAACGGCAGCGGCAAGAGCACCCTCCTCAAGCTGATCAACGGCGTGATGCGGCCCGATGCCGGGACCATCCACACCCGCGGCCGGATCGCCGGCCTCATCGCCACCGGTGCGGGCTTCCACCCCCAGCTCAGCGGCCGCGACAACCTCTACCTCAACGGCGCGATCCTGGGCATGTCCGAGGCCGAGATCAACCGCAAGTTCGACGAGATCGTCGACTTCGCCGACATCGGCAAGTTCCTCGACACCCCGGTGTCGCACTACTCCTCGGGGATGTATGCACGGCTCGGCTTCTCGATCGCGATCCACGTCGACGCCGACATCTTCCTCGCCGACGAGGTGCTCGCGGTGGGGGACCGGCCGTTCAAGAAGAAGTGCATGGCCAAGATGCAGGAGGTCCGCCGCCAGGGCACGACGATCTTCTACGTCAGCCACGCCACCGCGTCCGTGCGCTCCATGTGCGACCGCGTGCTCGTCCTGGAGTCCGGCCACCTGAACTTCGACGGTGACGTCGAGGAGGGCATCCACTACCTCCAGTACGACGACGACGAGGAGACCAACGAGGCCCTCGGCGACGCCGAGCTCGGCGCCGACATCTGAGGGATGGCCTCGCGAGGCACGAGCGAAGGCATCACCCGAAGAGGTTGAGCGAGCGCGCGGGTGAGCTCGCGAACCCGCGACCGCGGGACGAAACCTTGAGCCGAATCTCGCCTCTAATCCCGCCGAAATGCCGGCGAATAACACCCTTGTAATTCACTAATTACAGATTTGTAATTAGGGCGAAACGGTTGCGCACACCCGTGTTACTGGTGTGAAACTTGGTACTCGTGTGAATACTTCCCCTCGCACTGGAGTCCGTTTTGATGCGCATTTCCCGAGCTCGATACGTCACCATCTGCCAGCAATTCCTGGTCACGGCGGTGGTGCTGGTCGTCGGTCTGTCCGCGGCCGGCGTCATGACGCTGCAGATCGTGGCCCCCGAGCGGCCGCAGGCCAGCGGGATGGCGCCGGCGATCAAGGTCTCCGACGCGTACGTCGACACCGCGCCGGTCACGCCGAAGGTGCGCGAGGTCAAGGTCCAGGGGATCGACCCGCAGGCCGCGCGCGACATCCCGGGTGTCGTCACCGCTCCGAAGAAGAAGACGAAGACGCTGGCCGCCCTGTCGGCCCCGACACCGGTGCGCGGCTACGCCACCGTCGGCGTCACCTGGAAGGCCGGCACCCAGCTCACCGAGGACCAGATCTCCGTGCAGGTCCGCACCCGCAAGGGCGACACCTGGTCGGGGTGGACGACGGCGGCGTACCACGACGACCACGGTCCGGACGCCGGCACCGCCGAGGCCGACAAGGTGCGTCCCGGCACCGACGCTGTCGTGGTCGGCGACGTGGACGAGGTGCAGATGCGCGCCGAGACCGACTCGGGCCAGGCGCCTTCCGACCTGGAGCTCGCGGTCGTCGACCCGGGCACCGGGGAGATGAAGAAGGAGCCGGCGGCGATCGACACCGCGAAGCTGCCGTCGTCGGCGAAGGTCGCCGCGAACGATGCGGCAAACGATGCTGCGAAGGCCGCCTCCTCGAGCAACGCCGGTGACGTCGCCTCCCTGAGCGCGATGACGGTGACGCCGCGACCGGTGATCTACTCCCGCGCGCAGTGGGGCGCCAACGAGGCGCTGCGGGACAAGAGCTCCCTGCGCTACGGCACCATCCAGACCGGCTTCATCCACCACACCGTCAATGCCAACGACTACACCCCCGAGCAGGTGCCGGCGCTGCTGCGCGGCATCTACGCGTACCACACGCAGTCGCGTGGCTGGAGCGACATCGGCTACAACTTCCTCGTCGACCGGTTCGGCCGGATCTGGGAGGGCCGGTACGGCGGCGTCGACCGCCCGGTGGTCGGTGCGCACACGCTCGGCTACAACGAGTACTCGTTCGCGATGTCCGCGATCGGCAACTTCGACATCGTCCAGCCGCCGCAGGTGATGCTCGATGCCTATGCCCAGCTGTTTGCCTGGAAGCTGTCGCTGAGCAACATCCGCGCCGACGCCAACCACCTGTGGGTCAAGGATCGCTACCTCTATGCGATCAACGGCCACCGCGACGTCGGCAAGACCGCCTGCCCGGGCAAGTACCTCTACGCCAAGATCCCGGCGGTCCGGGCCGCGGCACAGGTGATCGAGAACAACGCGCAGACTCCGATCGACCCCGTGACGTTGCCGCCGATCGCCACTCCGCCCGGCACTCCCTCGCCGGTCCAGGCGCCGGCACCCGCGCCGCCGCAGCCCGCGATCAGCTTCCCGCAGCGCACCAGCGTGGCCGGGAGCGGCTGGCCCGACCTGCTGGCGATGAACAGCGCGGGCACCATCAGCGTGGTCCCGACCGAAGGTGTGCTCGACTACACCACCCGCGTCGTCAACGGGCCGGGCTGGAACAAGATGAGCCTGATCGCTGCGGTCGGTGACGTGACCGGGGACGGCAAGGCCGACGTACTGGCGAGGAACAAGAAGTCCGGAGTCACCCGCGTCTACCCGGGCGACGGGCAGGGCCACGTGACGCACGGCGTCGCGCCCACCAATGCGTTCGCCCGCGTGAAGATGTTCGTCGGCGCTCGCGACCTCAACCGGGACAAGAAGGTCGACGTGGTCGGCCGTGATCGCAAGAGCGGCGCGCTGCTGCTCTACCGCGGCACCGGCAAGGGGACCTTCAAGGCCCCGACGGTGCTGCGCAAGAAGTGGCCCTACCAGGAGACCACCGGCGTCGGCGACCTCAACGGCGACAAGTGGTCCGACCTCGTGGTCACCGCGAAGGACGGCCGCGGCCTCCTCCTGTTCCCCGGTGCTTCGCACGGCACGAAGCTCGGCAAGCCCGTGCGCCTGGCCACCCTCCCGACAGCGGCCAACGCACTGATGGGCTGGGGCGACCTCACCGGCGACGGGCACCCGGACGTGATGGCCCGGATGGGCAGCAACACCACCCTTCTCTCCGGCACCGGCCAGGGGCTCGGACAGACCTTCGGACCGTACGGCGCCCTCGCCGGCCTCACGCAGGTGAGCCTCGCGCCGATGGGCGGCAGCAAGGGTGCGGACGCCGTCGGCCGCGATGCCGCCGGCCACCTGGTCGTGGTGCTGAACAACGGTGCCCAGAACACCTCGGCGCCGCTGCCCTCCAACCTGACCGTCGGCGGAGTGAGCCAGGTGCTCGACGTCGGCGACTGGGACCGCAACGGCACGGCCGACGTCGTGGTGCGGGTCGGCGGCGGCGACCAGCTCGTGCTCTACCCGGGGCTCGGCAACGGCAAGTTCGGCCAGCCGCGCTCGCTGGGCACCGGCTGGAAGGCGGTCACCCGGCTCGCGGCCGTCGGTGACGTGACCGGCGACGGCTACCCCGACCTCCTGGGCGCGACGGCGTCCGGCATGACGATCTTCCCAGGCTTCGGCGTGAACGCTTTCCACGCCCCTGTCCTGGCGCCGGCATCCTTGCGGACCTACAACCAGATCGGCGCGGCCCCGTGGTCGCCCGGTGGGGCTGTGTTCGCATCGGCGGACGGTGGCTTCGTGCCGCTGTCCGGCACGGATCCGGCTTCGGCCCTGCGGATGGCGAACGGCTCGGTCACCGCCACCTACGACACCTATGTCGGCGTCGGTGACGTCAACGGTGACGGGGTGGCGGACCTCCTGGCGAGGGAGAGCGGGACCGGCAACATCTGGTTGCTCCCGGGGAAGACATCGGGCGGCCTCGCGCCGCGGATGTGGGTGGCAAGCGGATACGCCGGTTACCAGCTGGTCGGTTGATCCGTCCGCAGAGAACCGGTGGCCCGCTCACTCTGGGAGTGAGCGGGCCACTGTCGTTCGTCGGGGTGCGCGACGAGCACCAGTGAGCCGGTGCCGGCGAGCAGCCCCAGGAGGAGCCGACGGCCCTGTGGCGAGAGTGGATCGACGTCGGTGAGGACGCGCCGGTCGTCGGGTTCCGGTACGTCGAGCCGGGTCGGTGCGACCGGCGAGAACACGTCGCTCTGGCCGGGCCAGAGCACACCGTGGTCGAGCACACCGGCCGGCAGCGGCTCACGGAACGGCGTCGCGAACGGGCTCAGCGCGCAGGCCAGCGTCGTCCGGGCGCCGTTGTCGAGGCCGTCGGGTCCGACGATCGCCACCTCGGCGCGGGGTTCGGCACCCTCGGTGAGCTCGAGGCCGCACGACCAGGCGGCGACGAGGAAGACCGGCCCGAGCCAGTGCGGCGGGAGGTCGACCCTGATCACGTCGCCCGGGTCGAGCATCAGCTCGTCGGCGTACAGGTTCGCGGTCTTGCTCACCCAGTTGGCGAAGGTCGTCACCGACAGCTCGGTGCGCTCGCCGGTGGCGTCGTCGTAGAAGGTGACGAGCGGTTGCGAGGGGTCGGCGGCGAGCCGGCGGGACAGCAGGTCGGGGGCGGTCGTCGTGGTCACGGGTGCCATGATGCCGCCCATGACCTCTGGGCAGCTGTGGGCCGTCGTGCCGGCCGGTGGGGCGGGGACGCGCCTGTGGCCGCTCTCGCGCGCCGGTTCGCCGAAGTTCCTGCACGACCTGACCGGGTCCGGCCGCACGCTGTTGCAGGCCACCCACGACCGGCTGGCGCCGCTGGTCGGTGACCGGGTCCTGGTGGTCACCGGTGTGGCCCACCAGGACGCCGTACGCCGCCAGCTCGACGCCGTGCCCGCCGACCGCGTCGTCGCCGAGCCGAGCCCGCGCGACTCGATGGCCGCGATCGGGCTGGCTGCGGCGATCGTGGAGCGTGAGGACGCCGACGCCCTGATCGGCTCGTTCGCCGCCGACCACGTCATCGCCGACGCGGAGGCGTTCCGCGCCTGCGTGCGGGAGGCGGCCGACGTCGCGCAGACCGGCCTCCTGGTGACGATCGGGATCACGCCGGACGAGCCGTCGACGGGGTTCGGCTACATCCACCTCGGCGAGCCGCTGGCCGGGTTCCCGACGGCGCACGCGGTCGAGGAGTTCGTGGAGAAGCCCGACGCGACCCGGGCCGCGGAGTACCTCGCTTCGGGGGAGTACCGCTGGAATGCGGGGATGTTCGTGGCTCGGGCGAGCGTTCTGCTCGACCTGCTCGCCGTCGAGCACCCCGACCTCGCCGCCGGCGTGCGCGCGATCGCTGCGGATCCCGGTCGGCTCGACGAGCTCTGGCCCGGACTGACCAAGATCGCCATCGACCACGCGGTCGCCGAGCCGGCGGCCGCCGCCGGGAAGGTGGCCGTCGTGCCGGGGACCTTCGGCTGGGAGGACATCGGCGACTTCGCCGCGCTGGCCGACCTGGTGCCCGACCCGGGCACCGGCGTCAAGGTGCTCGGTGACCCCGAGCGCGTGGTCGCGCTCGGCAGCAACGGACTCGTGGTGCCCGACGGCGGCCGCACGGTCGCCGTCCTCGGCCTCGACGACGTGGTCGTCGTGGACACCGGCGACGCCGTGCTGGTCACCACCCGGGCCCACGCCCAGGACGTCAAGTCGATCGTGGAGGCGCTCAAGGCCTCGGGCCGGTCAGACCTGACCTGATCAGATCCCCGCGTTCGGCTCCGGCGACTGGTTGTGGGGCCACTTCGCGACGAAGTCCGCGATCACCTTGCCGCTGGTGGACCCGCAGTACTGCCAGTTGCCGCGCTGCTTGCTCTCGTCGCTCGGGTTGCTCGCGTCGGCGGACCAGCGCGTCAGCGCGATGTGCTTCCCGTCCGGGAACGCCTTGCCGTCGTCGGAGGTCCACGGCGCGGCGATGAACGCGACGTGCTGGTCCTGGAACTTCTTCGCGATCGCCTCGAGGTCGTCCATCTCGGACTTGTCCTTGGCGGCGGTCTCGTCGTACCAGGCGATCGTGTAGCCGTGCTCCATGTTGTGCACCAGGACGCCGACCTCGGGCCGGTCGCTCGCGGTGTAGAACGGCCGCCCGAACGGCGTCGGCGCCGGGCGGTGCGGGCCGAAGGACGGGGGCGCGTCGGCGTAGCTGAGCTGTTGGCCCTCGGGCACGTGGTTCTGGTTCTTGTCCGTCGGCTTCGTGAGGATGTCGTCGCACGACGCCGCGCTCGCGCTGACGCCGATCTTCGAGATCGCCTTGCCGGCCAGCTCGCTGTTCTTGTGCCGGTCCTTGAGGTAGGGGATCAGAGCCGCGAGGAGCAGGCCGAGCACGAGGAGCACGCAGACGCCGAGGATCAGCAGGCTGCGCTGGCGCTCCTTGCGGGCCTGCTCCTTGCGCATCTGCTCGACCATGGCGCGTCGCTCGACGTTCTTCGGGTTCTTCTTGGCCACGGCTCAGCTCTCAGTCACGGTCGGGGGCGGGCTCAGGTCGGGGGCAGTCTACGAAAGTCGGACAAGCACGGTGGCAGAGTCCGTGGATAGGGCGTCGTCGACGTCCCAGCCGTGTGCGAACGCGAGGGTGCCGATCCGCAGGTCGCTGCGGCCTCCGGAAACGTGCACAGTGTCGTCGAGGACGGCGGCCTCCAGGCCGCACTCGTCGAGTGCGGAGACGACGTCCTCGGCAGCGGCGGCGAGGCCGAAGACGTGCCGGTCGCGTCGACCGAGCGCCGCCACCACGGCCTCGCGGCTGCCGAGCCCGAACATGTCGGTGCCTGCTTCGCGGACCAGGGACCGCGCGCCGGGCCCGTGCTCGCCGCGCGGCAGCACCTTGTCGGCCAGACCACGCACGATCGTGAACGGCCGCCCGCCGAGCTTGCCGGTGGCCACCTCCGCGAAGCCGGCGATCTCGTCGGCCACCGCGGGCGCGGTGACCGCGAGCGGATTGCCGTAGCCGTCGACCGCTCCCTCGAACGACTCCAGCGGCAGGATGCCGGCGACGCCGAGCGCGAGGTCGACCTGGCCGTGCCGCCAGGCGCGTCCGGCCGTGTCGGTGACGATCACGGCGACGTCGATGCCGGTGGCCGCGAGGTCCTCGCGGATCCGCCGCGCGCTCGCGTCGGGGTCGAGAGGAAGCAGCACGACCGAGCCCGGTGCGACGTTGGAGGCATCGACGCCGGCGGCCGCCATCACCACGCCGATCCGTGTCTCCACGATGCTGGTGGGACCACGCCGGGCGACCACCCGGACCGTCTCGTCGCGGATCGCCTGCTCGCGGTCGCGGACCACGACGCGGCCCTCGGCCTTGCTCACCACCTTGCTGGTTACCACGAGGACGTCACCGTCGGCGACGTACGGACTCGCCAGTGCCGCCAGGTCCGAGCCCTCGGTCACCTCCCCGATGCCGTCGGGTGCGAAGACCTCGAGGTGGCGCTGGATCTCCACGAGTCAGAGCCCGGCCAGGTCCAGGGCGGCCTCGACCATGGCGGCGGTGGCGTCGTGGTCGGTCATCATCAGCGGTACGGCGCGGCTGCTGATGCCCGCGGCCTCGATGCGGGCGACGAGGCCGGCGTCGACCGTGTCGACCAGCCAGCCGTCGATCACGCCACCCGTGGTCCGGGCGCCGTAGTGCTCGGCGACCCCGGCCGCGGAGACCTCCACGCCGATCACGCCGAGCAGCTGCCGGGCCATGCCGCGGACGTGGTCGTCGCC
>JAEKKP010000035.1 GCA_019510315.1 Propionibacteriales bacterium
CGAGGTCTGTGACCGATGGCCAAGCCGACCCCGCTCAGCGGGTTCCCTGAGCTGCTGCCTGCGGCCCGCGTCGTCGAGCGAGACGTGGTCGCGTCGCTGTCGCGCACGTTCGAGCTGCACGGTTTCGCCAACATCGAGACCCGCGCCGTCGAGCCCCTGGACCGGCTCGCCAAGGGCGGGGAGATCGACAAGGAGATCTACGTGCTCCGCCGGCTGCAGGCCGGCGAGGGCGAAGGTGACGCCGGCCTCGCGCTCCACTTCGACCTGACCGTGCCCTTCGCGCGCTACGTGCTCGAGCACGCGGGCCACCTGGAGTTCCCGTTCCGGCGCTACCAGATCCAGCCGGCCTGGCGAGGCGAGCGCCCGCAGGAGGGCCGCTACCGCCAGTTCACCCAGGCCGACGTCGACATCGTCGGCAAGGACGAGCTGCCGTTCCACCACGACGTCGAGGTGATGCGCGTGATGGTCGACGCGCTCGACGCCCTGCCGGTGCCGCCGGTCAGCTTCCAGTTCAACAACCGCAAGCTGATCCAGGGCTTCTACCGCGGGCTCGGCCTCCCTGACGTCACTGCCGCAATCCGCACGATCGACAAGCTCGACAAGCTCCCGGCCGAGACCGTCGCGGAGTTGCTGGTCAGTGACGCCGGCGCCACCCGCGAGCAGGCGGACCGGTGCCTGCAGCTGGCGACGATCCGGATGCCCGACACCAGCTTCGTCGAGGCGGTCAAGGCGCTCGGCGTCGAGGACGAACTGCTCGACGAGGGCCTCGCCGAGCTCGCCGCCGTCGTGGAGGGGTGCGCCGCGGTCGACCGCCGCAAGGTCACCGTCGAGGCGAACCTCCGCATCGCCCGTGGCCTGGACTACTACACCGGCACGGTGGTCGAGATCTTCATGTCCGGCTACGAGCGGCTCAAGTCGGTCGGCGGCGGCGGCCGGTACGACGCCCTCGCCTCCGACGGGCGGTCGACGTACCCGGGCGTCGGCGTGTCCTTCGGCGTCTCGCGCACGCTGATCCCCCTGCTGGCCGATGGCGTGCTCGCCGGCAGCAGGCCGGTGCCGAGCGCCGTGCTGGTCGCTGTCACCGACGAGGAGTCACGCGCGTCCAGCGAAGCCGTCGCCACGGCCCTGCGCGCACGAGGCGTCCCGTGCGAGGTGGCCGCCGGCGCGCAGAAGTTCGGCAAGCAGATCCGGTACGCCGAGCGGCGCGGGATCCCGTGGGTCTGGTTCCCCGGCGAGCCGCACGAGGTCAAGGACATCCGCACCGGAAACCAGGTGGAGGCCGACCCACGCGCGTGGCAGCCTCCCGAGGAAGACCTTCACCCGAGGGTCTCGACAGGCTCGACCAACGACGATGGCTCGACCACCGAAGAGGAGCAACTCCAGTGATCCGCACCCACGACGCCGGCGCACTGCGCGCCGAGCACGTCGGCCAGACCGTCACCCTCGCAGGATGGGTGGCGCGACGGCGCGATCACGGGGGAGTGGCCTTCATCGACCTGCGCGAGGCCAGCGGCGTGGTGCAGGTCGTCATCCGCGACGAGGCCGTGGCCCACAACCTTCGCGCGGAGTACTGCCTGAAGATCGTCGGCGAGGTCGCCCTGCGGCCCGAGGGCAACGCCAACCCGAACCTCCCGTCCGGCGAGATCGAGGTGATCGCCGCCGAGGTCGACGTCCTCAGCGAGTCGGCTCCACTGCCGTTCCCGATCGACGACGCCGCGTCCTCGAAGGGCGGCGACGTCAACGAGGAGGTGCGGCTCAAGCACCGCTACCTCGACCTGCGCCGCTCGGGGCCGAACGCCGCCCTGCGGCTGCGGAGCAAGGTCAACAAGGCCGCCCGCGACGTGCTGACCGCTCACGACTTCGTCGAGGTCGAGACGCCGACCCTGACCCGCTCAACGCCCGAGGGCGCCCGCGACTTCCTCGTGCCCGCACGGCTGCGGCCGGGCAGCTGGTACGCCCTCCCGCAGAGCCCGCAGCTGTTCAAGCAGCTGCTGATGGTCGCCGGGATGGAGCGCTACTTCCAGATCGCGCGCTGCTACCGCGACGAGGACTTCCGGGCCGACCGGCAGCCCGAGTTCACCCAGCTCGACGTCGAGATGAGCTTCGTCGACCAGGACGACATCATCGCGCTGACCGAGGAGATCCTGGTCGCCCTCTGGCAGCTCATCGGGTACGACGTCCCGACGCCGCTGCCCCGGATGACCTATGCCGAGTCGATGGCCCGCTACGGCACCGACAAGCCTGATCTGCGCATGGGCCAGGAGCTCGTCGAGTGCACCGAGTACTTCGCGGCCACGCCGTTCCGCGTCTTCCAGGCGCCGTACGTGGGTGCGGTCGTCATGCCCGGCGGTGGCAGCCAACCGCGCAAGCAGCTCGACGCCTGGCAGGAGTGGGCCAAGCAGCGCGGCGCCCGGGGACTGGCCTACGTGCTGGTCGGCGAGGACGGCGAGCTCAGCGGTCCGGTCGCCAAGAACATCACCGACGAGGAGAAGGCCGGCATCGCGGCGCACGTCGGCGCCTCACCGGGCGACTGCATCTTCTTCGGCGCCGGTGACGCCCGCTCCAGCCGCGCACTGCTCGGTGCGGCTCGGGTCGAGATCGGCCGCCGGTGCGGTCTCATCGACGAGGACGCCTGGAGCTTCCTCTGGGTGGTCGACGCGCCGCTCTTCGAGCCGGCCTCCGAGGCGACCGCGTCGGGCGACGTCGCCCTCGGCTACAGCGCGTGGACGGCGGTGCACCACGCCTTCACGAGCCCCAAGGACATCGACACCTTCGACCAGGACCCTGGCAACGCGATCGCGTGGGCCTACGACATCGTCTGCAACGGCAACGAGATCGGCGGCGGCTCGATCCGGATCCACCGCGAGGACGTCCAGAAGCGCGTCTTCGCGGTGATGGGGATCGGGGAGGCCGAGGCCGAGGAGAAGTTCGGCTTCCTGCTCGAGGCGTTCAAGTACGGCGCGCCGCCGCACGGCGGGATCGCGCTCGGGTGGGACCGGATCTGCTCCCTGCTCGGCCACACCGAGTCGATCCGCGACGTGATCGCGTTCCCGAAGAGTGGCGGCGGGTTCGACCCGCTCACCAGCGCACCGGCACCGATCACGCCCGAACAGCGCAAGGAAGCCGGAGTCGACGCGCGTCCGGCGGAGGATCTCGCGCCGAAGGGCTGACACACCGGCATTCCGCCACCCCTCGTCGTGACTGGATCGTTACGCCACGGTGATCGTTCGTGCAGTCCAGATCACATAGAGTCGCGCACGGCGCAGCCTCCCTGACGACCTCGGAGGGGCCGGCGCCGGGCCTGACGGATCCGTCGACGAGAGGTGACCATGTCACTGCCTGAGTCCCAGTTGGAACGCCTGGAGACCACGGTTCCGGTCGACGTGGGGGACCCCGAGGCAGTCCTCGGAAAGTCGCCCACCCAGCTGGCGATGGGGCGGTTCCGTCGCGACAAGCTGTCGATGGCCGCGTTCGTGGTGGTGGCGGTCTACAGCGTGGGCGCCGTGCTGGCGCCGGTCATGGTGAAGCTCAACGTGATCGACCCGCTGAAGCTCAACCAGAACCTCCTCGACCCGTCGCTCGGCAGCATTCCGAAGGCCAAGTGGGGCGGCATCAGCCTGGCGCACCCGCTGGGCATCGTGCCCGGCACGGGCACCGACCTGCTGTCCCGGCTCTGGTACGGCGTCACGTTCTCCCTCACGATCGCCCTCGCGGCGAGCGTGCTCGCGATCGTCATCGGCACGGTGCTCGGGATCATCGGAGGCTTCACCGGCGGCTGGACCGACTCGGTGATCGGCCGATTCGTCGACCTGACGCTGTCGTTCCCGTCGACGCTGATGCTGCTGGCACTCTCGGCGACTGGTGTTGCGCTGGCGGCCAAGGTGCTGCCCGGCTCGGGTTCGGACCCGCTGCCCAACGGCTTCTACGAGGTGCTGGTCCTCGGCCTCTTCGGCTGGCCGCCGATCTGCCGTCTGATCCGCGGGCAGGTGCTCTCGATCCGGGAGCGCGAGTTCATCGACGCGGCCAAGCTGCTGGGTGCATCGCGGCGGCGGCTGTACTTCAAGGAGATCCTGCCCAACCTGTGGGCACCGGTGCTGGTCTCCTTCACCCTCACGATGCCGGCCTACATCTCGGCCGAGGCGGCACTGAGCTACCTCGGTGTCGGCATCCACCCGCCGACGCCGACCCTGGGCAACATCCTGGTCGACTCGATCAACTACTCGGTCGCCGACTTCACGTACTTCTTCTTCCCCGCACTGCTGATCGCCGTCATCGTGGTCAGCTTCAACCTGCTCGGCGACGGTCTGCGCGATGCGCTCGACCCGAAGGCCGACCGATGACCCACAGACTTCGGCAACACAGCGTTGCCGGATGTGCCGCCTACTCGGCGCGACACACAATGGAGGAGAGGTAATGGCTAGCTATCGAAAGAAGATGCTCGCGGTTGCGGCCGCAGCATCGATGTCGGTCGCGCTCGCCGCATGCGGCGGCGGCAGCGACAACGGCTCGAAGAGTCCCGGGGGCAGCTCTGATTCCGCCAAGGGCGGCACGCTGTACTACTACATCTTCGCAGCGCTCGAGCACACCGATCCTCAGCGCACCTACGTCGGTCGCGACATCACCAACTGGAGCCGGACCGTCTACCGCAGCCTGGTGACGTTCCCGATCTCCGACGACGCGAAGGTCTCGACCACTCCTGTCCCCGACCTCGCCACCGACACCGGCCAGTCCTCCAACGGCGCCAAGACCTGGAAGTTCACGGTCAAGGACGGCGTGAAGTGGGAGGACGGCAAGCCGATCACCTGTGAGGACTTCAAGTACGGCGCGTCGCGGGTGTTCGCCACCGACATCATCACCGGTGGGCCGAACTACATCATCACCTACCTCGACATCCCCGAGGACCCGAAGACGCACCTGCCGATCTACACCGGCCCGTACCAGAGCTCGCCCGAGGGCAAGGCCGCCTTCGACAAGGCGATCACGTGCGACGGCAACACGATCACCTACAACTTCAAGAAGCCGTGGGCGGACTTCCCGCTGGCGGTCGCGTCGCTGCACATGATGGACCCGTACCGGGCCGACAAGGACCAGGGCGACAAGTCGAACTACCAGATCTTCTCGAACGGTCCGTACAAGCTCGAGGGCACCTGGGACAAGCAGAAGGGCGGCACGCTGGTTCGGAACCCGAACTACGACCCGTCGACCGACTCGACCGACATCCGCAAGGCGCTTCCGGACAAGATCACGTTCGACATCGGCAAGACTGCCGAGCAGATCACCGACCAGATGATCGCGGACAGTGGCCAGGACAAGTTCGCGGTGACCGAGCGGCGCGTCCCGGCGGCGTACTACAGCCAGATCACCGGTGACATCGCCAAGCGCGCGGTCACGGTGACCTCGCCGTACACCGACTACGTGGTGCCGAACTTCAAGCGGATGACGAACCTCCAGGTCCGTCAGGCGCTGGCCGCGTCGACCGACGACACCGGCTGGGTGACCGCAGGTGGTGGCGAGAAGGCCTACGAGGAGTCGCACGACATCGTGAACCCGGCAGTCAAGGGCTACCAGTCCGACCTGTTCCCGGCCGGTGCCGGCGACCCGGAGAAGTCCAAGCAGCTGCTGCAGCAGGCCGGTGTCCAGATGCCGTACCCGATCACCTTCACCTACCCGAGCACCGCGACGGCCGACAAGCAGGCCGCGGCGCTCAAGGCAGGCTGGGAGAAGGGTGGCTTCAAGGTCACGCTGAACGGTGTGGCCAACCAGGACGCCTACTACACCGACATCCAGAAGCCCGACCAGAAGGCCGACGTCATCTGGGCCGGCTGGGGTGCTGACTGGCCGTCGGCCATCACCGTGACGGCTCCGCTGTTCGACAGCCGTCCCAACCTGACCAAGAACTCCAACGGTCAGGACTACGGCGCCTACGACAGCGACGAGTTCAACGCACTCGTCGACCAGGCGCAGAACGCGACGGACCTCGACCAGCAGACGCAGTTCCTGCAGCAGGCCGACCAGGTCCTGGCCAAGGACGTCGCCTACATCCCGGTGGACAACGCGATCTTCTACTTCCTGCACGGTTCGGGAGTGAAGAACTACATGAACACCGCGGCCTCGAACGGGTTCCCGGACCTCGGCCCCGTCGGGGTCAAGTAGCACAACCCGGAAACTCAGTGAATGATTGCTGGGTGGGCGGCGCGAGCCGCCCACCCAGCAATGCCCTGAACGGGCCCGACCAGGCTCGTCAGCAGACGACGACGGGGCACGAAGCCCGTCGCCGCCGCTGCCCAGCCAGCGGCCCACGAGGCCTCCAAGGTGGTTCTTGAATGTTCGCGTACACAGTCCGGCGTGTGTTCGTCGGCATCATCATGCTGATCGCGATGAGCATGGTGACGTTCGTGCTGTTCTTCGCCTCGCCGATCGACCCGGCGCAGTTCGCGTGCGGCAAGAACTGTTCGCTGGAGCAGCGGGCGCAGGTCCGCAAGGGTCTCGGCTACGACAAGCCGGTGTGGGAGCAGTGGAAGAACTTCGCGGTCGGGGTGGCCAAGGGCCGTGACTACCCCGAGGACAAGTCGCTGCGGAAGTCCGCACCCAACCTGGTGGCGCACTGTGCGGCGCCGTGCCTGGGTTACTCCAACGTCAACATCGCCACCGTGACCTCGGAGTTCAAGACCCGAATACCGGTGTCCTTCTCCCTGGCGATCATGGCCTTCATCCTCTGGATCGTGGGAGGAGTCGGCCTGGGCGTGATCGCTGCGCTGACGAAGGGCTCGATCATCGACAGAGGCCTGGTCGGCATCAGCCTGATCTTCTTCGCGTTCCCGACGTTCTTCGTCGGCCTCTTCCTGCTCAAGTTCCTGGCGATCAAATGGGGCTTCTTCCCGGTGCCGAACTACATCAGCATCGCCGACGGCGGAGTCTGGAACTGGATGGTCAACCTCGTGCTGCCGGGCCTGACGCTGGCGCTGTTCTACATGGCCGGCTACGTCCGGATGTCGCGCGCGTTCGTGCTGGAGTCGATGAGCGAGGACTACCTGCGCACCGCCCGGGCCAAGGGCCTCCCGGGCCGCAAGATCCTGTTCAAGCACACGATGCGGGCCGCGCTGACGCCACTGGTGACGATGGCGGGCCTCGACCTCGCCGGTCTCCTCGGCGGCGCGATCATCACCGAGCGTGTGTTCAACTACAACGGCCTCGGGAAGCTGGCCGTCGACTCGATCACCGTCTACGACCTGCCGACCATCGTCGGGCTGGTCCTGCTGCTCGGGTCGTTCGTGATCGTGGCCAACATCGTCGTCGACATCCTGTACGCGTTCATCGACCCGCGGGTCCGGGTCGGGTAGGAAGGAACAGAAATGAGCTTCCTGTCCGTGCGCGACCTGGTCGTGCACTTCAAGACCGTCGACGGGGTCGTCAAGGCCACCGAGGGTCTGTCCTACGAGCTCGAGCGCGGCAAGACGCTCGGGATCGTGGGCGAGTCCGGATCGGGCAAGTCGGTGTCGAGCTCGGCGATCCTGGGGCTGCACCGCGGCACCAATGCCCTGGTCAGCGGCGAGATCCTGCTCGACGGCGTCGACCTGCTCAAGATCAACGACGAGTCGATCCGCCGCAAGCGCGGTCGCGAGGTCGCGATGATCTTCCAGGACCCGCTCTCCGCGATGCACCCGTACTACACCGTCGGCAACCAGATCGCCGAGGCCTACCGGGTGCACAACGACGTCAGCAAGAAGCAGGCGCGGGCGCGGACCATCGAGATGCTCGAGCGCGTCGGGATCCCCCAACCGGACCGTCGCATCGACGACTACCCCCACCAGTTCTCCGGCGGTATGCGGCAGCGCGCGATGATCGCGATGGCGCTGATCAACGACCCCGGCCTGGTGATCGCCGATGAGCCGACCACCGCGCTCGACGTCACGGTGCAGGCCCAGATCCTCGACCTGCTCCAGGACCTCCAGCGCGAGTTCAACTCGGCCATCATCATCATCACCCACGACCTGGGCGTGGTGGCCGAGATGGCCGACGACGTCCTGGTCATGTACGCCGGCCGGGCGGTCGAGTACGGCCCGACCAAGGAGATCCTGGTCCACCCGGAGATGCCGTACACCTGGGGCCTGCTCTCCAGCGTGCCGGATGTCGTCGGCGACACCGACGCCAAGCTGATCCCGATCCGCGGCAACCCGCCCAGCCTGCTCACCCCGCCCTCGGGTTGCCCGTTCCACCCGCGCTGCGACCACCGCGACAAGGTGCCCGGCGACCTGTGCCGCACGACGCTCCCGGATCTCACCCCGGCGCGGGCCGGCGGCGACCACACCAAGCGCTGCCACATCGCGAACCCCGACGAGGTCTACGCCACCGAGGTCCTTCCCGAGATCGCCCCGCTCTTCGAGGAGCAGGCATGAGTGAGATGGAGACAGGGGTGCCCGTGCCGGTCGCCGAGCACGACGAGGCGGCCAGCTCCGCCCATGCCGCCTCGCGCCTCGACCCCAACGCCAAGCCGGTGCTGACGGTCGAGAACATGCGGATGTACTTCCCGGTGAAGGCCAACGGCCTGATCCGGCGCACCGTGGGCCACGTGCAGGCCGTCGACGGGGTCTCGTTCCAGGTGCCGGAGGGCGGGTCCCTGGGGCTCGTCGGGGAGTCCGGCTGCGGCAAGTCGACCACCGGGCGGCTGATCGCCCGGCTGCTCGAGCCGACCGGCGGGAGCATCGAGTTCCAGGGCCGCGACATCGCTCACCTCAGCGCGCGCGAGCTGATGCCGCTGCGTCGTGAGATCCAGATGATCTTCCAGGACCCGGCGACCTCGCTGAACCCCCGACACACGGTCGGCGCGATCGTCGGCGCCCCGCTCGAGATCCACAAGGTCGTGCCGAAGGACAAGATCATCCCGCGCGTCCAGGAGCTGCTCGAGGTCGTCGGACTCAACCCCGAGCACTACAACCGCTACCCGCACGAGTTCTCGGGCGGACAGCGCCAGCGCATCGGCATCGCCCGGGCCCTGACCCTGCAGCCCCGGCTCCTGGTTGCCGACGAGCCGGTCTCCGCGCTCGACGTCTCCATCCAGGCGCAGGTGATCAACCTCCTGCAGGACGTGCAGCGCGAGTTCGGGATCGGCTTCCTGTTCATCGCCCACGACCTCGCCATCGTCCGGCACTTCTGCCCCGAGGTCGCGGTGATGTACCTCGGCAAGATCGTCGAGGTCGCCGACCGGGAGACCCTCTACAACCACCCGCACCACCCGTACACGCAGGCGCTGCTGTCGGCGGTGCCCGACGTCAAGCAGGCGGCGATCGGCGGGCGGCGCGAGCGGATCCGGCTCGAGGGCGACGTCCCGAGCCCGATCCTGCCGCCCTCGGGCTGCCGGTTCCGGACCCGCTGCCAGTACGCCCAGGAGATCTGCGCCAAGGTCGAGCCACCGTTGCTGCAGATCGGGCCGCGCCACAAGGTGGCCTGCCACTTCGCCGGCGAGCTGGGCCAGCACCCGACGACTCCGGTGACCATGGAGGTCTGCGGCGTCGACGAGCACGGGTCCCCGGTCGAGGGCGCCGCTCCGGAGATCCAGCTGAACCGGCCGGACTTCGCCGACCGCTGGCTGGACCTGAAGACCGGCCAGACGACCGGCGCCTGAGGCAGTGGTGACGAGGGACCCCGGCTGATGGCCGCCGTCGACCAGCGCGTCGTCACGCTGCGTGACGGCCGCGAGCTCGCCATCGCGGTCTCCGGGCCTGCGGACGGCGTACCGCTGCTGTACCACCACGGCACGCCGGGCTGCCTGTACCAGCCCGCCGCCAGCCAGGCGGAGTGCGCCACCCGCGGCCTGCGCTACCTGACCTACAGCCGGGCCGGCGCGGAGGGTTCCACCCGCCACCAGGGCCGCACGGTGGCCGACGTCGCCGCCGACATGGAGGACGTGCTCGACGCGCTCGGGGTCGAGCGCTGCCTCGTCGCGGGCAAGTCCGGCGGCGGTCCGCACGCGCTCGCCACCGCCGCCCTGCTGCCCGACCGCGTCGCCGCGGTGATCAGCATCGCCGGCTGCCGCCCGTACGGTGACGGCTTCCTCGACGGCATGGGGTCGGACAACATCGAGGAGTTCGAGCTCGCGCTCCAGGGCGAGGAGGCGCTCCGGCCGTTCGTGCTGAAGCACCGAGAGGCGCTCAAGGACGCCGACGGCGAGACGCTGGTGCGTGACCTGGCGACGCTGCTGCCGGAGGTCGACCGTCAGGTCCTCACCAGCAATGTCGGTGCGGACACCGTCGCGGTGATGGTGGGTGGCGTCCAGGTGCCCGACGCCTGGATCGACGACGACCTCGCCTTCACCCGCGACTGGGGCTTCGACCTGTCGCAGATCAGCGTGCCGACCTACGTCTGGCAGGGGAGTGAGGACCTGATGGTCCCCTTCCACCACGGACAGTGGCTGGCCGAGCACCTCCCCGGTGCCGTGGCGCACCTCGAGCAGGGCGAGGGCCACTTCTCGGTCGCGGTGGGTGCGCTCGGACGGATGCTCGACGAGGTCCTGGTCCACGTGGCCGGTGATTGAGCCTGTCGACCCTTCGTCATGCTCAGGGACCGACCGTCTCGACAGGCTCGACGACCGGGATTGCCTAGGCTGACCGGGTGGACGACGCGCTCTTCGACGCCGCACCGGCGGTCCCGACCTCGGGTGGTGCGCTGGCCGGCAACCGACACTCGTCGGCCCCGCTGGCGGTGCGGATGCGCCCGCGCACGCTCGACGAGCTGGTTGGGCAGCAGCACCTCCTCGCCCCGGGTTCCCCGCTGCGCCGCCTGATCGAGGGTGACCAGCCGATGTCGCTCCTGCTGTGGGGGCCGCCAGGCACCGGCAAGACCACGATCGCCTCGATCCTGTCGGTCCAGACCGACCGTGTGTTCGTCGAGGTGTCCGCGGTGGCTGCGGGCGTGAAGGAGGTGCGAGCGGCGATCGACGGCGCCCGCGCGCGCCTCGTGGCGACCGGTCAGGAGACGGTGCTCTTCGTCGACGAGGTGCATCGGTTCTCCAAGGCCCAGCAGGACGCGTTGCTCCCCGGCGTCGAGAACCGCTGGGTGACCTTGGTGGCCGCGACCACCGAGAACCCGTTCTTCTCGGTGATCTCGCCGCTGCTCTCGCGATCGCTGCTGCTCACCTTGGAGCCGTTGACCGACGACGACGTCCGGGCAGTGGTGCTGCGGGCGATCGAGGACGAGCGCGGGCTCGCCGGCGCGGTCCGGGTCGACGAGGACGCGCTGGACCACTTGGTGCGGCTCGCCGGCGGCGACGCGCGCAGGTCGCTCACCTACCTGGAGGCCGCGGCAGGTGCCCTGGGCGGGGTTTCGCCGCGCTCCTCGGATCGAGCTCAGTCGAGATCAACCACCGACAACGTGATCGACCTGGAGACCGTGGAGAAGGCGGTCGACCGGGCCGCGGTGCGCTACGACCGCCAAGGTGACCAGCACTACGACGTGATCAGCGCGTTCATCAAGTCGGTGCGCGGGTCCGACGTGGACGCATCTCTGCACTACCTGGCCCGGATGATCGAGGCGGGCGAGGACCCGCGGTTCATCGCCCGTCGGCTGGTGATCCTCGCCAGCGAGGACGTCGGCCTGGCGCACCCGTCGGCCCTCACGACGGCCGTCGCCGCTGCCCAGGCCGTCCAGCTGATCGGCATGCCCGAGGCACGGCTGAACCTGGCGCAGGCGACGATCGAGCTGGCGCTGGCGCCGAAGTCCAACGCGGTGATCAAGGCGATCGACGCCGCCAGCGCCGACGTGCGGTCCGGCAAGATCGGGCAGGTCCCGCCGCACCTGCGCGATGCGCACTACGCCGGCTCGAAGAAGCTCGACCACGGCACCGGCTACGAGTACTCCCACGACGCACCCTTCGGCATCGCCGAGCAGCAGTACGCCCCTGACGTCGTGCTCGACGCGGAGTACTACCAGCCGACCAACCTGGGTGCGGAGGCTGCGATGAAGGAGCGCTGGGAGCGGATCCGCCGGATGATTCGCGGCAGGTAGGGTCAGCAGCCATGAGCACCGCCCTTGCCGCGACCCTCGCTGCCTGCGCTGGCGCGGCGGCCACGCTGCTGCTGGTCGCCGTCGTGGCGCTGCTGACCCGACGGCGTCGCAGGCGGGTCGACCTGGAGGCGATGCTGGCCGCGTCGCAACGTGAGGTCGACGACCTGCGCCACCGGCTGGACGAGCTCACCGGGGGCCGGCCGGCGTACCTGGAGGAGCTGTTCGCCGCGCCGTCCACGCCGTCGGCACCGCAGCAGGCCGAGTTCGTGATCACCCACGTCGGCGAGAGCGGTCTCGATCCGGCGCGGCTCCCTGACGACGCTGTCGCGGTGCCCGACCGGCTGGTGCTGAGCGCGACCGTCGGCGAGCCGCTGGTCAAGGTCGCAGCCTTCTCCCACGGCGTCCGTCGCGCTCTCTCGGCGCGGTCGCGCAACCGGATCTGGTTCGAGATGAGGAGCGAGGTCCGCGCGGCCCGAAAGCGCCGGCGACGACTGGTCAAGGACTACCTGCGCGAGACGCGGGCCCAGGAACGAGCCACCGAGGGACTGGCGTGAGGCGCGGTTTCTGGTTCGTGGCGGGTGCCGGTGCCGGTGTCTACGTGATGATCCGCGCCCGTCGTGCGGCCGAGACGTTCACGCCCGACGGCCTGCGTGACCGGGTGGCGGGTCTGGGTGTGGGGGCGCACCTGTTCGCCGAGGAGGTGCGGGCCGGCATGACCGA
This sequence comes from Propionibacteriales bacterium, assembly GCA_019510315.1. GTDB lineage: Bacteria > Actinomycetota > Actinomycetes > Propionibacteriales > Nocardioidaceae > Marmoricola. The sequence goes on from JAEKKP010000035.1 coordinate 12,721, forward strand.
GCGCGAAACCGAGTTGCGCGAGCGGTTCGGCCTGGCGCTTCATGGACCACTTGAGCTGGAGGCGCACGACCGGATCGAGATCGCCGGCCGACGCCCCGCGACCAACGAGAGCCTGGAAGGCACGCACTGATGGACCCGCAGAACGGTACGGAGTTCAGCACCGGTGAGATCCGCCGGCGGTTCGTCGCGCACTTCGAGGCGGCCGGTCACCGGCCCGTGCCGTCCGCCTCCCTGCTGGTCGACGACCCGAACCTGCTGTTCGTCAACGCCGGCATGGTCCAGTTCAAGCCCTACTTCCTGGGCCAGGAGACGCCGCCGTACCCGCGCGCGGTGAGCATCCAGAAGTGCCTGCGCACGCCCGACATCGAGGACGTCGGCAAGACGACTCGGCACGGCACGTTCTTCGAGATGTGCGGCAACTTCTCCTTCGGCGACTACTTCAAGCAGGGCGCCATCGAGCTGGCCTGGGACCTCGTGACCAAGCCGCTAGCGGACGGGGGCTTCGGGCTCGAGGAGAGCCGGCTCTACCCGAGCATCTACGAGGACGACCCCGAGGCGGCGGAGCTCTGGCGTCGCGTCTCGGGCCTGCCGGACGAGCGGATCGTGCGGCTGGGGAAGGCCGAGAACTACTGGTCGATGGGCATCCCGGGCCCGGGCGGCCCGTGCTCGGAGATCCTCTACGACCGTGGCCCCGAGTACGGCGCGGACGGCGACTTCAGCGCCGAGGACCGCTACCTGGAGATCTGGAACCTGGTCTTCATGCAGGACGAGCTCAGCGCCGTCCGCAGCAAGGAGGACTTCGACATCGCGGGCTCGCTGCCGAAGCAGAACATCGACACCGGCATGGGCCTGGAGCGGGTGGCGTTCCTTCTGCAGGACAAGCCGAACATGTACGAGATCGACGTGATGTACCCGGTGATCGAGCGCGCCGAGCAGCTCACCGGCCGCCGGTACGGCGCCGATCACGGTGACGACGTCCGCTTCCGGGTGATCGCCGACCACGTCCGCAGCTCGATGATGCTGATCGGCGACGGCGTCACCCCCGGCAACGAGGCGCGCGGCTACGTCCTGCGCCGGCTGCTGCGCCGGGCGGTCCGGTCGGTGCGCCTGCTGGGCTACGAGGACCGCGCGTTGCCGGAGCTGTTCCCGGTGAGCCGCGACGGGATGGCCGCCGGCTACCCGCAGCTCGCCTCGGACTGGGAGCGGATCTCCACGGTGGCCTACGCCGAGGAGGACGCGTTCCGGCAGACACTGCGCACCGGCACGCAGATCTTCGACATGGCCGCCGACGAGGTGCGCTCCACCGGCCAGACCGTTCTGTCCGGTGACAAGGCGTTCGCACTGCACGACACCTACGGCTTCCCGATCGACCTGACCCTCGAGATGGCGGCGGAGAAGGGCCTCGCGGTCGACGAGGACGGCTTCCGCCGGCTGATGGACGAGCAGCGCCGGCGGGCGAAGGACGACGCCAAGTCGAAGAAGGGGCTGCACGTCAGCACGGCGGCGTACAGAGAGGTCGCGGACTCGCTCGGCCGCCCGGTCGAGTTCATCGGGTACGACGACGTGGTGGCCGAGAGCGCCGTACGCGGGCTGATCTCCTCCGACGGTGGCGTGGTGGGCGCTGCCGGTGCCGGCGAGGAGGTCGAGCTCGTGCTCGACCGGACGCCGTTCTATGCCGAGGGCGGTGGCCAGCTGGCCGACGAGGGCATCATCGAGCTGGACAACGGCGCGCGGCTGCAGGTCCTCGACGTGCAGAGCCCGATCGGCGGTCTGATCGTCCACCGGGTGAAGGTCCTCGACGGCGAGGTGGTCGCGGGGGCCGGTGCGCACGCGCACGTCGACATCGAGCGCCGCCGCTCGATCAGCCGCTCGCACACCGCGACCCACATGGTGCACAAGGCGTTCCGGGAGGCGCTCGGAGAGACCGCCACGCAGGCGGGATCGGAGAACTCGCCCGGGCGGTTCCGGTTCGACTTCTCCGCGACCGGTGCGGTGCCGGAGACCGCGATGGCCGACGTCGAGGCGCGGGTGAACGACCTGATCCTCGCCGACCTCGCCGTGCACGCGGAGCTGATGTCGCAGGAGGAGGCCGTCCGGTCCGGTGCGATGGCGCTGTTCGGCGAGAAGTACGGCGACACGGTCCGCGTGATCTCCGTGGGCGAGTGGGCCCGGGAGCTCTGCGGCGGCACCCACGCGCTGCGCTCCGGCCAGCTCGGTGTGGTGAAGCTGCTCGGTGAGTCCTCGATCGGCTCGGGAGTCCGTCGGGTCGAGGCGCTGGTCGGTGGCGACGCCTACCGGTTCCTCGCCCGCGAGCACGTGCTGGTCGCTCAGCTCAGCGAGGCCCTCAAGGTGCGCCCCGAGCAGCTGCCCGAGCGGGTCAACGACCTGGTCGACCGGCTGCGCACGGCCGAGAAGGAGATCGAGAAGGTCCGGCTGCAGCAGCTGCTCGCGGGAGCGGGCGAGCTCGCCGCGCGGGCCGACGACGTTGCCGGGGTCAGCTTCGTGGGCCAGGTCGTCGAAGGGGCGGGCGGCGGCGACGCGCGCACGCTCGCTCTCGACGTGCGCGGCCGGCTGGCCGGTGACCGGCCGGGTGCCGTCGTGATCATCGGCGTCCAGGACGGCAAGCCGTCCGTGGTCGCCGCGGTGAACGACCTCGGGCGCGAGGCCGGCGTCTCGGCCAACGGCCTCGTCCGGGCGGCCGCCGGGGTGCTGGGCGGCAAGGGCGGCGGCAAGGACGACGTTGCGCAGGGCGGGGGCTCGGACGCGTCCCGCGCCGGCGAGGCGCTCGAGGCGGCCCGGCGCGAGCTGACCGACCGCTGACGATGACGCGTCCTCCGCCGATCGGCGTACGCCTCGGGATCGACCCGGGCGACGCCCGGATCGGGGTCGCGACCAGCGATCCGCACGGGATTCTCGCGACCCCCGTGGAGACCGTCAAGCGAGGTCCCGGTGACCTCGACCGGATCGCGGCCCTGGCCGAGGAGCTCGGCGCGGACGTCGTGTACCTCGGCCTGCCCCGCTCGCTGAGCGGGGGTGAGGGGCCGGCGGCCGGTAGGGTGCGAGAGTTCGCCCAGGAGCTCGCTGCCCGGCTCGCGCCGCGGCAGCTGCGCCTGGTCGACGAGCGGCTCACCACGGTCACGGCCGAGGCGGTGCTGCGCGAACGGGGGAAGAAGGGCAGGAAGCGGCGTGCCGTGGTCGACCAGGCGGCGGCGGTCGTGATCCTGCAGGGAGCGATCGACACCGAGCGGACCGCTGGATCGCCTGTGGGCGAGCCGGTCGACCCGCTCTGATCCAACTCCGGCCCAACTCTGACCCCGACACGAAGACTGGTGACATGAAGGACTCGGTGTGAGCAACCTCGGACTCGGCTTCGACGGCGCCGACGACGCGGACGATGCTGGGCGGCCTGACGACCAGCGACCGCCCGCGCCGAGCCGCGGTGCCCGTGGTGGCGGGCGGCGAGCCGAGCGCCGCAGCGGCGGGCGCTTCCGCAGCTGCCTGCCGATGCTGGTCGTCCTCGTCGTGGTGGTCGCCGCGGCATGGTTCGGCGGCGGCGCAGCGGTCGACAAGATCAAGTCGATGGTCGGCGAGAACCCTGACTACTCCGGCCCGGGCAGCGGCTCCGCCGTCGTCCAGGTGAAGCAGGGCGACACGGCCGCCGCCATCGGGCAGAGCCTCAAGGCCGCCGGAGTCGTGAAGTCGGTGGGCGCGTTCACCGACGCCGCGAGGTCTGACGAGCGCTCACGCACCATCCAGGTCGGCTACTACCAGCTGAAGAAGGAGATGAAGGCGTCCGACGCGCTCGCGGTCCTGGTCGACCCCAAGAACCTCATCCAGGCGCGAGTCACCATCCCCGAGGGCTACCGGGTCAAGGACATCGTCAAGGCGGTCGCCGCCAAGACCGACATCACCGCGGCCCAGCTCAACCAGGTGCTCAAGGATCCCGCGTCGATCGGCCTCCCTGCGCCGGCGCAGGGCAAGGTCGAGGGCTACCTGTTCCCGGCGACCTACACGGTCGTGCCCGGTGAGACCGCGAAGCAGCTGCTCACGCAGATGGTCGCGAAGACCGTCGAGGTGCAGAAGTCGCTGGACCTCGACGCCCGTGCCAAGGCGCTCGGCTACACGCCCGAGGAGATCATGACGGTCGCGAGCATCCTCGAGTACGAAGGCAGCCGCGACGAGGACTACCCCAAGATCGCCCGCGCGATCTACAACCGGCTCGACAAGGGGATGGCGCTGCAGTCGGACGCCACGGTGGCCTACGCGAACAACCTCGAGGGCACCGTGTGGACGACCCAGGCGCAGCGGGACAACCCGTCGCCGTACAACACCTACGTGCACACCGGCCTGCCGCCGGGGCCGATCGGCTCGCCCGGTGAGAAGACCATCGAGGCTGCGCTGAAGCCGGCGGACGGCCCGTGGTTGTACTGGCTCGTGGTGAACCTGAAGACCGGCGAGACCCGCTTCAACACGACGCTCGAGGGTCACAACCAGGACAAGGCAGTGCTCGACAAGTACTGCCAGACGTCCGACGCCTGCTGAGGTCGCCGGACCCGCTGCGCCGTGCTCGGCTCGCCGATCGCGCACTCGCTCTCACCGGTCCTGCACAGGGCGGCCTACGCCGAGCTCGGGCTGGACTGGAGCTACGACGCGATCGAGGTCGACTCCGCCCGGCTGGAGCAGTTCGTCGCAGGGCTCGGAGCCGACTGGCGCGGGCTGTCCCTCACGATGCCGCTGAAGCGAGCGGTGATGCCGCTGCTCGACGAGGCGGACGCGTGGGCGACGGCGTCCGGTGCCGCCAACACGGTGGTGCTCGGCGACGGCCGGCTCGTCGGCCACAACACGGACATCCCGGGAGCGGTTGCTGCGCTGCTCGAGTCGGGTGCGGGGACGATCCGGAGCGCGGTGGTGCTCGGTGGCGGGGCCACCGCAGCGTCGTTGCTGCTGGCGCTCTCCGAGGTCGGCTGCGTCGAGGCACACCTCCTGGTCCGCAATCCTGCTCGCGCGGTGGACACGCTGGACGCTGTCGACCGGCACGGTCGCGGGCCGGAGATCTGGGTCGGGCGGCTCAGTGACGGGTTCGACGGCGCGGACATCGTCGTCTCGACGGTCCCCGTGGAGGCCCAGACGCCGGAGCTGGTGGACGCTGCCGCCTCGGCGGACGTCGTCTTCGACGCGCTGTACGACCCGTGGCCCACTCCTCTGGCCGAGTCGGCGCTCGCCAACAGCCAGGTCCTCGTCGGCGGTCTCGACCTCTTGGTGCACCAGGCGGCGCTGCAGGTCCGGCTGATGACGGGGCGCGAGGTCTCCGTGGTTACCCTGCGGGCGGCCGGCGAGAAGGCGCTGACGGAGCGCGCGGCCGGAGGAGCAGGCGCTGACGGAGCGCGCGGCCGGAGGAGCTGCGTGACCGCGGCGGCGATCCTGCTCGCACTCCTCGTCGCCGGCGTTGCCGGATGGTGGTGCCCGCGGCTGATCGCCTGGGTCCCGGAGCCCGAGCCGGAGCCGGAGCCCGAGCCCGAGCCCGCAGCAGATCCGGAGCGGTCCGCAGAGGTGCCCGAGCGGCCCGGCCTGCCGCCACCTCCGCCGAAGGAGGCGTACGCCGACATCGCAGCCCTGCCCGGCCTTGCCTGGCGCACAGCGGTCGCGTCCGCGCTCGTTGCGGCCGTGCTCGCCGCGAGCGTCGGCTGGTCGTGGTCGCTGCTCTTCCTGCTGCCGCTGGCGCCGATCGGGGT
>JAEKKP010000036.1 GCA_019510315.1 Propionibacteriales bacterium
CGCCGTGCCTCCACGAGCGCGGCGGCACGCCGGTCGGCCTCTGGGTCAAGGGTCCGGGCCGACTCGCCGACCTCACCGCGAGGGCGGTGGCGGTGGTCGGGTCGAGATCGGCCACGACCTACGGCGCCTCGGTGGCCGGTGACATCGCCGACACCCTCGGCGAGGCGGGCCACACGGTGGTGTCGGGCGCCGCGTTCGGGATCGACCAGGCCGCCCACCGTGGCGCGCTCGCGGCCGACGGACCGACCATCGCGGTCCTCGCCTGCGGTGCGGACCGCGTCTATCCCGAGGCGCACCGGCAGCTGATCGACTACATCGCCGAGGTCGGTCTCGTGGTCAGCGAGGCCGCCCCCGGTTGCGCACCGACGCGGATCCGGTTCCTCGCCCGCAACCGCCTGATCGCCGCGATGTCGCACGGCACCGTCGTGGTCGAGGCGGCCATCCGCAGCGGTGCTCTCAACACGGCGAACTGGGCGGCCGGCCTCAGCCGCACCCTCATGGGAGTGCCCGGTCCGGTCACCAGCGCTCCTTCCGCCGGCGTCCACCAGCTCATCCGCGTGCGGGGAGCGCTGCTGGTCACCGACGGACACGAGGTGCTCGAGGCGGTGGCGCCCGCGGGCACCCACACGCTGCGCCACGCCCAGGAGCCAACACGTCCCCGCGACCTGCTGACCGCCGAGCAGCGCCAGGTGCTGGACGCGGTGCCCGTACGCCGAGGCGCGCGCGCCGCCAAGATCGCCCACACGGCCGGTCTCGCGCAACACCGCGTCGAGGCGGCGCTGATCGGCCTGCGCGCCGACGGGTTCGTCGAGCACGCGAGCGGCCGCTGGCGGCTCGCCGATCTCCTGTCGGTCGTGCCTCCCGAGTGATCGGTCGTCCGCTTCGTACGCTGGCCGGGTGCCTGACCTCCCCGAGGAGTTCGCCGTCGCGCTCGCGGCGTACGAGCGTCACCTGGTCTCCGAGCGTGACCTGACGCCCCACACCGTGCGGGCCTACCTCGGTGACGTCGCGGGGATGCTCCGGCACGCGAGTGCCCTCGGCCTGCACTCGCTCGACCAGCTCGACGTGCGCACGCTGCGCAGCTGGCTGGCCAACCAGCAGACCCTCGGCAAGGCCCGCACGACGATGGCTCGGCGGGCGACCGCTGTACGGGTGTTCACCGCCTGGGCGCTCCGGACCGGCCGTGCGAGTGCCGACCCGGGTGCACAGCTCGGCAGCCCGAAGGCGCACCGCCCGCTGCCGCCCGCGCTCGACGTGGCGGAGGCCCGTGCCCTCCTCGAGGCGGCCGCCCGGTCGGCCGACGACGGCAGCCCGGTCGGCCTGCGCGACGTCGCCATCCTCGAGCTGCTCTACGCGACCGGGATCCGCGTCGGCGAGCTCTGCGGCCTCGACGTCGACGACGTCGACCGCTCACGCCGGGTCGTGCGGGTCTTCGGCAAGGGCCGCAAGGAACGCACCGTGCCCTACGGCCTCCCCGCCGACCAGGCCCTCGGCCGCTGGCTGGACGCGGCGCGGCCTTCGCTCCTCGCCCCGGGTGCGGGGGCGGCGCTGTTCGTGGGCGCGCGCGGAAAACGGATCGACCAGCGGGCAGTGCGCAGCATGGTGCACCGGCGCCTGGCCGACGTGCCGGGAGCGCCGGACCTCGGGCCGCACGGGCTGCGTCACACCGCGGCCACCCATCTCCTCGAGGGCGGGGCGGACCTGCGCACCGTGCAGGAGCTCCTCGGCCACGCCTCCCTCGCGACGACGCAGATCTACACCCACGTCACCGCGGAACGACTGCGAACGGCGTACCAGCTGGCACACCCCAGGGCGTGAAGTACGTGAGCAACATCAGGGGCAGGAGCCGCACCGGCGCGTAGCCCAGCAACGACAGCGGGTCGAGGTACGTCTCGCCCTCGAGCAGCCCCCAGTGCAGGCAGGTCTGCGGAAAGCAGTGGCTCAGGCCGGTCTCGAGCACGCCCAGGACCCCACCGGTCGGCAGCACGTCGCCGACGTGGACGCTGGGCGTGACCGGCTCGTACGTCGTCCGGACCGCGCCATGGGACACGACGACCACACCGCGCCCGGCGAGGTTGCCGGCGAAGGTCACCGTGCCACCGAGCGCCACGTGCACCTCCTGGCCCGGCCGCCCGAGCAGGTCGACGCCCCGGTGGCCCGCACCCCACGGCGAGTCCGGCGGGTCGAAGCGGCGAACGACCGTGGGCGGCGGATCGAGCGGCCAGACGGCCGCCGCGGGCGCCGGCACGACGGGGTCGGCGCGGGCGCCGTTGGGAGCCGCGGCCAGGACCGCGAGGAGCGCGAGGACGAGCAGGACCACCTTCATGCGCCCACCGTCCGTGCCCGGCACCACGGCCGCCACCGTCCTGAGCGACCCTGTGGAGGCAGCTGCGGCCGTCGTCGGCTGTGGACGACCGGCATACGGCGTTTCGACACCCCCGCGCGCGGCGGCTAGACTTCCACCAGCAACCCGTCCGGGTTGACTTCGCACGCCCGTTTCCTCCGGCTCCTTCGCGGGAGGGCGACGGTCCTCGGTCCCCGTTGGAGTGATCCAGCGTCGGGTCGGATCGCGCACGGGCGTCAGGGCAACGGGCACCCGCCCGCTGCAACGAACTGAAAATTTGGTTCGGGCACTCAGCCGTGCCCGGACCCGAACAGAAGGAAACCAACGGCATGGCCGTCGTCACCATGCGCCAGCTCCTCGAGAGCGGCGTCCACTTCGGGCACCAGACCCGACGCTGGAACCCCAAGATGAAGCGCTTCATCATGACCGAGCGCAATGGCATCTACATCATCGACCTGCAGCAGTCGCTGTCCTACATCGACACCAGCTACGCGTTCATCAAGGACACCGTGGCCAAGGGCGGCACGATCATGTTCATCGGGACCAAGAAGCAGGCGCAGGAGTCGATCGCCGAGCAGGCGACCCGTGTCGGGATGCCCTACGTCAACCAGCGCTGGCTGGGTGGCATGCTCACCAACTTCCAGACCATGAGCCAGCGGATCAACCGCCTCAAGGAGCTCGACGACGTCGACTTCGACACCGTCGCCGGCTCGGGTCGCACCAAGAAGGAGCTCCTGCAGATGAAGCGGGAGCACGTCAAGCTCGACAAGACGCTCGGCGGCATCCGTGAGATGAGCCGTACGCCGTCCGCCGTCTGGATCGTCGACACCAACAAGGAGCACCTCGCCGTCGAGGAGGCTCGCAAGCTGAAGATCCCGATCATCGCGATCCTCGACTCCAACTGCGACCCCGACGTCGTCGACTACCCGATCCCGGGCAACGACGACGCGATCCGCGCGGTCGGCCTGCTCACGCGGGTCGTGGCCGACGCCGTTGCCGACGGTCTCATCGCCCGCTCGGGTGCGAAGACCGAGGGTGAGGCGAAGTCCATCGGCGCCGACGAGCCGCTCGCCGACTGGGAGCGCGACCTTCTCGAGGGCCAGGCCGACAAGGCCGCCGTCGAGGCGACCGGAGGCGACGCCGCCACGGAGGCCACGCCGGCCGCCGAGGCGACCGGTGCTGCCGTGGAGGCGTCCGACGCCGCCGCGGTCGAGGCAGCTGTCGAGACCCCGGCCGAGGCACCTGTCGAGGCTCCGGTCGAGGCGCCTGTCGAGGCTCCGGCCGACGCTGCTGCCGAGGCTCCCGTGGAGACCGAGGCTCCGGCCGAGGCGCCCGCCGAGGCTGCCGCGGCGACCGAGACGACTGACGAGACGAAGGAGGACTGACGCGTGGCGATCACCGCTGCCGACGTCAAGAAGCTCCGCGACCTCACCGCCGCGGGGATGATGGACGCCAAGAAGGCCCTCGAGGAGGCCGACGGCGACTTCGACAAGGCCGTCGAGGTCCTGCGCGTCAAGGGCCAGGCCAAGGCCGAGAAGCGCGCCGGTGAGCGCGAGGCCACCGCCGGCCTCGTCGCTGCCTCCGGCGGCGCCCTGGTCGAGCTGAAGAGCGAGACCGACTTCGTGGCCAAGAACGAGGACTTCGTCGCCACCGCCCAGCGGATCGCCGACGCGGCCGACGCCGCGAAGGCCGGTGACCTCGAGGCGCTGAAGGCGGTCGAGCTCGACGGCAAGACCGTCGGCGAGGTCGTCGAGACCCTCGCGATCACCATCGGCGAGAAGATCGAGCTCGGCGAGGTCGCGTACTTCGACGGTCCCTCGGTCGTCTACCTGCACAAGCGTGCCGCCGACCTTCCGCCGGCCGTCGGCGTGCTCGTCGAGTACGACGGCGACGAGGCCGCTGCTCGTGCCGCGGCCATGCAGGTCGCGGCGATGCGGCCGCAGTACCTCACCCGCGACGAGGTGCCCGCCGACATCGTGGCCGCCGAGAAGGACGTCCTGGAGAAGAAGACGCTCGAGGAGGGCAAGCCCGAGGCCGCGGTCGCCAAGATCGTGGAGGGCCGGCTCGGTGGCTTCTTCAAGGAGATCGTGCTGCTCGAGCAGGAGTCGGTCACCGAGTCCAAGAAGAGCGTCAAGCAGGTCCTCGACGAGGCCGGCACGACCGTCAAGCGGTTCGCCCGCTTCGAGGTCGGTGCCTGACCCCGGTCGATCCGTTAGGTTTCGACACAACGAGCACGAGGAGGCCGGTCCGATGAGCCAGAGAACGATCATCGGACCGGCCTTCGTGCGTTCCGACGAGCGGGCAAGGAACGAACGATGACCTACCACCGAGTGCTCCTGAAGCTCTCCGGCGAGGTGTTCGGCGGCGGCAAGGTCGGCGTCGACCCCGACGTCGTCGCCACGATCGCGCGCGAGATCGCGTCGGTCCAGCGGGCCGGCGTCGAGCTCGCCGTCGTCACCGGCGGTGGCAACTTCTTCCGCGGCGCCGAGCTCCAGCAGCGCGGCATGGACCGTGCGCGCGCCGACTACATGGGCATGCTCGGCATCGTGATGAACTGCCTCGCCCTCCAGGACTTCCTGGAGAAGGAGGGCATCGAGACCCGCGTGCAGACGGCCATCACCATGGGCCAGGTCGCCGAGCCCTACATCCCCCGACGCGCGATCCGGCACCTCGAGAAGGGCCGCGTCGTCATCTTCGGTGCCGGCGCCGGCATGCCGTACTTCTCCACCGACACCGTCGCGGCCCAGCGCGCCCTGGAGACCAAGTGCGAGGTCGTGCTGATGGGCAAGAACGGCGTCGACGGCGTCTACAGCGCCGATCCCCACAAGGACCCGCACGCGATCAAGTACGACGAGCTGACGTTCCAGGAGGCGCTCGCGGCCGGCCTCAAGGTCGCCGACGCGACCGCGTTCGCGCTCTGCATGGAGAACGACCTGCCCATGGTGGTGTTCGGGATGGAGCCCGAGGGCAACATCCTCAGAGTCGTGCAGGGTGAGAAGATCGGCACGCTCGTGAGCAGCGCACACAGCAGTGGACCCAAGGAGAACCAGTGATCAACGAGACCCTCAACGAGGCCGACCAGAAGATGGACAAGGCCGTCGGCGTCGCGCGTGAGGAGTTCGCCGCGATCCGCGCGGGCCGGGCCAACCCGAGCATGTTCGCCAAGCTCACCGCCGACTACTACGGCACCCCGACGCCGATCCAGCAGCTGGCGTCCTTCACCGCCCCCGAGGCTCGCATCATCCTGGTCTCGCCGTACGACGTGACCGCGATGCCGGCCATCGAGAAGGCCATCCGCGAGTCCGACCTCGGTGTGAACCCGTCCAACGACGGCAAGATGATCCGCTGCGTCTTCCCCGAGCTGACCGAGGAGCGCCGCAAGGAGTACATCAAGGTCGCGCGGACCAAGGCGGAGGAGGGCCGCGTCGCGGTGCGCAACATCCGGCGCAATGCCAAGCAGGATCTCGAGCGCCTCGAGAAGGACGGCGAGGTCGGCAAGGACGACGTCACCGGCGCCGAGAAGCGGCTGGACTCCATGACCAAGAAGCACACCGACCAGATCGACGACCTGCTCAAGAACAAGGAAGCCGAGCTGCTCGAGGTCTGAGCTGCCCATGACGACGACTGGCGCGGCCTCACCCGCACCCGACAAGGACTACGGCCGCGCAGGCCGCAACCTGCCTGCGGCGGTCGGCTCTGCCGTGGTGCTCCTCGTGGCGATCGCCGGGTCGCTGTTCTTCTTCAAGAGCGCGTTCATGCTCATCGTCGCGGCTGCCGTGGTGGTCGCGCTCTGGGAGCTGCACCGCGGCCTCGCGGCGAAGGGCATCGACATCCCCGAGCAGCCGCTCATGGTCGGCGGCGTGGTCATGGTCGCGGTCGCCTACTTCTGGGGTGCGCCGGCGCTGGTGACCGCTACGGCGGTGACCGCCCTGGTGGTGATGCTGTGGCTGCTGCGCCGCGGCGTCGACGGGTTCGTCCAGAACGCCACGGCGGCGGTCTTCACGCTGATCTACGTGCCGTTCCTGGGCTCGTTCGTCGCGCTCATGCTCGCCGAGGGCGGTGACTGGAACACCACCGACCACGCCGACGACGGCGTCCGCGGCATCATCGCCTTCATCCTCGTCACGATCGCCTCCGACATCGGCGGGTACATCGCCGGCGTCCTCTTCGGCAAGCACCCGATGGCACCGGTGATCTCGCCGAAGAAGTCGTGGGAGGGCTTCGCCGGGTCACTCCTCTTCTGCGTCGGAGTGGGCGTCGTGGTCGTCGTCTGGCTGCTCGACGGCGACTGGTGGGTGGGCGTCGCCCTCGGCCTGATCGCCGTGGTGATGGCGACGCTCGGCGACCTCGTGGAGTCGGTGATGAAGCGCGACCTCGGCATCAAGGACATGAGCCAGATCATCCCGGGCCACGGCGGCCTGATGGACCGGATCGACTCGCTGCTGGCGACGATCGCCCCGATCTGGCTGCTGCTGCACTACCTGGTCTTCACCTGACCACGCCTCACGGCGAGAGCCGCAGCAGCGGCGTGCCCGAGGACAGCCGGATCTCGAGGCGGTCGATGTGCTCGGGCTGCACCGGCACCGACCCGCTGACGGACGCGGTCTTTCCCGGTCCGACGACCCAGGTCGCGAGGTCGTACGACGTGCCTTTGTCGTCGACCGCGACGAGGTCGTAGGGGCGCGAGTACTCCGAGGCGTCGGCGTACCGGCACTTCATCCGGATCTCGGTGCCCCATGCGTGCCGCACGAGCGCCGCGCTCGCCGTCACCGGGCTGGCGACCACCGGCTTCATGGCGGTCATCGCGACGCCGGCCGGCTCGTTGCTCGACCGCTCGACGACCACAGCCGTGCCGGCGATCGCGACCACGACGGCCGCGGCGCTGAGCGACGCCACCATGATTCGGCGGCGCCGGCCGGAGCGGCGTACGGCGCGGAGCAGTCCGGGCACGAGCGTGTCCGGCACCGGGGCGGAGTCGGCCAGGTCGTCGGGGGAGACCCGGGAGAGAAGGCCGGGGATGCCGGCCAGGTCGGAGACGGCCTGGCGGCAGTCGGGACACTCCGCGAGGTGCCGCTCGAACGCGGACCGTTCGCCGGCGGGCAGCGCCCCGAGCACGTAGGCCGCGGCGGAGTCGCACATGACCGTCATCGGGTCACCCCCCGCTCCTCGAGCGCGAGCCGCAGCGCGCGCATGCCGTAGTGGAGGCGGGACTTCACCGTGCCCGCCGGTACGCCGAGCCGCTCGGCCGCCTCGGCCACCGTCTGCCCGCCGTAGTAGCACTCCACGATCGCCGCGCGGTGGTCGTGGCTCAACGACCGGAGCGCGTCGACGACCAGCCACTGCTGCAGGACCTCGTCGGTGCGGTCGGGCACCGCCTGCTCCAGGTCGACGGGATCCGTGCTGTCCTCCGGCCGCACGGTCCGCGCCCGCCAGGAGTCGATCGAGACGTTGCGCGCGACCGTGAACAGCCACGCCCGGACGCCGTCCGGCTCGCGGCCGAGCACGCTCGGGTGCCGCCACGCCCGCAGCAGCGTCTCCTGCGCGATGTCCTCCGCCCGGCCCACGTCACCGCGGGTCAGGCGCAGGCAGAAGCTCCACAACGCATCGGCGTGGTGCTCGCATGCGGTGCGCATCAGCTGTTCATCCAGGTCAGGCGTGCGGGCCACCCCCTCATCTGACACCACGGGGAGGGGTGCCGGAAGGTTCAGCGCGCTCCGGCGATTGGGTGAACCACCAGCCCGGGTGGGAGAATCGGGCGGTCATGGACGAACCGATCAAGACCCTGCCCCTCGTGTTCGAGGAGCCGAAGGGTCCCCGAGGTCCCAAGCCGAAGCCGCCGCGCCACCTGGCCGACCTCACCCCGGCCGAGCGCAAGGAGAGGCTCGAGGAGCTCGGGCTGCCCGGCTTCCGGGCCAAGCAGCTGTCCACGCACTACTTCTCCCGGCTCGTCGACGACCCTGCCGAGATGACCGATCTGCCGGCCGAGCAGCGCGACGAGCTCGTCGCCGGGTTGTTGCCGACGCTCATGACCCCGCTGCGCACGCTCGAGGCCGACCGCGGCACGACCCGCAAGACGTTGTGGAAGCTCTTCGACGGCGCGCTCGTCGAGTCGGTCCTGATGCGCTACCCGGGCCGGACCACCATGTGCGTGTCGAGCCAGGCGGGCTGCGGGATGGCGTGCCCGTTCTGCGCGACCGGTCAGGGCGGCCTGGAGCGCAACATGTCCACGGCCGAGATCGTCGAGCAGGTGGTCGCCGGCGCACGGTCCCTGGCGCGCGACGAGGTGCCCGGCGGGCCCGGACGGGTCTCCAACGTCGTCTTCATGGGCATGGGCGAGCCGATGGCCAACTACAACGCGGTCATGGGCGCCGTACGCCGGCTCACGGACACGTCACCCGACGGGCTCGGCATGTCCGCGCGCGGGATCACCGTCAGCACCGTGGGCCTGGTCCCGCGGATGAGGCAGCTCGCCGACGAGGGCATCCCGGTGACGCTCGCGCTGAGCCTGCACGCGCCGGACGACGAGCTGCGCAACGAGCTGGTGCCGATCAACACGCGCTTCTCCGTGGCCGAGACCGTCGAGGCCGCCTGGGACTACGCCCGGAAGACGAAGCGCCGGGTCTCGATCGAGTACGCCATGATGCGCGGCATCAACGACCAGGCCTGGCGAGCCGACCTGCTCGCCGACGTACTCCACTCCTATGGCGACTGGGGGTGGGTGCACGTCAACCTGATCCCGCTCAACCCAACCCCCGGGTCGAAGTGGACGGCCTCCGACCCGCGCGACGAGAAGGAGTTCGTCCGCCGGCTCGAGGCCAAGGGCGTGCCGACCACCGTGCGTGACACCCGGGGGCGCGAGATCGACGGCGCCTGCGGCCAGCTCGCCGCCGTCGAGTCCTAACCGGCCCGCGTCAGGGCGGCGAACACGGCCGACCGGGTCACGGTGCGCTGCGGCTCCGCGGTCGTCACCGCGGTGCAGGCGCCGCCGCGCAGCTCCGGCGGGGTCGCCAGCAGGAGCTCGGTGTTGCGCGCGGCGACGGTGCCGGTGAGGGACGGCAGGTTCGACTGCGGGTCGTTCGCGGCCAGCTCGCGGGAGAACGACGCCAGGCTGAGCGGGTCGGGGAGCGTGCTGTTGAACGTCGCCGGAGCGGCATGGTCGACGATCGTCGTGAAGATCGACATCGTGTCGTCGCGGTTGTCGACCACCTCGATGAGACGCGCCTGCTGGGGGAAGTCGATGTGCGACGCGGTGTTGATCTCCCAGAAGCCCCCGGTGCCGTCGGCGCGCGCGTGTGCAGTGATCTGGTTGCGGTGGGTGTGGCCGTTGACCCACGCGATCACGCGCTGCTGGGAAAGCAGGTAGCTCGTGACCGCGGGCCCCAGGACCCGCGTGCTCGGGTCCCCACCGGTGAGCACCAGCGGGTTGCCCATCGTGTCGGACGTGTGGTGGCTGAACACGATGACGGCACGACCGGTGGCCGACGCGACGGTCTCCTGCAGCCAGGTGAACTGGGCCTGGTCCAGCGAGCCGTCGGCGTACCCGTTGGGGTTCACCGAGTCCATCACGACGAACCGGAAGCTGCCCTGGTCGAAGAAGTAGTACGCCGTGCCGGTCGCCCTGTTCTCGGCGGTGTAGCCGTGGCCCACCGGCGTCCCGACTGTGTTGAAGTGCTCGGCGATGATCTGGGCCCGGCTGAGCGGCCGACGGTTGGCGTCCTTGGTGACGACCCGCGCGAGCGGGGACACCAGCAGGTTGTTGAGGATGCCGTCGAGGTTCTGCTGCGACACGGCGTTGATGACGTCGGACTGGCTCAGGCCCGCGGGGCTGCTGATCACCTTGAGGTTGCCGGTGGCGAGCACGCCGAGCTGGGTCGTCTTCGCCGGGAAGTTGCCCTGCATCAGGCCGTCGTGGTTGCCGAAGCAGGTGTACCAGGGGGCATGCTGGCCGGTGGACGTGCGCAGGCCCGTCGAGGTGAACGGGCGGCGCGAGGCGTTCAGGACGTTCGCGTTGACCGGGAAGCCGTGCTGGTCGCGGTAGATGTCCGGCTTCTTGCCCAGCGGCGTGCCACCCGGGTGCCAGTAGTGGGTGTCGTAGTAGAGCGCGTTGCCGTCCATCACGCCGTCGTACCGGTTGAGGTTGCCGCTGTCGGGCCGGACCGTCTTGCCGCCGTCGAGGATGTCGATGTTCCAGCGGGTCTCGTTGTACTGGGAGTTGTCGGAGTTGTCGCCGGTCTCGATCGTGAAGGCCAGCGGGAGGCCGGTGACGGGGCCGCCGGCGATCGCGTTGACGGCGCGCACCATCGACTCCATGACCTGGGCGGTGAGCATCTCCTGGGGCCGGTACGACGCTGCGAGCAGTCCGGGCACCAGGCTGGCGGAGTTCGGGTCCTCGAAGCGGTCCATCCACTCGACCCGCGCCGGGGACTGGTGGTCGACCACGTGCACGTCGCTGAACTGGCAGAAGGCCAGCAGTGGCGCCCGGCAGCTGGCCCGGTTCGTCGCTCCGGCCACTCCGAGGTCCTCACGGACCAGGTGCGGCTCGCCCGGACCGGTGACGATCTTCGCGTAGCCCTTCGGGCTCGGCGTGCCCCGCTGGTAGGTCCGCGCGAGGGTGGTGCCCGCGGTCGTGATGCCGGCCGCGACGGCCGACTCCGCGAGCGAGGAGAGGGCCGGGACGACGGCGGCGGTACCGGTGAGCGCTGCGGCTGAGCGCAGCACATTACGACGGGAGAGCTCCATGCCATCCCAACGACGGCGTGTGGCGACGGTCACGTTCCGGTCTGGACCGGGGCCGCGGGCGGACCGTGAGCGGACGCACATCGATGTCGGTGGACACTCCTCCCGGCGAGACGGGAGGATGCGCACGTCAGGACGGGTCGACGGAGGAGCAGCACGATGACCGATGCGCCGCAGCCGGAGAGGCTCGCGCGGCTCAACCGCCTCGAGGCGCTGGACGACGCGGACCTGGCGACCGTCGTCCGTGCGGGCCGGCACGTCCACCTGCCCGCCGACTGGGCGCTGATCTGGGAGAAGACGCCGGCCGACAAGGCCTACCTCATCGTCGACGGCGAGGTGTCGGTCCGCAAGGGCGGCCAGGAGGTCGCCCGGCTCGGCCCGGGCGACGTCATCGGCGAGATGGCGATCGTCAACCACAAGCTGCGCTCGGCAAGCGTCGTGAGCCTGACCCCTCTCGAGGTCATCCACTACACCAGCGAGTCGCTCGAGCGCCTGCTCGCGGAGGTGCCGGCCTTCGGCGATGCCCTCCGCGGTACGACGGCCGACCGGCTCGGGACGCCGTAGCGCCGTGCCCTCCACCCCGCCCGACGACGGGTCGCTCGGCCCGCAGCAGGTCGTCGAGCTGCTGGAGACCCACCTGCTCGGCAGCGTGCCGACGCTGACCGGTCCGCAGATCGCCGAGGCGGTCGGCATCAGCATGGACATTGCCCGGCAGCGCTGGCGCTCGCTCGGGTTCACCGCCGTCGACGACGACGAGGTGGCGTTCACCGAGGCAGACCTCGAGGCGATGCGGCTGACCCAGCGGCTGCACGACCTCGGCATGATCAACGACGACGACGAGGCGGCGCTGATCCGCACGCTCGGTCGCAGCTTCGCGCGCCTCGCGGAGTGGCAGCTCGGCCTCCTCGGTCGCGCGGTCGATCCGACGAGCCTCGCGCCCGACGACCTCGCGGCGGTCATCTCCGAGATCACGCCGGTGATCGAAGAGGTGCAGAACTACATCTGGCGCCGCCACGTCCTCAGTGCGGCGTCGCGGCTCCTGCTCGCGCCGCGGCCCGACGAGGAGGGCACCGTCCACGCCGGCATCGGCTTCGCGGACATCGTCGGCTACACCCGGCAGACGCGGTCCCTGAAGCAGGAGGAGCTCGCCCGGCTCGTCGACGTGTTCGAGGCGCGAGCCCTCGAGATCGTCACCGCCCACGACGGCCGGATCATCAAGACGATCGGCGACGAGATCCTCTTTGCAGCGGACCGGGCCGAGGACACGGCGTACATCGCGCTGGAGCTGGTCGAGGAGCACCTGCACGACGAGGACTTCCCGCAGCTCCGCGTGGGCGTCGCCTGGGGGTCGGTGCTCAACCGCCTCGGTGACGTCTTCGGACCGACCGTCAACATCGCGGCCCGACTGACCTCCGTGGCCCGGCCGGGCCGCGTGCTCGCCGACAAGGCGCTGGCCGAGGAGCTGCAGGACAACGAGGACTTCAGGCTGCGCCGGATGCGGCGGACGTCGGTCAAGGGTTACCGCCACCTGGAGCCGTGGAAGCTGCGCCGCCCCGACGACCAGGAGCTACCGCCGGCCGCCGCGTTCCTCCAGGAGAAGGGGGAGGACCTCCGCCGGGTCGTCGACGAGATCCAGGCGCGAGCCGAACGCGCGGCCGACGCCGAGGACCTCGAGGAGCGGCCAGACCGGTAGCCGCTGCGTCCAGTGGTCGCGACCGACGAAGACCATGGGCACGACGAGGTCGGGCTCGCTGTAGTAGTTCGCGCACGCCGCCTGGAAGATCTCCTGGACCGTGCCCGCCGCGCCCGGCAGGAACACGATCCCGCCGCGGCACAGACGCAGCAGGATGTCCTCGCGCAGCGCGTTGCGGAAGTACTTCGCGGTCGCGGTCGCGAACACGTTCGGCGGCTCGTGGCCGTAGAACCACGTCGGGATCCCCAGCGACGCGGTGCCCGAGGTCCGGCGGTTGATCTCGTCGAAGGCGGCCCGCGCCCACGCGGTCACGTCCGGTGCGAAGTCGGGCACCGCAGCAAGCCGGCCGACGGTCTCGACCAGGGCTTCCTCCGGCTCCGAGGAGAGCCAGGCGCCGAGGTTCGCCGCCTCCATGGCGCCCGGTCCGCCGCCCGTGAGCACGGTGAACCGGGAGCCGAGCGCCCGGCCGAGACGAGCGGCTGCCAGGTACGCCGGCGCGTCCCGGCGGACGGCGTGGCCGCCCATCACACCGACGAGGAGTCGGCCGTCGGCGAACTCCTCCACCGCGTCGTCGATCGCGTGGTCGTGCAGCGCCATCGCCAGGCTGTGGTCGAGCGTGCGGGGGCCGCGCGACCAGGCGTAGGCGGCGGCGTCGAGCGTCGCGGCGTACCCCTCGTCGAGGCCGGCGTACAGCTCGGCGGGCGTGTAGAGCGCTCCGCGGTAGGCGTCGAACGGCACGTCGGGCACCGCCGGGAAGACGAGACCGCCCCGCTCGAGGACGTCCGCCTCGCTTCCCGGCGCGAACCGGCAGCCGAGGAACACCGCGCGGCCCACGTCGAGGCGGGCGAGCACGTCGGCACGGTCGGTCAGGTCGACGGACTGGAGGTGGCACCCGGTCAGCGACGTCGTGCCGTGCGAGACGAGCCGGTCGAACTCCGCGAGGCTCTCGATCTCGGTGGGACGCACGGCCTCGAAGATACGGCCCCTGGCACCGGCGCGCTCACCAGGCGCTGGCCATCAGGTCGGCGAAGAGCGCGTGCTCGTCCACCTCGAGACCCCGCCTGGCGAACCACGTGCACACGTTGTGGCAGTCGCGCTGCAGGAAGTCCGCCCCGAGCGGGTTCGCGACGAGGTCGACGACCTGGGGCAGGTCGATCACGACGACCCGGTCACCCGCGGCCAGGATGTTGTACGGCGACAGGTCACCGTGGGCGAGGCCGCGGACGGCCAGCGCGGTCATCGCGTCCCTGAGCTGGTCGAACCAGCTGCGCAGCAGCTCGGGTGTGGGCCGCGTGTTCGCGAGGCGCGGCGCCGCTTCGCCGTCCACGGTCACGAGCTCCATGAGGATCTCCGTGCCGTCGATCTGCACCGGGTAGGGCACCGGCACCCCGGCTTCCCAGCACTGCTTGAGCGACTCCCACTCGGCCATCGCCCACTGACCGGCCGCCACCTCGCGCCCGAACGAGCTCTTCTTCGCCAGGGCGCGGGTCACCCGCGAGTCCCGTGTCCGACGGCCCGCCGTGTAATCGGCGTTGCGGTGGAAGTTGCTGTGGTCGGCGCCGCGGTAGCGCTTCGCCGCGAGCAGGCAGGACTGCGGACCGGGCAGGCCGAGCGCTGGCTCGACGGCGCGCTCGAGCACGAAGACCTCCGCCTCCTTGCCGGTCTTGAGCACGCCGAGCTCGGTGTCGACGGCAGCACGGTCGGTCACCAGCCAGTCGGGTGGGGGCTGCGGGCCGCGCATGAGCGGCTCGACGTCCCAGTAGGTGGAGAACCGCTGGCCGTCGGCGAGGTCGTCGAGCGGCTGGTAGGCGAAGGTGAACCCAGGATCGAGGTCCCGGTCCAGGTCAGTGCTGGGGTTGCTCCCGAAGGAGGTCATCGTGGTGGCTCCGGAGGTGTGAGAGACGGACGGCGGGCACGCCGAGGACAGTGATCGACATGTCGTGCCTCCTCTCGTCACGCGGGGCCGGGGCCACCGCTTCCGCTGTAAGGGTGGACGCCCGGGACGATGCGAGCAACGGGTTTTACGGGTGCAGCAGCCCGGCGAGCTCCTCGACGCCGTCGACGAGCCGGGTGCCCGGCCGCGCCCACGAGGCATTGGCGTCCACGGCGTGCACCGGTACGCCGTGCGGCAGCACGCCGGAGCCCACGAGCTCGTCGCGCAGCGCGGTGGCACCGTCGCGGTCGTAGCCGCACGGCGCGACGACGATGACCTCGGGACCGGCGGCGTGCACCTGCTCCCAGGTGGTCCGGCGCGACTTCTCACCGGCCGTGCCGAGCACCGGCTCGCCGCCGGCCAGCGCGACCATCTCCGGGATCCAGTGCCCCGGCGCGAACGGCGGGTCGGTCCACTCGAGGAGCAGCACGCGTGGCCGCGGCCGGCCAGCGACTCGCTCGGTGACTGCCGCCAGGCGCTCTCGCTGCGCGGCGACCAGGGGCCGGGCGGCGTCGAGCCGGCCGGTCGCCGCGCCGAGCGTCTCGATCGAGCCGAACACCTCGTCCAGAGTGTGCGGATCGATGGTGAGCACCTCGGCGGTGCAGCCGAGGTGCGCGAGCGCGTCGTCGACCACTGACACGTCCACCGCGCACACCGCGCAGAGGTCCTGGGTCACGACGAGATCGGCGTCCAGCCCGGCGAGAGCGCCCTCGTCGAGGTGGTAGAGGTCGTCGCCGCGCGCCATCGCCTCGGCGACGAACGCATCGATCTCCGCGGGCGCCAGTCCCTCGGGCATCGCCGAGGTCGACACGATCGTGCGGGACCGGGCCTCGACCGGGAAGTCGCACTCGAACGTCACCCCCACGACGTCGTCGCCGGCACCGATCGCGAAGAGGATCTCGGTGGTGGAGGGGAGCAGGCTGACGATGCGCACGCCTCGACCCTAAGGTGGACGTGACAAGGCACAACTGGGAGGAACGCGATGACGGCAAGCCCCGACGTACGCCCCGAGGAGCGCAAGGTCCTGGAGGCGGTGCCGAAGCAGCTGCTGATCGGCGGCGAGTGGCGCGACGCCACCGGCGGTGCCACGTTCGGGGTCGAGGATCCCGCCACCGGCGCCACCCTGTGCGAGGTGGCCGACGCCACTCCTGACGACGCGCGCGCCGCCCTCGACGCGGCAGTCGCGGCCCAGGCCGGCTGGGCGGCGACAGCGCCGAACGACCGCTCGGAGATCCTCCACCGCGCGTTCCTCGCGCTGGGCGAGCAGGCCGACGAGCTGGCCCTGCTGATGACCCTCGAGATGGGCAAGGCCGTGGCCGAGTCCAAGGGCGAGATCGCCTACGCCGCGGAGTTCTTCCGGTGGTTCGCGGGCGAGGCGCTGCGCATCGACGGCTACTACAAGACCGCCGGAAACGGGCAGAGCCGCGTGCTGGTGATGCGCCAGCCGGTCGGGCCCTGCTTCTTCATCACCCCGTGGAACTTCCCCAACGCGATGGGCACCCGCAAGATCGGCCCGGCGATCGCGGCCGGCTGCACCATGGTCGTCAAGCCGGCCCACCAGACCCCGCTGTCGATGCTCGCCCTGGCGAGGGTCCTCGAGGAGTGCGGGCTGCCGCCCGGCGTGCTCAACGTGGTCACCTCGACGAGCTCCGGCGACGTCTCCGCGCCGATCATCGCCGACCCGCGGCTGCGCAAGCTCAGCTTCACCGGCTCCACCGAGGTCGGTCGCAAGCTGATCGCGCAGGCGGCCGACCAGGTGCTGAAGGTGTCGATGGAGCTCGGTGGCAACGCGCCGTTCGTGGTCTTCGAGGACGCAGACCTCGACGCAGCCGTCGACGGCGCGATGCTCGCGAAGATGCGCAACGTCGGCGAGGCCTGCACCTCGGCCAACCGCTTCCACGTCCACGAGTCCGTCGCCGAGGAGTTCGGTCGGCGGCTCGCCGAGCGGATGGGTGCCATGAAGGTCGGGCGGGGGACCGACGAGGGGGTCGAGGTCGGCCCGCTGATCGACGACAAGCAGCAGGCGAAGGTCGCCGAGCTCGTCGAGGACGCGGTCGGCAAGGGCGCCACCTGCGTCACCGGAGGCCGCCGGCCGGACGGAGCCGGCTACTTCTACGAGCCGACGGTCCTGACCGGCGTCACCGCCGATGCCCGCGTGCTCAGCGAGGAGATCTTCGGTCCGGTAGCGCCGATCGCGACGTTCCGCACCGAGGACGAGGCGATCGAGGCGGCGAACAAGACGGAGTTCGGCCTCGTGTCCTACGTCTTCACCCGCGACCTCAAGCGCGCGCTCCGCGTCTGCGAGGCGCTCGAGACCGGGATGATCGGCCTCAACCAGGGCATCGTCTCCAACGCCGGCGCACCCTTCGGCGGTGTCAAGCAGTCGGGCACCGGCCGCGAGGGCGGCAACGAGGGGATCGCGGAGTACCTCGAGACCAAGTACGTCGCGGTCAACCTCTGACTCATGGACGAGGTCGTCGCCCTCGTCGACAGCGAGGGACGTGTGGTCGGCAGCGCGGCCCGCAGCGTCGTACGCCGTGACAACCTGCTGCACTCGTCGAGGCGCCCGACGATGCCGCCCGACGTGAGCTGGCCGAGGAGCTGGGCATCACCGGCGTGGCGCTACGGGCGCTGGGACGCCACCTCTACGAGGACGACACGACGCGGGTGGTCGAGTACGCCTACGAGACCGTCTGGGACGGACCGATCCGACACCAGCCGGAGGAGATCGCCGAGGGCCGCTGGATCACGCTGGTCGAGCTCGCCGACCTGCTCACCGACCGCTCGATCGCGTTCGTCCCGGACAGCCGCCAGCTGCTCGCCCGGTACGGCGTGGGCAGCTCGCCGGCCTGACCGCCCTCGTCGCGGCTCCGAGGATGACCCGTTCGTGTCTTGTTGTGCTCACGAGCCGGTCCTAGCGTCGGGAGCGAGGGGGACCAAGAGAGGTTCGGCATGGAAGCAACAGTCAACAAGCAGGCAGCAGTCAACGGTTACGAGGCGTTCGCCGCCATGGACGCCGACGGTGCGATGAAGGACATCTCCGACTCGATCGAGTGGGTCGTCGGTGGTGACAGCTCGGTGACCGGCACCTACCGAGGCAAGGAAGAGGTCGGTGGGTTCTGGATGAAGCTCCTCGAGAAGGGCTTCAAGAACACTCCCCAGCAGTTCATCGCCGAGGGAGACAAGGTCGTCGCGATCTGCGACGTCGAGGTCCAGGGTGAGCACGTCCAGTCGGCGGACCTCCTCACCTTCGACGACGACGGCAAGCTCATGCGTTTCGAGACCTTCGGCGGCGAGGAGCTGCTGAACCGCACGTTCGCCCGCTGAACCCGGCTGGGAGGATGGTCCGGTGACCTCCTCCCGTCGTGACGTCGTGGTCCTGGGATCGACCGGATCGATCGGCACCCAGGCCCTCGACGTCGTGCGCGCCAACCCCGACCGCTTCCGCGTGGTCGGTCTCACCGCGGGCGGCTCGCAGCAGGACCTGTACGACGCCCAGGTGGCCGAGTTCGCGCCGAAGTTCAGCGGTCTCGGCGAGGAGGCCTCGGTCGAGGCGGCCGCGATGAGCGCCGACGTCGTGCTCAACGGCATCACCGGGGCGGTCGGGTTGCGCCCGACGCTCGCGGCGCTCGAGGCGGGCACCACCCTGGCGCTGGCCAACAAGGAGTCGCTGATCATCGGTGGCTCCGTGGTCACCTCGCGCGCCGCGCCAGGCCAGATCGTGCCCGTCGACAGCGAGCACAGCGCTCTTGCCCAGTGCCTGCGCGGCGGCCGGGCCGACGAGGTGCGTCGACTCGTGCTGACCGCGTCCGGCGGCCCCTTCCGGGGCCGGACCCGTGCCGAGCTCGCCGACGTGACGCCCGACCAGGCGCTCGCCCACCCGACCTGGGACATGGGTCCCGTGGTCACGATCAACTCCGCGACCCTGGTCAACAAGGGGCTCGAGGTGATCGAGGCGCACCTGCTCTTCGGCATCCCGATGGACGACATCGAGGTCGTCGTGCACCCGACATCCGTCGTGCACTCGATGGTCGAGTTCGCCGACGGCTCCACGCTGGCCCAGGCGTCGCCGCCCACGATGCTGATCCCGATCGCGCTCGGCCTCGCCTGGCCCGACCGGGTGCCCGGCACCGCGCCCGCGGTCGACTGGGCCCGGCCGCAGGCGTGGGAGTTCTTCCCGCTCGACGACGAGGCGTTCCCCGCCGTACGCCTGGCTCGTGACGCGGGAGCGCGTGGAGGCACGGCGCCGGCGGTCTACAACGCCGCGAACGAGGTCTGCGTGCAGGCTTTCCGCGACCGCCGTCTACGGTTCCCCGCCATCGTCGACACGGTCGCAGCGGTCCTGGACGCGCACCAGGTCACCCGCGGCGACGTAGGCTCGACGCCGACCGACCTCACCCTCGACGACGTGCTGGCCGCCGACGCCTGGGCCCGCGACGAGACCGCCCGCCTCCTGGAGACTGCCCGATGACCAACGCGCTGATGTACATCGCGGGCGTCGTGCTGTTCACGGTCGGTGTCGCCGCCTCGATCGGCCTGCACGAGATCGGGCACCTCGTGCCCGGCAAGCTCTACAACGTCAAGATCACGCAGTACTTCATCGGCTTCGGGCGCACCGTGTGGTCGCGGCGCCGCGGCGAGACCGAGTACGGCGTGAAGGCGATCCCGCTCGGCGGCTACGTCAAGCTCGTCGGGATGCTCCCGCCCGCTCCCGACCAGGACCCGGACCAGGTGCGGTCGAGCAACACCGGCATCTTCGCCCAGCTGGTCAGCGACGCCAGGTCGGCCGAGTACGAGCACGTGAACCCCGAGGACCACGACCGCCTGTTCTACCGGCTGCCGTGGTGGAAGCGCGTCGTGATCATGGGCTCCGGGGTGACGATCAACCTGGTGCTGGCGTTCTTCCTGTTCGCGCTCGTCTTCATCGGCTACGGCACCAACGAGCCGACCACGACCGTCTCCTCGGTCTCGCAGTGCGTCAAGGTGGTGCACATCGACCACCCGGCGGGCACGTGCGGTGCCGACGACCCGACGACGCCGGCGGTCATCGCGGGACTGCGAGCGGGCGACCGGATCACCGAGTTCAACGGCACGACGATCAGCTCCTACGACCAGCTGCAGCGGCTGATCCGGGCCAACGACGCTGGCCAGGCCACGATCGTCGTACGCCGGGGCGACGCGACCCTCACGCTGCACACCAGCACCGCGCTCAACGGGCTGCCCTCCTTCGACGACCCGGAGAAGACGGTCAACGGCGGCTTCCTCGGCATCAGACCCACGCAGCACCGCGTGCACCAGGACCTCGGCTACGTGAGCAGCTTCATGGTCGACGGCACCTGGGCGACGTTGAAGTCGATCGGGGCGATGCCGCACAAGGTCTACCACGTGACCCGGGCCGCCCTCGGGCTGGAGAAGCGCGACGCGAACAGCCCGATGAGCGTGGTCGGCGCCGGCCGCGTGGCGGGGGAGTTCGCCTCGGACGACGCGAACTCGCTGGCCGACCGGTTCTTCTCGGTGCTCCTGCTGCTGGCGGGGCTCAACCTGTTCCTGGGTCTGGTCAACCTGGTGCCGCTGCCCCCGTTCGACGGCGCCGGCATCGCGACCACCCTCTACGAGGCCGCGCGCCGCGGTCTCGCGCGCGTCTTCGGGCGTCCCGATCCCGGATCGGTCGACGCCGCCAAGCTGCTCCCGGTCACCTATGTCGTCGCCAGCCTGCTGCTGCTGATGACCGTGATCCTCGTGTACGCCGACATCGTCGCGCCGGTGCAGATCTCCTGAGCTCTCACCCCGAACCTAGGATGGCCTCATGACATCGGTCTCCCTCGGCATGCCCGCGGCTCCGCCGCCCGTCCTCGCGCCACGCCGGCCGACCCGGCAGATCCGTGTGGGCAAGGTCGGCGTCGGCAGCGAGTCGCCGGTCTCGGTGCAGTCGATGACCACGACGCTGACCTCCGACGTCAACGCGACCCTCCAGCAGATCGCCGAGCTCACCGCCACCGGCTGCGACATCGTCCGGGTCGCGTGCCCCTCGCAGGACGACGCCGACGCGCTGCCGGAGATCGCCCGCCACTCCCAGATCCCCGTCATCGCTGACATCCACTTCCAGCCGCGTTACGTGTTCGCCGCGATCGAGGCCGGCTGTGCCGCCGTACGCGTGAACCCAGGGAACATCAAGAAGTTCGACGACCAGATCAAGGAGATCGCCGCCGCCGCCAAGGACCACGGCACGTCGATCCGGATCGGCGTCAACG
>JAEKKP010000037.1 GCA_019510315.1 Propionibacteriales bacterium
TTGTCGCCCTCGACCTTGAGCCAGACCTCGGCGCCCAGCAGACCGGAGAGCCATCCTGAGCGGACCATCGGCGTGCCGCCCTCGCGCAACGTGATGGTCGGTGTGCCGTCGGGCAGGTCGAGCCGGTCGCGGTACTCCTCGATGACGCCGAGCCACTGATGCGTCATTCGGGCGCCCCCTCGACCCGCATCACGGAGGAGACGTCGCGGACGAAGGCCATCCGGCGGATGCTCTCGACGGTGGCTGCCAGGTCGGCGTCGCTGGCGCTGTGCGAGACGACGACCAGCTGCGCGTCGTCGCCGCGGCCCTCCTGGCGGACGGTCTGGATGGACACGTCGTGCTCGGCGAAGGCCTGCGCCACCGCGGCAAGCACACCCGCCTTGTCGTCCACGTCGATCTGCACGTGGTAGCGGGTCTCGGTGCGGCCCATCGGCAGGATCGGCAGGGCGGCGTACGCCGACTCGCCGGCACCGCGCACGTCGGCCAGCCGGTTGCGGGCGACCGTGACCAGGTCGCCGAGCACCGCACTGGCGGTGGGTGCCCCGCCTGCCCCCGGGCCGTAGAACATCAGTTGCCCGGCGGCCTCGCTCTCGACGAAGACCGCGTTGAAGGCCTCACGCACGCTGGCGAGCGGATGGGTCCTCGGGATCATCGCCGGATGCACGCGCGCCGAGACGGCCGGCCCGTCGGGTCCGTCCACGAGCGCGCAGATCGCCAGCAGCTTCACGACGCTGCCCATCTCCCGGGCCGACGCAACGTCGCTGGCGGTGACCTCGGCGATGCCCTCGCGGTAGACGTCCTCCGCGGTGACACGGGTGTGGAACGCGAGGCTGGCCAGGATCGCCGCCTTGGCTGCGGCGTCGAAGCCCTCCACGTCGGCGGTGGGATCCGCCTCGGCGTACCCGAGCGCCTGGGCCTCCTCGAGCGCCTCGGTGAACCCGGCGCCGGAGGTGTCCATCCGGTCGAGGATGAAGTTGGTGGTGCCGTTGACGATGCCCAGCACCCGCGTGACGCGGTCGCCGGCGAGCGACTCCCGCAGCGGCCTCAGGATCGGGATGGCTCCGGCGACGGCGGCCTCGTAGTACAGGTCGCGACCGGCGGTCTCGGCGGCGCTGAAGAGACTGGCGCCGTCCTCGGCGAGGAGCGCCTTGTTGGCCGTGACCACCGAGGCGCCGTGGCTGAGCGCGGAGAGGATGAGGGTGCGAGCGGGCTCGATGCCGCCGATCACCTCGACGACCACGTCGACGTCCTCGCGGGCGACGAGGGTCTCCGCGTCGGTGGTGAACAGGTCCGCCGGCAGGTCGACGTGGCGGGCCAGGCCGAGCCGGCGCACCGCGATCCCGACCAGCTCGACGGGAGCGCCGACGCGGGCGGTGAGGTCGGCGGCCTGCTCCTGGATCAGCCGTGCGACCTGGCTGCCGACGACGCCGCAGCCGAGCATGGCCACGCGGACCGGACGCTTGTCGCTTCTCACCGGGCTCAGTCTTCCATCCGGGCGCCCGCGCCGAGGTCGAGTCTCAGGAGGTCGTCGACGGTCTCGCGGCGCAGGAGCACGGTGCTCGAGCCGTTGTTGACCGCCACGACGGGCGGCCGCAGCGCGTGGTTGTAGTTGCTCGACATCGACCGGCAGTAGGCGCCGGTGCCCGGTACGGCGACCAGGTCGCCGGGCACCAGGTCGCCGGGCAGGAACTCGTCCTTGACGAGGATGTCGCCGGCCTCGCAGTGCTTGCCGACGACGCGCGTCAGCAGCACGGGGGCGTCGGAGGTGCGGCTGGCCAGCGTGCAGGCGAAGTCTGCGTCGTAGAGCGCCGTGCGGATGTTGTCGCTCATGCCGCCGTCGACGCTGACGTAGGTGCGCACGGCGCCGCCGTCGAGCTCCACCGCCTTCACGGTGCCCACCTCGTAGACCGTGCAGACCGCCGGACCCACGATGGCGCGACCGGGCTCGATCGAGAGCCGTGGGACCTCGAGGTCGCGGGACTCGCACTCCTCGGTGACGATCTTGGTCAGCTCGATGGCCAGCTGCGAGGGGTCGGTCGGGTCGTCCTGGGTGGTGTACGCGATGCCGAAGCCGCCACCGAGGTCGAGCTCCGGGAGCACGACACCGAGCTCGTCGGAGATCTGCGCGTGCAGCGCGAGGACCCTGCGGGTGGCGACCTCGAAGCCGCTGGTGTCGAAGATCTGCGACCCGATGTGGGAGTGCAGGCCGAGCAGCTCGAGACCCGGCGTCGTGCCGATCTGCTGCGCAGCCGCGAACGCGTCGCCGCTGCTGATCGAGAACCCGAACTTCTGGTCCTCGTGCGCGGTGGCGATGTACTCGTGGGTGTGGGCCTCGACGCCGGCGGTGACGCGCACCATCACGCGAGCGGTGCGGCCGCTGTCCGCGGTGATCCGCGCCAGCCGCTCGATCTCGTGGAAAGAGTCCACGATGATCCGCCCCACCCCGATCTCGACGGCGTGAGCCAGCTCGGCGACGGACTTGTTGTTGCCGTGGAAGCCGAGCAGCTCGGGCGGCACTCCGGCGCGCTGCGCGACGGCCAGCTCGCCGCCGGTGCAGATGTCCAGGCGCAGGCCCTCCTCGACGACCCAGCGGGCGACCGTCGTACAGAGGAACGCCTTGCCGGCGTAGTAGACATCGAAGTCGGTGAACGCCTCGCGGAAGGCACGGGCGCGGAAGCGGAAGTCGGCCTCGTCGAGGACGTACGCCGGCGAGCCGTGCTCAGCGACCAGGTCGGTGACCGGGACGCCGCCGACCTCCAGGACGCCGTCGACCTTGTGCGCCGTGGTCGACCAGAGGTGTGGCACCAGCGCGTTGGGGTCGTCGGGCTGCCGCAGCCACGCCGGACCGCGCGCCGACTCGACGGCGTGCGCCCAGCCGGCCTCGTGGGCGCGCATTACATCCGCTCCGGTGCGCTGACGCCGAGCAGGGCGAGCCCGTTGGCCAGGACGGTGCGAGCAGCGACCACCAGCACGAGGCGCGCCTCGTTGACGGCGGTCACCGGCTCGTCGCCGGACGGGAGCATGCGGCACTCCCTGGTGTCGTACCACTTGTTGAACACCGAGGTGGTGTCCTCGAGGTAGCGCGCGACGCGGTGCGGCTCGCGCAGCTCGGCGGCGGCCGCCACCACTCGCGGGAACTCCGCCAGCGCCCGGAGCAAGGCGCCCTCGCGCTCGTGGCTGAGCAGCGACGGGTCGAAGGCCTCGGGAAGCGACATCCCGAGCTGGGCGGCGTTCTCCATCATCCGGCAGGTCCGGGCGTGGCCGTACTGCACGTAGTAGACGGGGTTGTCCGCCGATGCCTTGGTGATCTCGGCGACGTCGAGCACCAGCGGCGAGTCGGCCGGGTAGCGCGCGAGGGAGTAGCGGAGTGCGTCGACGCCGATCTCCTCCGCGAGCTCGTCGAGGGTGACGAGGGTGCCCGCCCGCTTCGACAGCTTGAGCTCCTCTCCCCCGCTGAGGATCTTGACCAGCTGGCCGATCATGACGTCGAGCGTCTTGTCGGGGTCGTCGCCGACGCAGGCGGCCATCGCCCGGAGCCGGTTGACGTAGCCGTGGTGGTCGGCGCCGAGAAGGTAGATGCAGTGGTCGAAGCCCCGGCTGCGCTTGTTGAGGTAGTACGCCGTGTCGGAGGCGAAGTAGGTCAGCTCGCCGTCGGACTTGATCAGCACCCGGTCCTTGTCGTCGCCGAAGTCGGTCGTGCGCATCCACAGAGCGCCGTCGGACTCGTAGACGTGGCCGAGGTCCTTGAGCCGCTGGAGCGTCTCGGGCACCGAGCCCGAGGCGTGCAGCGACTCCTCGGAGAACCAGACGTCGAAGTGGGTGTTGAACATCTCGAGCTGCGCCTGCTGCTGGCGCAGCTGGATGTCGTAGCCGACGGCACGCACCGCAGCGCGCCGCTCGTCGGCCGGCAGGTCGAAGATGCCCGGCTGGGCGGCCTCGACGAGCTTGGCGAGGTCGTCGATGTAGCCGCCGGCGTAGCCGTCCGGTGGCGTCGGCTCCCCCAGCGCGGCCGCGACGATCGAGTCGGCGAAGTGGTTCATCTGCACGCCGCGGTCGTTGATGTAGAACTCGCGGGTCACCTCAGCCCCGCCCGCGGCGAGCACCCGCCCGATGGCGTCCCCGAGCACCGCCCAGCGGGTGTGGCCGAGGTGGAGCGGGCCGGTCGGGTTGGCGGAGATGAACTCGACGTTGATCTTCTGCCCGGCGAGCACGTCGGTGTGGCCGTACGTCGCTCCGGCGGCGACGACGTCGGCCGCCACCTGTCCCTGCGCGCCCGCCTCGACGGTGATGTTCAGGAACCCGGGACCGGCCACCTCGACCGCGGCCACCCCGTCGGCGTCGCGGAGCCGGGCGGCCAGCAGCTCGCCCAGCGCCCGCGGGTTGGTGCCAGCCCCCTTGGCGAGCTGCAGGGCGACGTTGGTGGCGTAGTCGCCGTGGCCCTTCTGCCGCGGCCGCTCGATGGTGACCTCGGCGGGCACACCGTCGGGCAGGTCGAGGGCACCCTCGGCCACGAGGGCCGCGAGGGCGTCGACGACCACGGCGGAGAGCTGCTCGGGATTCACCGGGCAAGCCTATCGGCGGCGACCGGTTTCCTTCCGCCGAGTATCGACCGGTAGTCTTCACCCTCGCGCGACAGGGTCCACCCCTGGCGCTTGCCTCCGTAGCTCAGGGGATAGAGCACTGGTTTCCGGTACCAGGTGTCGCAGGTTCGAATCCTGCCGGAGGCGCTCTCGCGGTCGCGAGGTTCAGAAGAGGCCGAACAGCGCCGACTTGCTCGCCGGCGTGTACCGCGCGTCACCGGTCCACGAGACCGTGAAGGTCACGTTCAGGAGTGTTGCGGTCGGGCTGAGGGCGGCCTTGCACGTGGCTCTGCTGTAGATGTCCGTGACGGCGGAGCAGACCGGCCTGCCGCCGACGGTGAACGTGACCACCTGGCCGGGATAGCCGCCGAGGCCGAACGAGTAGCTCTGCACGACCGACTTGACCAGCAGGGTCGCGGTGAAGGTCGAGGGGCCGCCGAGCAAGCCCTTCGTCGCCCGCACGTGGTCGAACTGGCTGGGGGCTTTGGAGAGCTGGACCGACTGTGTGGCCCGGGCCGGAAGGTACGCGTCGTCGCCCGCTTGGTCGGCGATGACCGTGCAGGTGCCGGATTGCATGAATCGGATCCCTGCACCCGTGCCGAACGTCGGGTCGTCCTCGTAGACGCGCACGATGCGGCAGACGTTGGTCGACGCCTCGGCGATCGAGTAGTTGACCGGGAGACCGGAGGTTGCCGAAGCTGAGGCGACCCACGAGACGTCGAAGGGAGAGTTGGCTCCATGGAGCCAGTCCTGGCCCGACGGCGGCGTCGAGCTGAACGACACCGTCTGGGACTGTCTGGCCACTGGCTCGGCGCTGACCTGCGTCGATGCCAGCAGCGTCAGCCCAGGAACGAGCGCCCCGAGCACGACGAGGACACGAGAACGGACCATGGGAGCTCCTCACTGGTCGACCGCCTGCGGTGACCAACGTCCGAGGATCCCGGGCGTGCCGCGGCGGTTCGCGGCGGTCTGGTCCACTCGTGCGCGTCAGACCAGCACGCGCCGCGCCTGCTGCTCCACGGCGTGTTCCAGACCCACCTGCACCGGGACGATCCGGGGCGGCGTCCGGACCCGGCCGACGGCTGCAGCCACCGCGGGGCCGAGGGTCCTCAACCGGTGGCGGCTCGGCTCCTCGACGTGGCGGAACAGGGCCCAGGCGAGCAGCAGGCTCGCCACGGCGACCCCGAGCTCGCCGTACATCCGGAGGTGCGGGCTCAGCGGGATCGCGCCGTGGTCGACGGCGTCGCGGAACAGCTTGAGCAGCGGCACGTGGACGAGGTAGAGCGCGAACGAGACACCGCCACCGAGCACCATCGGCCGGCTGCCGAGCCAGCGGTGCACCCGACCGTCCCCGTGGGCCAGTGCCAGCACGAGGAGCGGGAACAGCGCCAGCACGAGGGGGCCCAGCCACGGCCGACCGGTGACCTCCGCCAGGTAGAGCCAGCCCGCGCCGAGGGCGACCGTGGCCGGCGCCAGCCAGCCTGCCGCCCGCGTCAGGCGTGGAAGGTCGTGCCGGGCCGCGGCAGCGAGGAGGACTCCACAGGTGAACTCGGTGCCGAGCCGGACGAGCCACATGTACGGCGCGGCCTGCGTCTGAGCCGCCGCAGTCCACACCAGCGTCGGCAGCAGCACGACGCCGCCGAGGGCGACCAGCACCGACGGGCCGACATGGCGGCGGACCCGCCAGACCACGACGGCGAGCGCAGGGAAGCAGAGGTAGGCAAGCCACTCCGCCGAGATCGACCACGCCGGACCGGTCCAGCTCGTGTCCGGCACCTGCGCCGCGCCCCATTGCTGGACCATCAACGCCTGCTCGAGGAGGTGTGATCGGGTGAGCGGCACGTTGGGCGGCGTACCCCACACGTGGAGCCGCAGCGAGAGGAGCAGTCCGCCGCCCACGATCGCGAGCATGTACAGCGGCCAGATGCGGGCGATGCGCAGCCACAGGAAGCCCGCGACGGCGGGCACGGTCGGTGCGGCACCCAGGCGCTCGAGGTAGTTGCACGCCAGGACGAAACCCGAGAGCAGGAAGAAGAGGTCGACGCCCAGGTCGCCCTGGCTGACGATCGGGCCGACCACGGCGTCCACGCGCGGGTGCGCCGCGGAGAGGTCGTCGCCGTTGAAGAGGTAGATGTGGAAGAGCACCACCCACACCGCGGCCACCAGCCGAAGACCGGTCAGTGGTGCGATGACCGCAGACCTCGCCACGAACCCTCCTGGTCGCCTCCGCGCTCCACGGTTGCCGCGGAACCCTCCATGGAGGTGGTTCCCCATCGCTGCGCGGACATGCCGTGACCTGGGACACGCGGGCAGACGGCGTCGACTCCGAGGCGGCAGACTCCTGCCATGAGCTCGACCGTGGTCGCCAGCGCAAACATCCTCTACAAGCTCCGGCCGCACGATGCGTACGCCACGTTGACGCAGGTCCTCGCTCACGAGCCCGACCTGGTGGGCCTGCAGGAGTGGTACGTGAGCCGGCTGCGGCTGCTGCGCCAGTTCGGCGACGTGCGGGTCGTCCCCTCGCTCGGCACGGGCCTGCTCGGCCGACCGCGCGACCCGGCGTACCACTGGGTCTCTGCGGTGGCCGGCGGCAACGTCGTCGGAGCCCGGGCCGAGCGCTTCGAGGTCGTCTCCTCCCGAGTCGCGTTCGTCAGCGGCTTCGGACGCTCGGACAGGCCGGACCGGACCCTCGGCATCGAGCCGCCCCGGGTCGTGACGATCGGGGTGTTCCGTGACCGGCAGATGGACCGGACGGTCGCGATGATGAGCTACCACCTCACCCCCGGCGTCGAGGTGGACACGGCGTACCACCCCGAGCGGCCCCGGCTCGAGGCCCGGCACCGCTCCGACGTACAGCGGCTCGAGGCCCTCGTCGCCGAGCACCAGCAGGCCGGCCACGTCGTGTACGCCGTCGGCGACTCCAACTTCGACAGCCTCCGCCTCGCCGGCCTGACCTCGGCCTGGGAGGGCCGCGAGCACCGCCCGGGGACGATCGGTTCGGGCACGCGCAAGCTCGACGACGTCCAGGGCCCCGGCCGTGCAAGCCGGGTCACCCTCCTGACGACCCCGTCGGACCACAAGGCCGTGGTGGCGGTCCGCCCGGACTGATGGGACCTGGCGAGGTGCTCAGGGAGCCCAACCGCGGGCCGTGGGCATGCTGCTGGCCCCGCCGTCCCCGGCGGGGTGTGGGTCTTCGGTGATTGAGCCTGTCGAAATCCGTCAGGGTGGGTCGACCGGTGGTGGTGTCAGGTCGGTGGTGCCGGTCTGATCGCGGAGCCAGGTGTACCCGTGCGGACTGCGCCACAGGTAGGTGCCGGGTTCGAGGGTCGTGTAGGTCCAGCCACCGTGAGTCTTCATCCGGTGGTGCAGCCGACACAACGGCGCCAGGTTGCACGCACACGTCGGTCCACCCCGGTCGTGGGGGACGGTGTGGTCCTTGTCGCAGCGCCGGGCGGGCCGGTGGCACCAGGGGAACACGCATTCGCGATCGCGGACGTCGACCTGTTCGGCAACCGCGTCCGGCACCTGGTAGGCGTCGGTGGACTGGTGGGTGGTCAGGTCGATCACAGGCTTCACGATGATCCGGTCGGTGTCCGGGCGTCCGCACCACTCGGCGACCTGCCCGGCGGTGAAGAGCTGGCCGCCGGCGTTCTCCACCTCCGCCACCGCGTTGGGGTCGTGGGAGCGCAGCGCGTCCTCGGAGAGGTGCACATACAGCACCACGTCGCGTCGCCGGGTCCGGCGGGTGATCCTGCCGGTCTCGGTCCGCTCAGGTTCACTGATGCCGGTGGTTGAGCCTGTCGAAACCACGTCGAGGGGGAGTTCGCCGCGGGCGAGCATCCCGACCGCTTGGGCTCGGCGGTGGTCGAGGGTGTCGGTGGAGCCGGCGTCGGCGAGCTGTTGGGCCAGAGCAGAGATGGCGTCGTCGAAGTCCAGGGCGTCGGCGAAGTCGACCTCTCCGTCGATCCGGGAGGTGCCGGCGAACGAGATCTGGTCGGTGTTGACGTCACAGTGCCGCTGGTCCGCGGCCCGCTCGCGCCTCTCAGCAGCGAACTCGGGCATGAAGGTCGCGATCGCGGTGTCGACCAGCCGTTGGGTCTGGGCGGGTCCGGTCTTGTGCGCGAACGGCGCCAGCTGGGTGTCGACGTAGGCGGCTGCTTCGGGGGAGAGCTGCAGCGTCTCCTCGGCGATCCGGCGTGCTCGCCAGGGCGCCAGCGAACCTTCTTGGACGCGGGTCCAGAGCTTCGGCAACCGGTGCGCGAGCTCGAGCGCCAGCCCGACCAGGGTCCGACCCGAGGCCGCGGACAACCCAAGGGCGGTGGCGAACTCGGCGACCGCGAAGTCCGAGACCAGGGGTGCACCGGGGCCGGCGATCGGGATCCCGGTGTCCCGCCCACCCTCAACCAACACCGTCGAGGCATCGTCCAGGTCCTCGACGACATGGAGGCGAGCCCACTGCACGGCGTTCGCGAGCACCCGGGCGGCGGCAGCGTTCTCCGCGTTCCGCGCTCGCCGCGTATCGGCAAGAATCGCCGCCGCGTCGAGAGTGGTGGCGCCCGAGGTCATGGTCTGAATCTAGGAGTGACCACCGACAGAACTGACCGAGAATCCCCTTGCAGGGATGCGAATTCGAGAAAGTTCTTTGAGAATCTTTGTCGCGGTGATCCTGTTGGGTGCGGGGGTTTCGAGACGGTCGCAGCGCGACCTCCTCAACCACCGCAGAAAGTGAGCCAGGCGTCGAACCGGACCCGCGCCGTACTTCTCGTCGCCGCCAAGAACCCGACCACCCACACACCGGAGGTTTCGACAGGCTCAACCACCGGAACCCGAAGGTCTCGACTGATCGCTCGCAAGCTCGCTGCTCGACCACCCTGTGGCTGGGATCGTTCGCAAGCTCGCTGCTCGGCCACCAGCAACCGATACGCCCGCAGCGAACGCACCTTGTGGGCCACTGACGCAGCCACGAGCATCGGGCCATGAGACTCCTGGTGCTCGGTGGGACCCACCACGTCGGACGCGCGGTCGTCGAGGCTGCATTGGCGCACGGTGACGAGGTCACCACGCTCACCCGCGGCGTCAGCGGCCACGCCGTCGCGGGGGTCGACGCGCGGCACGCCGACCGGCGCGATCCGGCGAGCGTCAAGGCGGCGCTGGGCACCGACACCTGGGATGCCGTCATCGACACGTGGTCGTACGAGCCGAGCGTGGTGCGCGACTCGGCGCGACTGCTCGACGGGAGGGTGCCGCACTACACCTACATCTCCAGCCGCTCGGTCTACACCTGGCCACCGGCGCTGGGGCTGGACGAGACGGCGCCCGTGGTCGATGCCGACCCGGACAGCACCGACGCCGACGACTACGCCGCCGCGAAGCGGGGTGCCGAGCTGGCGCTGGAGCGCGACTTCGGCGGCGGGACGATCCTGGCCCGGGCCGGCCTCGTGCTCGGGCCCTACGAGGTGGTCGGCCGACTGCCGTGGTGGCTCAACCGGATCGCTGCGGGCGGTCGGGTGCCCGCGCCCGGACCGCACACCAGGCCATTGCAGTACGTCGACGGCCGCGACCTCGCCGAGTGGTCGCTGCACGCCGGTCGCAACGGGATCACCGGTGCCTTCAACACTGTGAGCTCGCCCGGGCACACGACGATCGGCGCGCTGCTCGAGGAGTGCGTGGCGGTGACCGGCTCGGACGCCGAGCTGGTCTGGCTCACTCCCGAGGCGGTCGAGGCGGCGGGCGTCAGCGGTTGGACCGACCTGCCGATCTGGGTGCCGCCGACGGGTGAGCTCGCCGGCCTCCACGACTGCGACGTCTCGGCAGCACAGGCCGCCGGTCTCCGCTGCCGGCCGATGGCGGAGACCGTCGCGGACACGTGGGCCTGGCTGCAGCGCGAGGGTACGCCGACGCCGCCGACCAACCGCGCAGGAGAGATCGGCCTCAGCGCCGAGCAGGAGCAGCGACTCCTGGCCAGCGCCTAGGAGCTCAGCCGGCCGAGACGATCCGCACGTGTTCGCAGCCGACGAGCAGCACGTGGGGGTGCGGCTCGTTGAAGGTCACGCTGTCGACGCCACGGCCGCAGTTGACGGTCATCGCGCCCGGGAAGGCGACGACGATCTTGTCGTTGCCGCTGCCACCGAAGACCACGTCGCGGAAGTTCGCGAAGATGACGTCGTCGCCGCCCCCGCCCTTGAGCTGGTCGACCAGGCTGCCGTGGGCGTCGACGAGCTTGTCGTTGCCGCGCTGACCCCACAGCCGGTCGGACCCGTCCCCGCCGGTCAGCCGGTCGGCGCCGCGACCGCCGTACAGGAAGTCGTCGCCGTCACCGCCCTTGGCGACGTCGCCACCGCCGCCGCCGTACACCGTGTCGTCGCCCCCGAGAGCGTTGATCACGTCGCTCGAGGACGTGCCGTTGAGGGTCTCGGCAGCGTCGGTGCCGGTGACCGTGGAGGCGAACGCCGGACCGGCGAACGCGAGGGCAAGACCCGAGACGATGAGGACGAGGAGTTTGCGCATGAGTCGGAGGCTACTCGCCCCCATGTGTGCTGTGTCACAGTTCCGCAATGACCGCTTTGCCGCCAGATCCGATCTTCCTCGACGACCGGCTCTCGCACTGGGCCGCGACGACGCCCGCCGCCGAGGCGGTCACCTATCTCGGCCGATCGTGGACCTGGGCCGAGTGGGACGACCGGGTACGCCGGCTGGCGGGTGCCCTGCGCGAGCTCGGCATCGGTCGCGGCGACGTCGTGTCCTTCCTCGACAAGAACCATCCGGCCTGCGTCGAGCTGACGTTCGCCGCCGCCAGCCTCGGTGCTGCCAACGCGGTCATCAACTTCCGGCTGGCCGGCGACGAGGTCGACTACGCGATCAACGACGCCGGTGCCAAGGTCCTCGTCGTCGGCACCGAGCTGATGCCGCTCGTCGACAGGATCCGGGACCGGCTGACCAGAGTCGAGCACGTTGTCGAAGTGACGGTCGAGGGCGGGAGCGGCGACCCCTACGAGGCCCTGCTCGCGAGCGCGACGCCGCTCGGCCGCGACCCGGAGGTGGTCCCCGAGGACGCGTGCCTGGTGATGTACTCCTCCGGCACGACCGGGCGTCCGAAGGGTGTTGTGCTGAGCCAGCGCAACATGGTCAAGCACACCGTGAACGCCCACGAGGGCTGGGGCTTCGACCCCGGCGACAAGAACCTCGTGGCGATGCCGCTGTTCCACGTCGGCGGTTCGTCCTACGTGCTGTTCGGCATCCACGACGGGGTGCCCAGCGTGATGACGCGCGACCCGGACGGGCCCTCGCTCGCCGGGGCGATCATGCAGGGCGCCAACCGCACCTTCCTCGTGCCCGCCGTCCTCGCGCAGGTGCTGGAGAGTGGTCCGGACGCCGTCAAGCTCTTCGGTGCGCTCAAGACCTTCACGTACGGCGCCGCGCCGATGCCGCTGCCGTTGCTGCGGGCCGCCATGGAGGCGTGGCCGGCCACCGACTTCCTCCAGGTCTACGGGCTCACCGAGGTGTCCGGGGTGCTCACCCACCTCCTGCCCGATGCGCACCGTGACACCGCCCACCCCGAGCGGCTGGTGTCGGCCGGGCACTGCATCCCCGAGGTCGAGGTCCGCGTGGTCGACCCGGGTTCGCTGGAGGACCTACCGGCCGGCGAGCACGGCGAGCTGTGGTTCCGCACCCCGCAGCTGATGTCGGGCTACCTGAACAAGCCCGAGGCGACGGCCGAGGTGATCACGGCGGACGGCTGGTTCCGTTCCGGCGACATGGGTGTCGTCGACGACGGCGGCTTCGTCTACGTGCAGGACCGGCTCAAGGACATGATCATCTCGGGCGGCGAGAACATCTACTCGCCCGAGATCGAGCGCGTGCTCGCGGAGCACCCGGCGGTCATGGAGGTCGCGGTGATCGGCGTACCGGACGACCGGTGGGGTGAGGTGGTCAAGGCTGTCGTCAGCCTCCGACCGGGTACGACGGCTTCCGAGGCCGAGCTCATCGAGTTCAGCCGCGAGCGCCTGGCCCACTACAAGTGCCCCAAGTCGGTCGACGTCGTCGAGGCGCTCCCACGCAACCCGACGGGCAAGATCCTCAAGCGCGACCTGCGCGCGCCGTACTGGGCGGACCGCGAGCGGCAGACCGTCTGAGCGCGCCCGGTCTGGGACGCTGGGCAGATGCAGCTCCGCTTCCGCAACTTCGACTGGAGCCTGCGCTCGTGCGGCCTCCACGGGCACGTGACCTACCGGCCCGACGAACCGGCGCTCGCCGAGCGGCTCCGGGCCGACACGGTCGCCGGCGAGGCGTGGCGGTGTCTGCGCTGTGAGTCGTACGTCGCCGGCTCGCCGCACGGCTCCGGTCCGGCCGAGGACGCGCCGATCGTGCTGCGCGGGCGCGCCCTGCGGGACGCCTTCATCCTGCGGCTCCTCGCAGCGGAGCGGTTCATCCGGGGTCTCCTGCTGCTGGCCCTCTCCTACGGGATCTACAAGTTCAACGGCGCCCGTGACTCCCTCCAGCGGTTCTTCGACGACTACCTGCCGACGCTGCGGCCGCTCGCCGACAAGCTCGGCATCGACCTGCAGTCGACGGGTCCGGTCCGGCTGATCGACAAGGCGCTGCACACGGCACACGGCACGCTCACGCTGGTGGCGTTCGGCGTGCTGGCCTACGGCTGCCTCCAGCTCCTCGAGGGCGTCGGCCTGTGGCTGCTGAAGCGCTGGGGCGAGTACGTCGCGGTCGTGGGCACCTCGCTGTTCGTGCCGCTCGAGGTCTACGAGCTGCTCGAGAAGGTGACCTGGGTGCGCATCGTCGCCTTCGCGGTCAACATCTTCGCCGTGGTGTACCTCGTCTGGACCAAGCGGCTGTTCGGCGCCAGGGGCGGGCACGCCGCCTTCGCCGCGGAGCGCCACAGCGCCTCGCTGCTCGAGGTGGAGCGGGCGGCACTCACGGGCGGCTGAGTCAGGAGCCCTCGAGGTGCAGGTTGAGCTTCTTGAGCAGCCGGTTGAGGCTCACCAGCTCGCGCCGAGTGAGTGCGGCTGCCAGCTCGTCCTCGGCGGTGCCGCGCAGCTCCATCGCCCGGCGCCAGACCGTGGCGCCCGCGCGGGTCACCTCGACGTCGACCCGGCGCCGGTCCTCGGCGCCCGGCATCCGCTTGATCCAGCCCTGCTTCTCCAGCCCGTCGAGCCGGCCGGTCATGCCGGCGTTGGAGA
The DNA here is from genome assembly GCA_019510315.1 of Propionibacteriales bacterium. Lineage (GTDB taxonomy): Bacteria > Actinomycetota > Actinomycetes > Propionibacteriales > Nocardioidaceae > Marmoricola. The sequence continues at coordinate 13,772 of JAEKKP010000037.1, forward strand.
CGCCGAGCTCCTGGGCGAGCGCGCCCGGCGAGGCGTGCCCCGGGGTGTCGCGGATCATCAGCGCGTGCAGGGTGTCGTACTCGAAGTCCTGCAGGCCGGTCTCCACCAGCGCCGTCTGCTTCGTCCCGCGGAGGTAGCGGGCGACGTTGAGGAGGCGCACCGTCATGGCCTCGACCTCGTCGTCGAACGTGATGTCGATCCAGTGGTCGCGCCAGCGCTCGACGTGCAGGTCCGCGGCGTCCTTCGGCATGGTCGCAGTCTAGTGCCGACTATTTCGTTGACAAACAGTTCGTCAGCGAAATAGTTTCGCTGCTATGCCTCGTCCCGACGGCCCGCTCCGCCACCAGCCGTTCCGCTGGCTGCTCGCCGGCACGACCGTGAACAGCCTGGGCAACATGATCGCGCCCGTGGCGATCGCGTTCGCCGTGCTCGACCTCGGCGGCTCCGCGACGCAGCTGGGCCTGGTCGTCGGTGCCTACGCCCTGGCCGACGTCGTGGCGGTGCTGTGGGGCGGCGTACTCGGTGACCGTCTTCCGCGGACGGTGATGATGCGAGGTGCCAACACGGCGGCCGCCGTCGTCCAGGGCCTCGTCGCGCTGAGCCTCCTCGGCGGCTGGGGCTCCTTGTGGCTGCTCGCGATCGGTGGCGCGGCCAACGGAGCCCTGGGATCCCTCGCCGGTCCGAGCACCCAGGCCGTGACACCCCAGACGGTGCCGCAGCCGTTGCTGCGCAAGGCGATCGCGCTGCGCCGGCTCAGCCAGAACAGCGCGATGATCCTCGGCAGCGGCATCGCGGGCCTGCTCGTCGCGTGGATCGGCACCGGCGGGGCGCTGGCGGTCGACGCCGCGACCTTCCTTCTGGCCGCCGGGTGCTTCACCCGGGTCCGAGTCCCTGCCCTGCCGGCGGCGGTCCGCTCCCGTGCCCTCGCCGAGGCGGGGGAGGGCTTCCGCGAGGTGATGCGGCACTCGTGGCTCTGGTCCCTGATCGCGATGGCTCTGATCTACCACCTCTTCTACGGCGGGTCGCAGGGCGTGCTCGGGCCGATCGTCGTCGGCGACCACATCGGCCGGGCCGCGTGGGGCTACGCGCTCTCCGCGATGATGACCGGCTTCGTCGCGGGCGGCCTGCTCAGCCTGGTCTGGAAGCCGCGCCGCGCGCTCCTCGTCGGCGAGCTCTTCCTCATGCTGACCGTCTGCTTCCCCCTCGCGATGGCGCTCTCGGACAACCTCTGGGTGGTCCTCGCCGGAGCCTTCCTGCACGGCTTCGGGCTGGAGATCTTCAGCGTCGGGTGGGACCTCTCGATCCAGGAGAACGTGCCGGCGCACATGCTCGCCCGGGTGTACTCCTTCGACCAGCTCGGGTCGTTCATCGCGCGACCGGTCGGGCTCGCGTTGACCGGTCCGCTGGCGACGCTGGTCGGGGAGCGCCACTGGCTGCTGGTGGTGGCGGCGGCGATGGCGGTGGCCGAGATCGCACCGTTCGCCATCCGCGAGGTACGCCGTCTCGAGCGGCGGCCGGTCGCCGAGGAGGCGGTCGTCGAGTCGGGCGCTGTGGCGGCCCCGGCGACGCCCTGAACCCTGCCCCTGCGTGTGGTTGGATCGGGTCGTGCCGTCGCCGCTGGAACGCCTCACGGGCCGCCATGGGACCGAGCGACCCGGTACGACGCCCTTCGAGCACGTCCAGCAGCTCAGCTGGGCCGGCGAGCCACCCCGGCAGCGGTTCATGCCGATGCTCCGGCGAGTCCTCGACGAACGGCCGGACGCCCGCGTGGTCGTCGTCGCCGGGCCGCAGCTCGAGACGTGGGCCGAGCTGTTCGCCCGCGCGTGGCCCGGGCTCGACCCGGTCCTGGTCCGCAGTGACGACGACGACTCCGAGACCCATGTCCGGCTGGCCCTCGCGGGACCCTTCGACCTCGTGCTCCACGCCGCCGACACGACGCCGGTCGACCAGGCGCGGGTGTTCCAGCGGGTCTTCTTCCACCTCGACGAGGGTGGCGTCTACCTGACCCCGGTGCTGCTGCCACTGGGTGACGACGACGCGTCCACGGCACGCGCCGAGGCCGAGGCCCGGCTCGCGCAGGATCAGGCGGCGCGCCCGTGGCCCAACGAGGACGGCGCCCTCCTCGCGCCGTACGTCGGAGAGCTCTGGGACCTGGTCGCCGTGGCCCAGCGCGCGCGGCTCCGCAGCCCCGAGGACCGCCCGGAGCTCGTCGCCCGCGCCGCGGAGGTCCGCGGCCTCGCCCGGCACCTCGGGGACGTGCAGGCGCACGGCATCTCCCTGCGGATCACCAACAGTCGAGCGACGCACGCGAAGCTCCGCGAGAGTGAGGCCGACGAGGTGCTCGCGGCGCGCCCGGACCTCGGGCGCGAGGTCGCCTCGCTGCCGCCGACCCGCATCCACGCCGCCGGGGGCTACACCCACAACCTGACGCACGACCCGTACGTCGTCCCAGAGATGTCGGTGCCGAAGCTGACGCTGCGCGCGTACGACGACCCGGTCCTCTCGCGCGGTCAGGTCGTGACCAGCGACCGCTTCGTCTGGCCGGACACCTACCGCCACCACCTCGCGCCGCACCTGCACAGCCGCTTCGTCGAGGAGTCGGGGCCGCGCTTCGGCCACCTGCGTCGCGACAGCTCGCAGGCCGAGCAGCTTCCCGGACGCTGGTTCAATCTCGACTCGGAGTGGCCCGGCCACTATGGCCACCTGCTGACCGAGGTGCTCGGGAAGATGTGGGCGTGGGACCGCGTCCGCGAGCTCGCGCCGGACGTGAAGTGCCTGCTGACCGTGCAGCCCGACCGCCAGCCGCAGGAGCTGGTCCCGTTCGAGCTCGACATCCTCGCTGCGTTCGGGATCTCGGTGGACGACGTGCAGGTCTTCGACCGGCCGGTCCGGCCGCAGGCGCTGTACTCCGCGACCTCGATGTTCTCGCTGCCCGACTACGTGCACCCCGACATGGCGGGCGTCTGGGACCGGGTCGGCGACCATCTCGCCGCCGAGGCCCCGACCTCCGGGGGACCGCGGCGGATCTTCTGCACCCGTCCCGCCGACCACAAGCGCAGCTGCACCAACGCGGCAGACGTGGAGGCCCTCTTCGGGCGCCACGGCTTCGAGGTGGTGCGCCCCGAGCTGCTGCCGCTGCCCGAGCAGGTCGCCCTGTTCCGCGGCGCGGACGTGATCGCAGGCTTCGGCGGCAGCGCGGTCTTCACCTCGGCGCTCTGCACGACGCCGAAGACCGTCGTCACCGTCGCGCCCACGACCTACACGGCGCGCAACGAGCACCTGATCGCCGCAGTGCGCGGCCACCGGGTGATCAGCGCCT
>JAEKKP010000007.1 GCA_019510315.1 Propionibacteriales bacterium
GCGGTCAGCCGACGCCGGCCTCGGCGTCGTCGGTGACGGTCACGGCGCTGGCGAACTCGACCAGCTCGGCATTGGTCAGGCCGAGCTCGCTCGCCGACTGCACGACGATCTCGTGGGTGCCGTCGGAGAAGAACAGCTGCGCGGCGGTCGGGTCGATCGTCGAGATCGTGCCCGGGTGGCCGTTGACCTCAACGGCCTTGCCCGCGGGCGTGCCCGTGGCGTCCTTCGACTGGAGCATCACGACGAGCTTTCCGCGGTAGTCGTCCAGACCGGAGTGGTCGCTGGCCGGCGCGATGTCGAGGCTGTAGCGGTTGGAGCCCTGGAGGACGAAGCCCTCGGGGACCTTGCCGACCGTGAAGCCCGGCAGCTGCGCGCCGTCGTAGGCGACCAGGTCGAGCCCGGTGTTGGCCGGGCCGGCCGACGGCTGCCCGGCGATCACGGCGACCGCCGTGACGGCGACGGCGGCCGTCGCTCCGAGGCCGGTGATCCCGCGGCGGTAGCGCCGGCGACGCAGCGCTGCCCGACCGCGAGCCATGTCGCGACGGACCGTGTCGTCGGACACGGGCTGGTGCACGTCGGGGCCGAGGCCGGCGAGCTGCTCGATGACGTTGCTCATGACAGGTCTCCTACAGGTGTGGTGGTGACGGGTTGACGGTGGAGCTCGAGGGCGTCGCGCAGCTTGGCGATGCCCCGGGCGGTCTGGCTCTTGACCGTGCCGGTGCTGCAGCCGAGGGTCGCGGCGGTGTCCTCGACGCTGAGGTCCTCCACGTGGCGCAGCACGACGGCCGCCCGCATCCTCGGTGGCAGCGCGGCCAGGGCGCCGAGCAGATGGGTGTCGTCGAGCTCGGCGCCGGCGGTCTGGACGGAGTCCGGCAGCGACTCGACTGTGTGCTCGCGACGGACGAACGGACGCCGGCGGTGGTCGATGAAGGCGTTCACGAGCACGCGACGCGCATAGGCATCGACGTTGCCGGACCGCGCTCTGCCCCACGCGAGGTAGAGCCGGACCAGCGTGCCCTGGACGAGGTCCTCGGCCAGGAAGGCGTCGCCGGCGGTCAGCACGGTCGCGGTGCCGACCAGGTGGCCACGACGTCGGCGTACGAAGGACTCGAACTCGTCGTCGTGCTTCACGGGCGCCCCCGAGGGGTGGTGGGTGATCTCATACCCCTACAACGGATCCGGGAGCGCGCGAGGTTGCACGGGTCGATGACCACGTCGTCAGCCGGCGTCCTGTCCGCGGAGGTACGCCAGCACGGCGGACACGCGTCGATCGGACGCCGGGTCGAGGTGCAGCTTGGCGAAGATGTTGCCGACGTGCTTGCGCACGGCGGCCTCGCTGACGACCAGGACCTCGGCGATCGAGCCGTTGGTGCGGCCCTCCGCCATCAGGCCCAGGACCTCACGCTCGCGCTCCGTCAGTGCGGCGAGCGGACCGTCCGCGCTCCGGCGCCGCAGCAGCTGGCGGACCAGCTGCGGGTCGATGACGGTGCCGCCGTCGGCGACGCGGTCGATGCTGTCGAGGAATTCCCGCACGTGGCCCACGCGGTCCTTGAGCAGGTACCCGACGCCTGCATCGGGCGTGGAGTCGAGCAGCTCGGCGACGTACGCCTCCGCGACGTACGCCGAGAGCACCAGGACGGCGATCTCCGGGTGGCTCGCGCGGATCGCGGTCGCCGCGCGCAGGCCCTCGTCAGTGTGGGTGGGCGGCATCCGGATGTCGGTCACCACGAGGTCGGGGCGGGTGTGCGCCACGAAGGCGAGGAGCGCATCGGCGTCCTCGACGGCGGCCAGCACCTCGTGACCGGCGCGCTCGATGATCCCGACGAGGCCCTCGCGCAGCAGGGCGGCGTCCTCGGCGATGACCACCCTCAAGCTGCGTCGATCGGGCATTCCATCCTCACTTCCGTCGGGCCGCCGGGAGGACTCGTCACCGTCAATAGGCCGTCGAGCGCCTCGAGCCGGAGCGCAAGGCCCGCCAGCCCGGTGCCGCCGCCGACGACGGCTCCGCCGACGCCGTCGTCGGCAACGCTCAGGACGAGCCGGTCGTCGTGGGTCCAGGCCTGGACCCGGACCAGCCGGGCCGAGGCGTGCCGGGTCGCGTTGGTGAGCGCCTCGCTGACGACGAAGTACGCCGCGGTCTCGACCGGCCCCGGCAGCCGCGCGGCCAGCGCGATGTCGACCTGGACCGGCACGGTCGAGCGGTCGGCGATCTCGTGCACGGCAGCGGCGAGGCCGTGGTCGACCAGCACGCGGGGATGGATGCCGCGCACCGTCGAGCGGAGCTCGTCGAGGGCTTCCTCGGCCTGCTGGTGGGCGCGGCGCAACAGTGCCAGACCAGGGCCGTCGGCGACGTCGAGCTCGGCCTGGCCCAGTGTCATCGTGAGCGCCACGAGCCGCTGCTGCACGCCGTCGTGGAGGTCGCGCTCGATCCGGCGGCGCTCGGTCTCGAAGGCGTCGACGAGGTCGACGCGTGACCGGCGCAGGTCCTGAACGGCCTTCGCGAGCCGGCCCTGCTGCGGGTCGAGGAGGACCTGCGTGAGGGCAGCCTGGGCGACGGCGAGCGCCGTCACGACGTACGCCGCGAGAACGAAGGCGACGACGCCGAGGGGCACCGCCATGTTGGCCTCGCCGGTGGTGTCGACCCGCCAGATCCCGACGTCGATCGCGTCGGCCCGGACCAGCAGCGGTGCGAGCAGCAGCGAGCCCGAGACGGTCAAGGTGGTCGACAGCACGACGGCGTCGACCACCCAGAGCACCAGGGAGAGCAGGACGGCGTAGCCGACCTCGGACCACGACACCGGCAGGTCGCGGCTCGCGCGCAGCCGCTCGCGGAGCGAACCCTCTGACTCCCGGGCAGCGCCCGGCAGGACGAGGCCGACCCGGCGCCGCTCGAGCGCCGCCACCCCGGTCGCGATCGTCGGCACCGCCGTGAGGACCAGCAGGCCCACGACCACGACCACCGTCAGCAGACCGATGCCGACGACGACGAACAGCGCCACCACGGTGGCGACGCCGACCGGCACGGTCGTGGCGAGGTAGGCGAGTGAGCGCCACGGCCATGCCGAGCCCAGGAATCGCCACGGCCGGCCGCGCACGGCGGTCCAGGCATCGGGGAACGAGCTCACCCGCTGACCCTAGAAGGGTTCGGGCCGTTCCGCGGTAGCGCCTGCGCTACCTGCGATGTCGCGCTGGGGCCACTGTGCGGAAGCACCCGACGCCGTGGGATGGAGACATGACGACCATTGCCCCGGACCAAGCCGCCACCGACAGCCGGATCGCCGTCGCGCTGGACGGCGTCACTCGCACCTACCGGTCCAAGGCCGGCGACGTGCACGCGCTGCGCGGGATCACCCACGTCTTCCCGACCGGGAGCTTCACCGCGATCATGGGCCCGTCCGGGTCCGGCAAGTCGACGCTGCTCCAGGTCGCGGCCGGCCTCGACCGCGCGACCCAGGGCCAGGTCCTCGTCGCCGGTACCCCGCTGGCCGGCCTCAGCGAGACCGACCTGACCCGGCTCCGACGGACCTCGATGGGCTTCGTCTTCCAGGCCTACAACCTCCTCGACGCGCTGACCGCCTTCGACAACGTGGCACTGCCGGCCCGGCTGGCCGGTCAGCGGGTCGCTCGCGCGGAGGTCCTGGCTGCCCTTGCCCGAGTCGGCATGCAGGACCTCGCTCGCCGGCGGCCTCCGGAGCTGTCCGGCGGGCAGCAGCAGAGAGTCGCGCTGGCCAGGGCGCTGCACTCCCGGCCTGCAGTGCTGTTCGCCGACGAGCCGACGGGTGCGTTGGACCGCACCTCCGGCCGCCAGGTGCTCGAGGTGCTCCGCTCGCTCTCCGACCAGCACGGCCAGACGATCGTCATGGTGACCCACGACCCGCTCGCGGCGTCGTACGCCCATAGTGTTCTGTTCCTCGCCGACGGGCAGATCGTCGGTCGCGTCGACCACGCCGACGCCGGTCAGATCGCCGCCACCATGAACGAGCTCGAGCGATGATCCTCGCGCTGAGCCGCCAGACGGTGCGGCAGACCTGGCGTCCGTACGCCGGCGCGTTCGTCGCCCTCGCGTGCGGCGTCGTCCTGATCGCGCTCACCGTCAACCTCATCGGAGCGGTCGAGGCCACCAGCCACGTGGCGGGCGTCAGCTCCGCGGATCGCACCCAGCTCGCGGATCTGTCGTCGATGTTCGGCTTCATGGCGGCCATCTCGCTGTTCATGGCGATGTTCGTCGTCGCGAGCACCTTCGGCTTCGTGGTGGCGACCCGGCGCCGCGAGCTCGGGATGCTGCGCCTGATCGGTGCGACGCCGCGACAGGTGCGCCGGCTGATCCTGGGCGAGTCCGGTGTCGTGGCACTCGCAGCCACCGTCGTCGGCTGCGCAGCGGCGACCCTGCTCACGCCCGCGGCGCTCTGGCTGCTGCGGGACCGCGGCGTCACGTCGCTGGACCTCCATGCCCCGGCGCCCTGGATCGCGTGGTCGATCGCCGTCCCGTGCGGAGCCGGCGTCGCCCTCCTCGGCAGCTGGCGGGCCTCCCGCCGCGCCGCGAAGACCTCGCCCGTCGCGGCCCTCCAGGAGGCCGGTCTGGAACGTCGTCGGCTGACCTTCTGGCAGTCGGTCATCGGCGGACTGTGCGTCGCGATCGTCGGCACCGTGCTCGTGCTGAGCACCAGGATCGAGCCGCTCTTCGCACTGATCGTGTCGATCCTGCTGCCCGAGGTCATCGTGATCGGATGCGTGTGCTTCGGCGGGATCCTCTTCCCCTTCCTGGCCTCCCGGCTCGCTGCGCCCTTTGCCCGCCGGCACGTCTCCGCACGACTGGCTCGCGACCACGTCCGCACCGCCGTCCGGACGCCCGCCGCGCTTGCGGCGCCGATCGTCGCGATCTCGTCGATCGCCGGCGCCTTGATCCTCGCTCTGTCGTTCACCGCCGACTGGACGACGGCGCTGGACCGCGAACAGCTCCGGGCACCACTGGTGGTGGAAGCCGGGAGCCGCGCCGCCGGCGGTCGGCGCGGATCCGACGGTCTCCGTCGCGGATGCACGCACCACCGTTCCCGTGCGCCTGGGGCCGGACGGCGAGACCGAGGACGTCGAGGCGGTCGACCTCGCGACAACCGTCGCTGCTCGCGGGCTCCGCGCGGTGCGCGGTGACCTGGCGGCGCTGCACGGATCATCGGTGGCGGTCTCCGAGACCTACGCGAGCGATGCCGGCGTGGGCGTCGGAGACAGCGTCAAGGCCCGGCTCGGTGGCGCCACGATGCGGTGGCGGATCGTCGCGGTGGTCGCCGACGCGCCGGACCTGTACGGCGAGGTGGTGGTCTCGCGCGACCTCGTTGCCGCGCGGGCCGCGAAGGCGCCGGCCGGGCTGGTGTTCGTGCTCCCTCGCCGCGGGGTCGCGGCGTCGGAGGCGCGAGCGTCGCTGGAGAGATCACTGGCCGGCACCCACAGCCAGGTGCTCTCGGCGGACACCTGGATCGACCGGACCGACGACCAGACACGCGCGGCGAACAACCTCGGCCTCTGGGTGCTGCTCGGCCCGGCCGGTCTGTACGCCGGGATCGCGATCGTCAACGCGATCCTGATCAACAGCTCGCAGCGCCGGCGCCAGCTGCGGGTGGTCGCCCAGCTCGGCGGCACGCCGCAGCAGCTGCGCGCGATGGCGGTCTGGGAGGCGGGGCTCGTCGGCGCCGCGGCACTGGCGACCGGCGCGGTCGCCACCGGGTTCGTCGGCTGGATGGTGCGACACGCGATCGCGTCGGACGTGGCCGGCGCTCCGCTGACGATCCCCTGGTTCCCGCTCGCCGGCGTCGTCGTCACGTGCACCGGCCTTGTCCTCGTCGCCGCTCTGGTCGGAGCACGGGGAGCGACGCGGGCCTGAGCGGAGCGCGGCCGATCAGCTCAGGACTCGACGTCACCTTCGGGGATCCAGACCCGCATCGTCGACGGGCCGCGGTTGCCCCAGTGGTGGTAGGGCACGAGGCGAACCGGAGTCGAGGCAGTGACGCCGCCCGCGACCTCTTCCCCGTCGGCACGGTAGGGCCAGTGCGTGGGTGGCGGCGGCTCGGTCGCGACGTGCGCGGTGACCGTGTCACCGTCGATGCCGAGACCCGCGGACAGGTCGATGCGCGCCGTGGCGACGTCCGACGGCGAGCCGTCGACGCCGTCGGGCAGGTCGACGGACTCGAGGCACATCACCTCGGGCCCACGCTCGACCGCCACGCAACCACGGACGGCGTCGATCCGCGGATCGGGCCGGACCG
>JAEKKP010000038.1 GCA_019510315.1 Propionibacteriales bacterium
GGGACAACCGTACCTGCCGACAGGTCATTCCCGCACGTCGGATCGCCCACCGGGCTGCCATGGGCGCGGGAATCGCTCAGGCGTGCTCACCGACGAGGCGTACGACGCCCCGCTCGGCGTCGTCCCCGGCCGCCGCGACGGACCCGGCGACCCACGCGTCGACGTCGTGCTCAGCGAGCAGGGCGATGGCCCGGTCGGCGTCGTCCGCGGCGGTGAGCGCCACCATCCCGACGCCGCAGTTCAGGGTGCGCTCGAGATCCTCGCGCGCCACGGAGCCCGTCCGCTGGACCAGCCCGAAGACCGGTGGCAGTGCCCAGGTCGACCGGTCGATCGTGACCGTGAGCTCGGGAGGGAGCACGCGCTCGAGGTTGGCCGCGAGGCCACCGCCGGTGATGTGCGACATCGCGTGGGTCGCGGTGTCCCGGGCGAGTGCCAGGCAGGCCTTCGCATAGATCCGGGTCGGCTCGAGGAGCTCTTCGCCGAGGGTGCGGCCGAGGTCGTCGACGTGCTCGTCGAGGCGGCGGCCGGCCTGCGCGAGCAGGACGTGCCGCACCAGGGAGTAGCCGTTGGAGTGCAGTCCGCTGGAGGCCATCGCGATCACGACGTCACCGGCGCGCACGAGGTCGGGGCCGAGCAGGGCGTCGGCCTCGACGACTCCGGTCGTCGAGCCGGCGACGTCGTACTCGTCGGGGCCGAGGAGACCGGGGTGCTCGGCGGTCTCGCCGCCGATCAGGGCGCAACCGGCCTGCACGCAGGCCTCGGCGATGCCCTGCACGATCGCCGCGATCCGCTCCGGCACGACCCGTCCGGTCGCGATGTAGTCGGTCAGGAACAGCGGCTCGGCACCGCAGACGACGAGGTCGTCGACGAGCATGCCGACGAGGTCGAAGCCGATCGTGTCGTGCTTGTCGAGCGCCTGGGCAATCGCGACCTTGGTGCCGACGCCGTCGGCCGAGCTGGCCAGCAACGGCCGGTCGAAGGACTTCAGCGCACTGGCGTCGAAGAGGCCGGCGAAGCCGCCGATGCCGCCGACCTGCTCGGGCCGTCGGGCCTTCTCGACCCAGACCTTCATCAGCTCGACGGCCTTGTCGCCCGCCTCGATGGAGACGCCGGCGGCCTCGTACGTGCTGCGGGTCATGGGCGCTCGAGCGCGTCGCTCGCGCCACCGCCGGCCAGCGAGGCGGCCAGCCCGTCGACGTCGAGCTGGCGGTCCGGCACCATCAGGGCCGGCTCGAGGAGGTGCTTGCCGAGCAGCGCCGGCTCCGGCAGCGGCACCGGGTAGACGCCGTCGAAGCAGGCCCGGCAGAGGTTGTCGGAGGGCACCGAGGTGGCCTCGACCAGCTGCTCGAGAGAGATGTAGGCCAGGGAGTCGGCGTCGATGGAGGCGCGGATCTCGTCGACCGACAGGCCGTTGGCGATCAGCTCGGCCCGGGTGGCGAAGTCGATGCCGTAGAAGCAGGGCCACTTCACCGGCGGGCTCGAGATCCGCACGTGGACCTCGCGGGCACCGGCCTCGCGGAGCATCCGCACCAGCGCCCGTTGCGTGTTGCCCCGCACGATCGAGTCGTCGACGACGACCAGCCGCTTGCCCTCGATCACGTCGCGCAGCGGGTTGAGCTTGAGCCGGATGCCGAGCTGCCGGATGGTCTGGCTCGGCTGGATGAACGTGCGTCCGACATAGCTGTTCTTGACCAGGCCGGTGCCGTAGGGGATGCCGCTCGCCTCGGCGTAGCCGATCGCGGCGGGCGTGCCGGACTCCGGCACGGGGATGACCAGGTCGGCATCGGCCGGGAAGTCGCGCGCGAGACGCCGGCCGATCTCGACCCGCACGCTGTGCACGCGCTGGTTGGAGATCAGGGTGTCGGGGCGGGCGAGGTAGACGAACTCGAACAGGCAGCCCTTCGGCACCGCTTCGGCGAACCGGCGGCTGCGCAGGCCGTGCTCGTCGACGGCGACCATCTCGCCCGGCTCGATCTCGCGGATGTACGACGCTCCGACGATGTCGAGGGCCGCGGTTTCCGACGCGACGACCCAGCCGCGCTCCAGGCGACCGAGCACGAGCGGGCGGATGCCTTGCGGGTCGCGGGCGGCGTACAGCGTGCCCTCGTCCATCCAGACGAACGAGAACGCGCCCTTGACCTGCGGCAGCAGCTCGACCGCCCGCTCCTCGAGGGACGCGTCGGCGTGGTGGGCCAGCAGCGCCGTCACCAGCGAGGTGTCGTTGGTGCTGGACTCCAGCGACCGCGCGTGCAGCTCGAGCTCACCGGAGTCGCTGGGCAGCGCGGCGACCATCTGGGCCAGCTCGGCGGTGTTGGTCAGGTTGCCGTTGTGGGCCAGCGCGATCGAGCCGGTCGCGGTCGGCCGGAAGGTCGGCTGGGCGTTGTGCCAGGTGCTGGCGCCCGTGGTGGAGTAGCGGGCGTGGCCGAGGGCGATGTGGCCCTTGAGCGCCTCGAGCGTGGACTCGTCGAAGACCTGCGAGACCAGGCCCATGTCCTTGTAGACGAGGATCTGGCGGCCGTTGCTGACCGCGATGCCGGCCGACTCCTGGCCGCGGTGCTGGAGCGCGTAGATGCCGAAGTAAGCGAGCTTGGCGACGTCCTCGCCGGGCGCCCAGACGCCGAACAGCCCGCAGGCGTCCTGGGGTCCGGCGTCCTGGGGGTCGAGATCGTGGGTCAGTCGGCCGTCGCCGCGTCGCCGGGGTGAGGGCGGTCCGGCGGGCTGTCCAGGAAGGGCCACGCAGCAGAGTCTACGGGCGCAAGGTGGCCAGGTTTGCCAGCAGGAGCGTTTCGGCGAGACAGACCCGCTCGAACTCCTTGAGGTGGAGACCCTCGTTGGCGCCGTGGGCCCGCGTGTCCGGGTCCTCGACACCGGTGACCAGCACGCTCGCGCCCGGGAAGGTCCGCAGGAACAGCTCGATGAACGGGATCGAGCCGCCCACGCCCATGTCGACCGGTGCGACGCCGTCCCACGCCTGGGTGAAGGCGTCCCGTGCGACGTCGTACGCCGGCCCGGTGGCGTCGATGGCGATCGCCTCGCCGGTGTCGACCACGGTGAAGCCGAGCTCGGCACCCCACGGCAGGTTGGCCTCGAGGTGCTTGCGCAGGCACTCGGTCGCGTTGGTCGTGTTGTCGCCGGGGGCGATCCGCATGGAGATCCGCGCCCGCGCAGCCGGCACGAGGGTGTTGCTGGCGCCGAAGACCTGCGGCGCGTCGAGCCCGGTGATGCTGATCGCCGGCTTGGTCCACATCCGCTCGACGATCGGGCCCGAGCCGATCCACCGGATGCTGGGCAGAGCGCCGGACTCGGCGCGCAGCCGCTGCTCGGGGTACTCGACGTCGGCCGCAGGGCCCTCGTGCAGCCCCGCGACGGCGACGTTGCCCTCGTCGTCGTGCAGCGACGCGATGACCCGCGCGAGTGTCATCAGCGAGTCCGGCACGAGGCCGCCCCACATCCCGGAGTGCACCGCGTGGCCGAGCGTCCGCACCTCGATGTCGACGCGGACCAGGCCGCGCAGGCTGGTGGTCAGCGCCGGTACGCCGATGTCCCAGTTGCCGCTGTCGGCGATCACGATCACGTCGGCCGACAGCTCGCCGGCCTCCTGCTGCAGGAGGGCCTCGAGGCTGTCGGACCCGATCTCCTCCTCGCCCTCGACGAACATCGTGACGCCGATCGCCAAGTCGTCGCCGAGCGCCCGGATCGCCGCGAGGTGGGCCGCGATGCCGGCCTTGTCGTCGGCCGCGCCGCGACCGTAGAGGCGCTCACCGCGCTCGGTCGGCTCGAAGGGCGGCGAGTCCCAGTCGGCGTGGTCGTTCTCCGGCTGCACGTCGTGGTGGGCGTAGAGCAGGATCGTCGGCGCTCCCGCGGGTGCCGGCTTGTGCGCGATCACGGCGGGAGCGCCGCCGTCGGCACTCGTGATCCGCACTGCGAAGCCCTCCGCCGCGAACAGGTCGCGCACGGCCTCGGCACTGCGCCGGACCTCGCCGGCGCGGGCCGGATCGGCGCTGACCGACTCGATCCGGACGAGCTCCTCGAGGTTGGCCCGCACCCCGGGAAGGACGGCCTGGACGCGCTGGCGGAGGTCTTCGAGATCCATGGGCCCACTCTAGGATCCGGGGGGTGGGTCCGCGCGGCGGGCACCGGCCCGAAGGGCACTGGTTCGTCGTACTCTGTCCGCGATTTGCTACCAGGAAGAGGGCGCGCGTGACCGAGGGCGAGAGCGAGGAGCCGGCCGAGGAGGCCTGGCTCGAGCGCTCCCCCGAGGAGATCGAGGAGCGCCAGCGGCGACACCACGAGCGCCGTGAGGCGCACCGGCGCAAGGTACGCCGTCGGCGCCGCCGCAAGCGGATCGCCATCGTCGCGGGCGTCACGCTGGCGACCCTGCTGGTGCTGGGCGTGACCTGGTTCTGGTGGACCTTCGGCGGGCTCGAGCGGATGCCCGAGTCGGTCGGCCAGGCCGGGGCGAGCACGCCGGGCACCAACATCCTGCTCGTCGGCAGCGACCCGGCGGCGAGTCTCTCGCCGAACGCGCACCACACGTGGCGGGACGACCTCGACCACAGCCAGCTCGTGATGCTGCTGCACATGACGGAGAGCGGCAAGGCCCTCTACGTGATCTCGATCCCGAGCGACGGGATCGTGAACATCCCCGGCGTCGGACCGGGCAAGCTCTCCGACGCCGCGACGGCGGGCGGCCCCCGGTTGGTCGCGCGCACGGTGGAGGAGCTCACCGGCGTCCGGCTCGACCGGTTCGCCGTGCTGGACCTCAACGCGTTCCGGGAGATCACCGACGTGCTCGACGGCGTCGTCGTCGACGTGCCGCGCGCGGTCTGCGACCTGCCCGCCGGGCCGCGGCGCTTCGACGGCCAGGCCGCCCTTGACTACCTCACGCTGCAGCCGTGCATGCCCCGCAAGGACCTCGACCGGGTCCAGCGCCAGCAGAGCCTCGTGCGTGGCCTGATCCGCGGTGCCCTGGACGGCGGTGCGATCACCCATCCGCTCGCGCTGAACCGGATGCTGCGGGCGACGTCGATGCATCTCGCCGTGGAGCACGGGTTCTCCTATCCCTCGATGTTCCGGCTGCTGTGGTCGATGCGGCACGTGCGCACCGGCAACACCACGTTCCTGACCGTCCCGGTCGCGGCGAAGCCGCTGGCGACCCAGGACGGCACCGACTACGTGGTCCTCGACGAGGCGCGGGACAACGAGCTGTGGCAGGCGCTGCGCGACGACCGGCTGGTCGAGTACCTCGCCCTGGGCGGCGGCGCCGAGCTGCTGCCCGGGCAGCAGCCGTAGGGCAGCGCTAGTCCAGGGGCAGGTACGCCGCAAGGTCGGCGCGCTCGCCGGACGCGTGCACGCGACCCTGGGCGACGGCCTCGGACCAGTCGAGCTCACCGGTGGCGAGGGCGATCCAGGTGTCGGCGTCGGTCTCGATCACCGCCCGCGGCGTACCTCGCGTGTGCGTGCCACCGCCGATCACCTGCACGGCGGCGTACGGCGGCACCCGGACCTCGACCGCCCGGCCGGGCGCCTTGGCCTGCAGCGCTGCCAGGTAGCGCTTGACCTGCTCCTTGGTCGTCTCGGCCATGGTCAGGACTCGACCTCCGGTGCGGGCTGGACGACCTTCAGCACGTGATACGTGCGCCGCTCCCGGCCGTCGTCCGCGCGTGCCTGGCTGCGATCCTGCCAACGCTCCTGCAGGGACATCAGCTCTTCGGAGAGCTCCTTCGCCTCGGCCTTGGTCAGCCGGATCCAGTCGTCGCTGATCATCACGTGCGCGGCGCGGTTCGAGCGGCTCGCGTAGGCGCGATCGATCGCGGCCTTCGCCACCGCGGCGGCCTGCCGCTGCCACACCGCGACGGCCTCCTTGCCACCAGGACCCTTCTCCATCGCGCTGAGCTCGATGGTCAGGCCGTGCTCGTGGACCGGGCGCCACACCCGGTCACGTCCGTCGCGGGCGAGCTCCGGGGCCAGCTCGACGAGGCCGTACTTGGCCAGCTGGCGGAGGTGGAAGCTTGCCTGGTTGGCCGGGATGTCCAGGACGTCGGCGACATCCGCGGCGCGCAGGTGGCCCGCCGCGGACAGCTCACCGAGGATCCGGTTGCGCACGGGGTGGGCGATGGCGCGCAGGATCCGGGGGTCCTCGACGCGCGCCGACTCGGTCGGATCCTTCCTCTTCGCCGCCATGACCCCAGCCTAGCGAAATATCCGCACGAAGTATTGCGCACGTATAGTTGCGCAATATATGTTGCGGGTATGAGCGCTTCTCGGGACCTCCTTCGCAACCGTGACTTCACCGTGCTGTGGGTCGGCCAGACCGTCAGCGAGCTGGGCAGCCGGATGAGCCTGTTCGTGTTCCCGCTGCTCGCCTACGCCCTGACCGGCTCAGCCCTCTGGGCGGCGATGGCGGAGTGCGTCCACCTCGTCGGCCTCTGCGCGATGCTGCTCCCCGCGGGGGTGCTGGCCGACCGCGCCGACCGTCGTCGGCTGATGCGCGCAGCGAGCGCGGCCGGCTTCCTGCTCTACCTGTCCCTGGTCGTGGCGGCCTTGACCGTCGGGATCACGATGCCGCACCTGCTGGTCGTCGCGCTGCTCACCGGCGCCGGAGTCGGGCTGTTCGGGCCGGCCGAGACGTCCGCCGTGCGGTCCGTCGTACCGGACGAGCAGCTGGCGGCCGCGCTGTCGCAGAACCAGGCGCGCCAGCACGTGGCATCCCTCGTGGGCGGCCCGCTCGGCGGAGCGCTCTTCGGGCTGGTCCGGTGGCTCCCGTTCGCGACCGACGCCGTGACCTACGCCGTGTCGTGGTTCCTGCTGGGCCGGATCGAGACCGACCTGTCACCCGCAGACGAGGACGTGCGTGCGCCCGTGCGCCAGGGGCTGGTCGACGGGTTCCGCTTCATCGGCCGGCGGCCGCTCTTCCGGGTGCTGATGACCTTCGCGGCACTGCTGAACGTGCTGCTCAACGCGTTGCTCTTCCTCGCGGTGCTGCGGCTGATCCAGGCCGGGTTCGCGCCTGCGCAGATCGGCCTCGTGGAGACCTCGGCGGGCCTGTTCGGCCTGCTCGGAGCAATGGCCGCGCCCTGGATCATCGACCGACTCCGCACCGGCTCGATCACCATCGCCGTCGCGTGGAGCTGGGTGCCGCTCGCCGTCCCGCTGATGTTCTGGAACAACCCGGTCGTCGTCGCGGCCTCGCTGTCGGCCGGCCTGTTCTTCAATCCCGCCGGCAACGCCGGCATGGGCGCCTACCGGATGGCCCTGACCCCCGCCGGCCTGCAGGGCCGCGTGCAGTCGGCCAACCAGTTCGCGGTGATGGCGATGATGCCGCTCGCCCCGGTCCTCGCCGGCGGCCTGCTCGCCTGGCTCGGAGGCGGCCCCGCGGTCGCGACACTCGGAGTGCTGATCGCGCTGACCGCGTTGATCCCGACGCTGAGCCGGTCGGTGCGCGCCGTACCGAGGCCGGCGGTGTGGCAGGCGGAGCTGCGTCCCGAAGCTGCCGCGCCGGTCGCCGCCTAGGCGAAGACGGCAGGCAGCGTCGCGGACCAGACCTCTCGGAGCTCGTCGATGCCGACCTCGAACTGGCCCTCGACGACGAGGGTGTCGCCGCCGGTCGCACCGAGGTGCGTCACCGGTACGCCGTGCTCCAGCGCCAGCTCGGTGAGACGGACCGCATCGTCGGCGGCGACGGTGACGACGACCCGGCCGGCCGACTCGCTGAACAGCTCGACGAACGGGTCACCCGGCAGCGCCACTGTGGCGCCGACACCGTTGCGCAGGCACGCCTCGACGAGGGTCTGGGACAGACCGCCGTCGGAGAGGTCGTGCGCCGAGGTCAGCAGCCCGACGCCGTCGGCGAGGAGAGTGGCGAGCGCCTGCTCGGCGCCGAGATCGACGATCGGCGGGCGACCCCCGAGGTGGCCGTGCACCACGCTCGCCCACTCCGACCCGGACAGCTCCTCGCGGGTCGTGCCGAGCAGGAACAGCTGCTCGCCGGATCGCTGGAAGCCGGTCGGCGTGCGCTTCGTGACGTCCTGGATGACGCCGAGCACCGCGACCACCGGCGTCGGCAGGATCGCCGTCTCGCCGGTCTGGTTGTAGAGGCTGACATTGCCGCCGGTGACCGGGATGCCGAGCTCGAGACAGGCGTCCTTGAGCCCGCGACACGCTTCGGCGAACTGCCACATCACGGCCGGGTCCTCGGGCGAGCCGAAGTTGAGGCAGTCGCTGATCGCCAGCGGCTTCGCTCCCCCGGTCGCGACGTTGCGGTAGGACTCGGCGAGCGCGAGCTGGGCGCCGGCGTACGGGTCGAGCTTGGCGAAGCGGCCGTTGCAGTCGGTCGAGACCGCGACACCGAGGTTGGTCTCCTCGTCGATGCGGATCATCCCCGAGTCCGACGGCTGCGCGAGCACGGTGTTGCCCAGCACGTAGCGGTCGTACTGGTCGGTGATCCAGGACTTGTCGCAGAGGTTCGGGCTGGCTGCGAGCCGCAGCACGGTGGCGCGCAGATCGTCGCCGGACGTGGGTCGCGCAAGTGCCTCTGCGGCGTCGGCCTGGAGCGCGTCCTGCCAGTCGGGCCGGGCGAACGGACGCTGGTACGTCGGACCCTCGTGCGCGACCGTCCGCGGCGGCACGTCGACGATGGTCTCGCCGTGCCAGGTGATCTCGAGACGGCCACTGTCGGTGACCTCGCCGACGACGACGGCCTCGACGTCCCACTTCGCGCAGATCGCCATGAACGCGTCGACGTCGCCCGGTTCGACCACGGCCATCATCCGCTCCTGCGACTCGCTCATGAGGATCTCCTCGGGCGCCAAGGTCGAGTCGCGCAGCGGCACCCGGTCGAGCTCGACCTGCATGCCGCCGTCGCCCGCGCTGGCGAGCTCCGACGTCGCGCAGGACAGGCCGGCTCCGCCGAGGTCCTGGATCCCGGCGACCACACCCGAGGCGAAGAGCTCGAGCGTGCACTCGATGAGCAGCTTCTCCATGAACGGGTCGCCGACCTGCACGCTGGGTCGCTTGGCCGGTCCATCGGCGTCGAAGGTCTCACTGGCGAGCACGCTCACGCCGCCGATGCCGTCGCCGCCCGTGCGAGCGCCGTACAGGACGACCAGGTTGCCCGCACCGCTCGCCTTGGCGAGGTGCAGGTCCTCGTGCCGGAGCACGCCGACGCACAGCGCGTTGACGAGCGGGTTGCCGACATAGCTCTCGTCGAAGACCGCCTCGCCGCCGATGTTGGGGAGCCCGAGGCAGTTGCCGTAGCCGCCCACGCCCGCCACGATCCCGGGGAGCACGCGGTGGGTGTCCTCGGCGTCGAGCGGACCGAAGCGGAGCGGGTCCATCACCGCGACCGGCCGCGCACCCATCGCGAGGATGTCGCGGACGATGCCGCCCACTCCGGTGGCGGCCCCCTGGTAGGGCTCTACGTACGACGGGTGGTTGTGCGACTCGACCTTGAACGTGACGGCGTAGCCCTGACCGACGTCGATCACGCCGGCGTTCTCACCGATGCCCGCCAGCATCTTGCCGACCGGCGTCTCCTGGGGGATCTCGGAGAACTGCTTGAGGTGCACCTTGGAGCTCTTGTAGGAGCAGTGCTCGCTCCACATCACGGAGTACATCGCCAGCTCGCTCGACGTGGGCCGGCGGCCGAGGATCTCGCGGATCCTCGCGTACTCGTCGGCCTTGAGCCCGAGGTCCGCCCAGGGCTGCTCGCGCCCGGGGTCGTCGGTGGCAAGGGAGACAGTGTCGAGCTTGAGGGCGGTGCGAGCGTCGGGCACGCGCCAAATCTACTGTGCGTGCCGCGCCGGCCGCCGCCGGGAGTCCGCCGGACGAACCGCACGAACTACAGATCTGTAGTTCACCGGAACCACTGTTACCGCTGTTACTGGTGTGGTTATGGTGACCAGGTTCCCCACCCTGGAGTGACCGAAATGCCTTCTTTGCCGCGGCTTCGCCGGACCCTTGCCGTCCTGACGATCGCCGGCCTTGCCGCGACCGTGGGCCTGACCGCGTCCACCTCCACGGCGACGACGCCGAACGCCGTGACGCCGGCGAACATGGTCGGCTACGGCTTCGACCAGTGCGAGGCGCCGAGCCAGGCGGCGATGACGGCATGGCTGACCTCCTCGCCGTTCCGCGCGGTCGGGATCTACATGTCCGGTGCACTGCGGTTCTGCCAGGCGCAGACGAACCTGACACCGACCTGGGTGAGCACCCAGCTCGCGACGGGATGGCAGCTGCTGCCGATCCACCTCGGCGCGCAGGCGTCCTGCACGACGCGGGACCGGTACCAGAAGGACAAGATCAGCGCCGACGCGACCAACGGCTACGAGGCGGCCCGCGACCAGGGCCGCGCCGAGGCGAAGCAGGCGGTGGCGGCCGCGCAGGGTCTGGGCATCGTCACCGGCAGCACCATCTACTACGACCTCGAGGCGTTCAACGCCAAGATCGACTCCTGCCGGTGGTCGTCCCTGTGGTTCCTCAGCGCCTGGACCCGCCAGCTGCACAAGAACAGCTACGTGTCCGGCGTCTACTCGAGCGCCGCATCGGGCATCAAGGTGCTCGACGACGCCCGGGTCACGCCCGGCAACAAGGTGACGATGCCCGACCAGGTCTGGATCGCCGACTGGAACGGCCTGGCCGACGCCGGGTCGACGTTCGTCCGGCCCGACGGATGGGCCGGCCACCGCATCCACCAGTACCAAGGCGGCCACAACGAGACCTGGGGCGGCGTGACGATCAACATCGACCGCAGCTACCTCGACCTCAGCGGCACCGCGGCACCGACACCGCCGCCGGCAACCACGCCGTCGGACAAGGTCAGCGACCCGTTGTGCACGCCGACGACGATCAACCGGACGGCGTACCGCGACACCGCCCCGCAGCAGCGCACCCAGCTGCACCGCGCCCTGCAGTGCGTCCTCAAGCAGCAGGGCCTGTACACCCGCTCGGTCACCGGCACCTGGAACGGCGCCACCACGCGCGCCGTCAAGGCGTGGCAGGCCAAGGTGCACCACTCGGTCCACAAGGGCTTCAGCCGCTCGGACTGGACGTCCCTGCTGGCCGCCGGCAGCACCCGCACCATCCTCCAGGCCGGCGTGAGCAGCCCCGACATCGCGCTGCTCCAGCGCGCTCTCAACGCCGCGATCTCGCTGCGGCTGAAGGTCACCGGCGCCTACGACAAGGCGACCCAGGCGGCCGTCGGTGCCTACCAGAAGAGAGTCGGGATCAAGCCGACCAGGGTGGTCGCGACGAAGACCTGGGCCGCCCTGCTCAAGGGCCGGAGGTAACGGTGATCCTCGCCGGCGCCGTGCCCGCCGAAGCGGAGCCCAGCGGATCAGGCGGCCACGAGCCGACCGACCCGGCCGTCGCCGTACACCCGCAGGCCGACGGGTCCGACCCCGTCGTCTGAGGCTGGCGGGTCAGGCCGACAGCAGGCCGGCCGCGCCGAGCGAGGTGAAGAAGCCGAGACCGTCGGTGCCCGGACCACACAGGTCCTCGATGGCGTGCTCGGGGTGCGGCATCAGGCCGACGACGTTGCCGGCCTCGTTGGTGACGCCCGCGATCGCGCGCTGCGACCCGTTCGGGTTGCCGACGTAGCGCGCGACCACCCTGCCCTCGGCCTCGAGCATGTCCAGGGTCCGCTCGTCGGCGACGAACGAGCCCTCGCCGTTCTTGAGCACGATCGTCACCTCCTGGCCCGCGTCGTACGACGAGGTCCAGGCGGTGCGGTCGTTCTCGATCACCAGCCGCTGGTCGAGGCACCCGAACTTCCGGTGGTCGTTGCGGATCAGGGCGCCGGGCAGCAGGTGCGACTCGCAGAGGATCTGGAAGCCGTTGCAGATGCCGAGCACCGGCATGCCACCCTTCGCCGCGTCGACCACGGCCGCCATCACCGGCGCGAACCGGGCGATCGCGCCGCAGCGCAGGTAGTCGCCGTAGGAGAAGCCGCCCGGCAGGATCACCGCGTCCACACCAGAGAGGGTGTCGTCGCCGTGCCACACGGCGACCGCTTCGTGACCCGCGACGCGGGCGGCACGGCGGGCGTCGACGTCGTCGAGCGATCCCGGGAAGGTGATCACGCCGACCTTCACGCCCCGACCTCCGGCTCCGCGAGCACGCGGACGGCGTAGTCCTCGATCACCGGGTTCGACAGCAGCGTCTCGGCCATCTGCTCCACCTCGGCAAGCCGCGCCGGCGTCAGCTCGCCGTCGATCTCGAGCTCGAACCGCTTGCCCTGCCGAACGTCGGTGACGCCTTCGAAGCCGAGCCGGGGCAGCGCACCGAGCACCGCCTTGCCCTGCGGGTCGAGGATCTCGGGCTTGGGCATGACGTCGACGACGACACGGGCCACGGGGCAGCTCCTGGGCGATTCAGGTACGGCGGACGGGACGATCCTAATCTGCGGAGACCGACTCGCCGGTCACCGGCCGGTAGGCGCAGTCGTCGCTCGCGTTGCTCGCCTTGCTGGGCTCCGGGTCGACCGCAGCCGTGGACCCGGAGGTGGGTGTCGAGCCGGCCGGCGCCTTGACGCCGACTCCTCCCGCACCGGCGCCGCCGGTCGCGCCCGTGGAGTGCGCGGGGTAGAGCGCGGCCTGGACCGCGGCCCGCACGTAGTCGAAGTCGGGGGCGTTGGGGTCGAACTCGTCGCTGCGCTCGAAGCCGACCGACTTGATCGGCTGGTCCTTCACCTTGGCGGCCAGGTCGACGAAGGCGTGCAGCAGCTTGCTCGGGATGTCGGTGCGGACGATCTCCTTGCTGGTGCTGGCCAGCTTCGTGTAGCGCTTCAGCATGGTGACCGGGCTGGCCTCGGCGACGATCGCGTTGATCGCGCAGCGCTGCCGCTCCATGCGCTTGTAGTCCGTCGAGCCGTACCGGCCGCGGGTGAACCAGAGCGCCTTGAAGCCGTTGAGCCGCTGGTCCGGCCCGGGCTGGAGGTAGGAGTCGGGCGGGATGTGGGCGTCGGTGTTGCCGCCGATCGGCACCGGCTCGTTGATGTTGACGGTGATGCCGCCCATCGCGTCGACGAGCTGCTGGAAGCCGGCGAGGTTCACGAGCACGTAGTAGTCGACCCGGATGCCGAGCGCCCCCGCCACCGCCAGCTTCACCGCGTCGGCGCCCTCGTTGTCGGTCTTCCCGAGCACGCCGGGGTGCATCAGCGGGACGTCGCGGTAGACGGCGTTGAGGAAGTAGTTCGCGTTGGGCTCGCTGCTGCCGTCGGTGAACCCGTTGGGGTAGAGCTCCGCGAGCTTGGAGCCCTCCTTGAACGGCACGTTGCGCAGGTTGCGCGGCAGGCTGAACAGGACGGTGCGGCCGTTCTTGGTGTTGATGCTCGCCAGGATGACCGAGTCGGTGCGCACGCCCGGCCGGTGCACGGCACCGTCGCCGCCGAGCAGCAGCACGTTGACCCGGTCGCGCTTGCCCCACGGGTCTGACTTGGTGACCTTCGGCGCGGTCGCGCTGACCTGGTCGCCGAAGACGCTGCCGATCAGGTCGCGCTGCACCACGGCGTACCGGGCGCCGACCGCCATCGGCGCGCTGACCGCCGCGCACATCAGGGCGACGCCGAACCCGCTGAGGACCCGCAGCGTGCGAGGCGCCGGGTGCACCCGGTTGCGCACGTAGGTGTGGCAGATCATCGCCACCCAGAGCAACCAGACCGTGACGATGGCGATGACGATCCAGAGCAGCGCCGACCGGCTGAGCACCAGGTCGAGCACCCGGGAGGACGACGTACGCACCGTGATCCAGCCCGCAACCGCGAGCACGACCGCCGGGACCAGGGTCGCGACCAGAGCACGGCGCAGCGCCCGTCCGACGCGGTCGGGACGGGTCGCCCTGTGGCGCCCCTTGTGCAGGGGGACGCCTTCAGATCCCCTGGCCACGCGCGAATCCTAAGTGGCAGAGCAGCGCGAAACTAATCGTTCGTGCAGGTCAGGAGGCCAGCCGGGCGCCCAGGCGCGGCCACATGCCGCGCGCCATCGTGCGCCACGAGGCGCCCAGCAACGGGAACACCAGGCGGGCGAGAGGCGTCCGCGGGTGCAGCACCCAGCTCCAGGTCACCCGCGTGCCGTCACCCTCCCGCGCGAAGCTGAAGCGGCCGTCGACCTTGCCGACGAGCAGCTTCATCGGCCCCGTGAAGTCGGTGAGCACGTAGCGGTAGTCGCTGGGCCGCTCGACCGCGACGAGGGTCTCGAGGTTGCGGCTGCCATCGGCCAGGACGACCGTGCGGGTCTGGCCGGTCTGGCCCCACGCGCCGTCCTGACCCTCGCAGCCCTTGATCGGAGGGATCAGCCCCGACCGGCTCGGGAACAGCACCTCGAGCGGCGCGTCCACCAACGCCTGAAAGGCAGCATCCGGTGTCACCGCGAACACCGCGGAGTCCGAGAGGTCGTAGGTCATCTCAGTCGACCAGCTCGCGCTTGAGGATCTTGCCGGTGGCGGTCATCGGCAGCGAGTCGACGAACGTGACGAGCCGCGGGTACTTGTACGACGCCATCTGCTCCTTGCCCCATGCCACCAGCTCCTCCTCGGTGATGGCGGCGCCCTCGTTGCGGATCACGAACGCCTTCACCTCCTCGCCGTGCGACTCGTGGGGTACGCCGACCACGGCGGCCAGCGAGACGTCGGGGTGGGTCATCAGGACCTCCTCGATCTCCCGCGGGTAGACGTTGTAGCCGCCGCGGATGATCATGTCCTTCGACCGGTCGACGATGTAGTAGAAGCCCTCCTCGTCGCGCCGGGCCAGGTCGCCGGAGCGGAACCACCCGTCGCGCATCACCTCGGCCGTCGCGTCCGGCCGGTTGAGGTAGCCCTTCATGATGTTGTGCCCGCGGATCGCGATCTCACCAATGGCACCGCTCGCGTCGTCCGTGATCTCGTTCCAGTCGTCGTCGATCAGCTTGCACTCGACGCCCCAGACCGGGATGCCGATCGAGCCCGGTCGCGGCTCCCTGTCGGGGTCGCTGAAGGTCGACACCGGAGACGTCTCGGACAGGCCGTAGCCCTCGAGGAGGGTCACGCCGAACTTCTCGCGGACGTCCTTGATGATCTCGACCGGGAGGCTCGCACCGCCGGAGACGCCGACGCGCAGGTTGTCGGCGATGCGCTTCACGTCGACGTCGTCGGTGAGGGCGCCGAGGAGCCCCCACCACATCGTCGGCACGCCGGCGAAGAAGGTGACGTCCTCGGACTGGAGCAGGCTGATCGCCGCCTGCGCGTCGAACCGCGGCAGCAGCACCAGCGTCGCCCCCATCGAGAAGCCCGCGTTCATCTGGACCGTCGAGCCGAAGGAGTGGAACAGCGGCAGGGTGACGAGGTGGACGTCGGTGCCCGGCGTCGACCCGAACAGCCGGTTGCAGGTGAGCGCGTTGAGCACGAGGTTGGAGTGCGAGAGCTCGGCGCCCTTGGGCTGTCCGGTGGTGCCGCTCGTGTAGAGGATCACCGCCGTGTCGGTCTCCTCGCCGAGCACGGCCTCGAAGACCGGCGACTGGTCCTTGAGCGCCTCGCCAAGGGTGCGGGCGCCGTCGATCGACGAGGGTGCCGCCGGGTCGGCCATGACCAGGACGAACTCGGGGGCGTGCGCGGCGTTCTGCGCGCCGGCGTACCCGGCCTCGCCCATGGGCAGCTCCGGGGTGCCCTGGAAGCAGAAGTAGACCTTGGCCTCGGAGTCGTCGAGGTAGTAGGTGACCTCACGGCCCTTGTTGAGGACGTTGAGGGGTACGACGACGCCGCCGGCCTTGACGATGCCGTAGTAGATCACCGGGAAGTACGGCAGGTTCGGGCAGGTCAGCGCCACCCGGTCGCCGCGTCGCACGCCGAGCTCGACGAGGAGGTTGGCGACCTGGTTGGCCATCGCGTCGACCTGCGCGTACGTCAGGCGGCTGTCGCCCAGCACCAGGGCGTCACGGTCGGGGTAGCGGCGAGCGCTGTCCTCGAGCAGGATCGACAGGTTGTACACGGGTGAGGCCTCCTGGGTCGACGGGTGACCTCAACCTAGTGTTCGGCGCTGCGCTCGGAAAGCACGCGGGCCGCTCGTCTCAAGTCTGCGCGGATCGCGCGGTGAGCGAGCCGGAGAAGCAATGCCGTGACCGGCCGCCCGAGCCACCCGTCAACTCCGAGCACGAGATCGGGTACGACCAGGCATCCGCGTCCGGTCGGCACGAAGCCGAGCGTGAGCCGGGCATGCACGCGGTCGCGCCACTCGCCCCACTCCGACCAGAGCTCGGGCCGGTTCAGCTCGACGAGGCGCATCCGGGCGCGCACGCCGATCCGGGTCACGTCGACCCACTGCAAGCCCTCGTGCGGCTCCTCGGCGCCGACCTCCACGCGCGCGAGCGACGACTGCCACTCGGGCCGGTTGCGCGGCTCGACCAGGTAGTCGAAGGCGACCTCGACGGGTACGTCGAAGGCCACCGGCCGCATCAGAAGGTCTCGCCGGTGAGCAGCTCGTAGGCCTCGACGTAGCGCGACCGGGTGCGCTCGATGACCCAGGCGGGCGGGTCCGGGGGCGGCTCGCCCGAGCTGCGGTCCCAGCCCGACTCGGGCGAGAGGGCCCAGTTGCGCACGATCTGCTTGTCGTACGACGGCTGCGCGCGGCCCGGCGCCCACTCCTCCGCCGGCCAGAACCGCGACGAGTCCGGGGTGAGCACCTCGTCGGCCAGCAGCACCGCGCCGTCCTCGCGCCGCCCCAGCTCGATCTTGGTGTCGGCCAGGATGATGCCGCGCTCGCGCGCGATCGCCTCCGCCCGCGCGTAGACGGCGAGCGTGACGTCGCGCAGGTGGGCCGCGTCCTCGGCACCGACCGTGCCGACCACGTCGTCGTAGGTCATCGCCTCGTCGTGCTCGCCGACCTCGCCCTTGGTCGTCGGCGTGAAGATCGGCTCCGGCAGCCGGCTTCCGTCGACCAGACCGGCGGGCAGCGGGA
>JAEKKP010000293.1 GCA_019510315.1 Propionibacteriales bacterium
GGCCGCAGCAGGTGGCCGTCGACCTCCCCGGCGGCGGCACCGAGACACTCGAGGCCGACGCCGTGCTGGTCGCCACCGGAGCGGCCCCGCGCACGCTGCCGACGGCACAGCCCGACGGCGAGCGGATCCTCACCTGGGAGCAGGTCTACGACCTCACCGAGATGCCGACGAGGCTGATCGTGGTCGGCTCCGGGGTGACCGGGGCCGAGTTCGCGAGCGCCTACATGGCGCTCGGCATCGACGTCGTCCTGGTGTCCTCCCGCGACCGGGTGCTGCCCGGCGAGGACGCGGATGCCGCCGAGGTGCTCCAGCAGGTGCTCACCCGGCGCGGCATGACCGTGCTGTCGAAGTCCCGCATGGAGTCGGTCACGCGCGACGGTGACGAGGTGACGGTGCGGCTGACCGACGGCCGCTCGGTCACCGGGTCCCACTGCCTGCTCGCGCTCGGCTCGGTCCCCAACACCGCCGGCGTCGGCCTCGAGGAGGCCGGCGTGAAGCTCGACGACGGCGGCTACGTCGTGGTCGACCGCGTCTCGCGCACCACGGCCCGCGGCGTGTACGCCGCCGGCGACTGCACCGGCATCCTGATGCTCGCCTCCGTCGCCGCCATGCAGGGCCGGATCGCGATGTGGCACTTCCTCGGAGACGCGGTCTCGCCGCTGGACCTGAAGAAGGTGTCCTCCAACGTCTTCACCGCACCCGAGATCGCCACGGTGGGCTGGACCCAGCAGGCGGTCGACAACGGCGAGATCGACGCGGAGGTGGTCCGCCTCGAGCTCGCCGGCAACGCGCGCGCGAAGATGCAGGGCGTCCGCGACGGCTTCGTGAAGCTGTTCGCCCGGCCGGGCACGGGGATCATCGTCGGCGGCGTCGTGGTCGGCCCCCGGGCCAGCGAGCTGATCCACCCGGTCTCCGTGGCCGTCGCCGAGTCGCTCACCGCTGACCAGCTCGCCCAGGCCTTCACCGTCTACCCGTCGAACAGCGGCTCGGTCGCCGAGGCGGCCCGAAGGCTGCACCATCCCCGTTGAGCGCCCGCTGACAGCGGCGTAGTTCCTCGGGTGTGCTTCGTTCACCAGTGCTCATGTGGACCCCTCGTGCATGATGGTCCCTTCACTTCTCGCCCATCAGCCACAGGGATACGCATGCACACTCGGACCAGCCGCACCCTGACCGCCCTCGCCGC
>JAEKKP010000008.1 GCA_019510315.1 Propionibacteriales bacterium
CCCCGGCTCGCCCGACGCGGCCGCGCCGCGGTACTGGGCTCCGACAACGCCCTCGCCTGGCGGGCCGAAGCGCCCGGCGAGCCCTACGCGATCGCGTTCGGCCACTTCGCCAACAAGAACGTCACAGCGGTGCTCGAGGGCTGGGCGGCCTTCGCCAGGGATCACCCGGAGTGGCGGCTGCGCCTGGTCGGCATGGGCGCCGCCGACCGCGCCTCCGCGACCGAGCTGGTCCAGCGCCTGGGAACGAGCGGGCAGGTCGAGCTGATGCCCTGGCTCGACGACGACGCCTTCACCTCCTGCTTCGCCGGCGCCGGGCTGGTCGTGTTTCCCTCCGACTTCGAGGGCTTCGGACTGCCCGCCGCCGAGGCCCTGCGGCTCGGCATCCCGGTCGTGGTGTCCGCCGACCCGGCCCTGCTCGAGATCACCGGTGGTCACGCCGCCGTGGCCAGGTCGACGGGCGCGGACGACCTCCGCGCCGCGATGGAGCAGGCCCTCGCGATGACACCCGAGCAGCTGGAGGCGGGCCGCCGGCATGCGGACCGCTACACCTGGGCCGGCACTGCCCGGACGATCCGTGAGTCGCTGCTGGAGCGCGCCCGTCAGATCGGCGCCGGTACGGCGAGGTAGGCCGCCGACTCGGCGACACCCGTCCGGAGCCGCTCGAGGTCGACCCGGACCATGTGCCCCAGCAGGTCCTCGAGGGTGACCGTGGCCCGCCAGCCGAGCGCGCGCTCGGCCGGACCGGGGTCGGCCACCAGCTCCGGGATGTCGGCGGGCCTGAGCAGGGCGGGGTCCTGGGCGAGGTGTCGAGCCGGGTCGTCGATCCCGCCGGCGGCGAAGGCGGCATCGACCAGCTCGGCGAGCGTGTGTCGCACGCCGGTGCCGACGGGCAGGTCGACCGGCTCGGCGGTGGTCGCCATCAGGCGCAGCGCCTCGACGTACTCACCGGCGAAGCCCCAGTCGCGCACGACGTCGAGGTTGCCGAGCGTGAGGACCGAGCGGCGGCCGAGGACGATCTCCGCGACCGCGCTGGTGATCTTGCGACTGACGAACTGCGGGCCACGCACCGGGCTCTCGTGGATGTGCAGGCGAGCGAAGCACGCGTGCAGCCCGGACTCCTCGCGGGCCGTGCGGACGGTCTCCTCCGCCGCGGCCTTGGAGCGCGCGTAGGGGCTCTCCCCCTCGACGACCTCCGCGGTCGACGCCTGCACGAGGCGCACGTCCTGCCCGGTGCGGTCCCGCAGCGCCAGAAGCGCGTCGACGAGCACCTGCACCGCGTCGGTGTTGAGCGTGAAGGTCTCCTCCGGTCGCTCCCAGCTGCGGGCGACCGAGCTCATCCCGGCGAGGTTGAACACCGCGTCAGGTGCGCGCGACGCAACCAGCCCGCGCAGGCCCTCGGTGTCGGCGAGGTCCAGCGGCACGACGTCGACGCCGTCCAGGTACGCCGCCTCGCGCTCCGTCGCGCGGGAGCGGGGGTTCACCGTCCCGACGACCGCCACGCCCTCGTGCTGCAGCCGTCGCGCGAGGTAGATGCCGTCCTGGCCTGCGACCCCGGTGACGAGTGCGGATTTCACGCCCGCCAGCGTAGGGGACTCGGTATCGTGACGCCTTGACGGGACGCTCGTTGGATGTCTCGGCGTCGCCGACTGGCGACCACCCCCTCGACGATTGGAGTCACCATGTCTGCCCGCCCCGTAGATGTCCTCGTCGCCGGCGGCGGTGGCTTCATCGGCGGACATCTCGTCGGCGACCTGCTCTCGCAGGGGCTCTCGGTCCGCTCCGTCGACGTCAAGCCCGTCTCGGAGTGGTACCAGGCGCACGAGGCAGCCGAGAACGTCCAGGCCGACCTCTCCCTGCTCGACGACGCACTCGCGCAGACCGACGGCGCGCGCGAGGTCTACATGCTCGCCGCCGACATGGGCGGCATGGGCTTCATCGAGAACAACAAGGCGCTCTGCATGCTCACCGTGCTGACCAGCACCCACATGCTGCAGGCAGCGCAGAAGGCCGGCGTCGAGCGGTACTTCTACTCCTCCTCGGCGTGCGTCTATGCCGCCGACAAGCAGACCGACACCCACATCACCGCACTCAAGGAGGCCGACGCCTACCCGGCGATGCCCGAGGACGGCTACGGCTGGGAGAAGCTGTTCACCGAGCGGATGTGCCGGCACTTCCTCGAGGACTTCGGCCTCGAGACCCGGGTCGCGCGCTACCACAACGTCTACGGCCCGCACGGCACCTGGACCGGCGGCCGCGAGAAGGCGCCGGCCGCGGTCTGCCGCAAGATCGCCACCGCGGTGATCACCGGCAACCACGACATCGACATCTGGGGCGACGGGGAGCAGACCCGCAGCTTCATGTACATCGACGACTGCGTGCGCGGCTCGCAGATGATCCTGCGCGGCGACAGCCCCGTGCCCGTCAACCTCGGCAGCGACGAGCTGGTCAGCATCAACCAGCTCTACTCGATCGTCGAGGAGATCGCCGGCATCAAGTGCACCCGCAACTACCAGCTCGACGCACCCCAGGGCGTGCGCGGCCGCAACTCCGACAACACGCAGATCCTCGAGACCTACGGCTGGGCGCCGTCGACGTCGCTCGCCGACGGCATGGCGAAGACCTACGCCTGGGTGTACGACGAGGTCAAGCGGTCGCTCGGCTGAGGCCCCGCCGATGCGGATGCTCCTGCACGACTACAGCGGTCACCCCTTCCAGGTCGAGCTGAGCCGCGAGCTGTCGCGGCGGGGGCACGACGTCACGCACTCCTACTGCGACGCCTACACCTCCGGCAAGGGGCACCTGCGCCCGGAGCCCGGCGAGACGATCCGGTTCGACCCGATCGGCGTCGGAGTCGTGATCGCGAAGATGAGCTTCGGCAAGCGCCTGGTCCAGGAGCTGCGCCTGGGTGTCGAGCTGGTCCGTCAGGTCCGACGCATCCGGCCCGACGTGGTGATGGCGTCGAACGTCCCCATCCCCACGCTCGTGGTCCTCGCGTTCGTGCTGCGGCTGAGGCGCATCCCGTGGGTCCTGTGGCACCAGGACGTGCAGGCAGTGGCGATCAGGTCGTTCGCCGGCAGCAAGCTCTCGCGGTCGTTCGCCGTGGTCGCGACGTTGATCGGCGCCGGCGAGCGGTGGTGCGCGCGACGAGCTGCTGCGGTCGTCGTCATCGCGGACTCCTTCCTCGACGTGCACCGTCGCTGGGGCACTGCGGACAAGACCACGGTCATCCCCAACTGGGCGCCGCTGGAGGAGATCCGGCCGGTGACGCGCACCAACGACTGGTCGCACGAGCACGGGCTCGACGAGACCAAGACTCTGCTCTACTCCGGCACGCTCGGGCTCAAGCACAACCCGGCGCTGCTGGTCGGCCTGGCGCGCGAGCTGATCGACGCCGGCCAGCCGCTCCGGCTCGTCGTGGTCAACCAGGGCCCGGCGGAGCAGGTGCTCCGCGACGAGGCCGCGCGGCTCGACGTACCTCTGCTGCTGCTGCCGTTCCAGCCCTACGAGCGGCTCTCGGAGGTACTCGGGTCAGGTGACGTGCTCGTCGTCCTCCTCGAGCAGGACGCGGGCGCGTTCTCGGTGCCGTCCAAGACGCTGTCCTACCTGTGCGCGGGCCGCGCGATCCTCGGCCTGATGCCGGCCGAGAACCTCGCCGCGACCCTCGTGTCCCGGGTCGACGGGTGCGTGCTCCCGCCGGACGAGTCATCGCTGCCGGCCGCTGCCGCATGGGTCGCCGGAGTCCTCGCGGACGACGAGCGCCAGGCGGCGCTGGGCAAGGCGGCACGGGCGCTCGCCGAGCAGGAGTTCGAGCTGGCCGGCTGCGCCGATCGCTTCGAGGCGCTGCTCGAGCGCAGCGGTACGCCGCAGCGCGGCTGACGGACCTACGCGGTAGCGGGGCCGGGCGAGGTACGCGGCGCCAAGCTGCGCGAGCCGATCACGCGAACCGGCGCGGCTGCGTCCGCTTCGGCGGCGTCCGGCGCCTTGATCACGGCGAGCATGGACAGCGCGATCGGCACCCACATCGTGCGGTCGTAGATGCTCGGCAGCGCCGGGCCCATGCCGATGTAGGCCAGCGGCAGATAGCTCAGCCGCCGGTGGACGTGCAGGGTCAGGAGCGGGCGACAGAGCACAACCAGGCAGATCAGGAACCCGGCGAGGCCGATGATGCCGATGCCGACGGCGACCTCGAGGAAGACGTCGTGGATCACCTCGACGTCGGCCATGCCGCTGCCGACGACGGGTCTCTCCCAGAACTTCTGCAAGCCGTAGTCGAGGGCGCTCGTCCGCGCTTGGTCGGCGACCACGGCCGTGCTGTCACCGGCCAGCCTGGTCAGGGCCGAGCCGGCGTGGCCGCTCTGGACCAGCAGCGGGAACGCGACGAGTGCGAGCGCGCCGAGGATCGACAGCACGAAGCCGGAGACCGCCGAACGCTCGACGAACGGAATCAGCAGGACCAGGACGGCGGCGACGACCACGGCTGCGCGGCTGCCGCTCATGATGATCGAGATCGCACTGATCCCGCCGGCGCCGAGCACGATGACCCGCGCGTGCACTCCGCGGTGGTGGGCGTAGAGGTACAGCAGGATCGCAATGGCCGTCATGCCGGCCATGCCGAACGCGTTGGTGTGGTGGGACAGGCCTTGGTAGCGGTTGCCGACCACCGGACCGGTGGCCAGCGCGTAGGCGGTGCTGGCCATCTGGCCGAACACGTAGGCCCACAGAAGGGTCACGACGATCTTCGTCCCGGGGCGCCACCAGGCGATCACGATCGGTAGCCCACCGAGGAAGAACAGCCACTGCACCAGGGGGAAGAGGCTGAACAGCGGCGAGGTGGAGAGAGCGCTGGAGATCAGCCCACAGACGGCGATGATCACCAGGCCGGCGATGTAGAGAGCAGGAGCATCACCGACATCACGAGGAAGAAGTCAGTCGGCGTACCGACCCCGCCGCTGAGGCCCTCGAGGCCGCGGTACATCGGTGCCGTCGCGAAGGCGAGGATCATGGTCACCACGGCCGCGCGCTCGGCGCCCAGGACCACGATGCCGGTCAGGCCGGCGGCGACGAGGCAGCCCAGCACGGCGTAGACGGGGCCGGCGGTGGCAACCGCCAGCACGACCAGCAGCAGAAGCCCGGCACCGGCGTAGACCAGCGCACCACCGAGTCTGGCAGCCAAAATCTCTCGTCCTCCGCTTCGGTGACCTGGCGCGCGAGTCTACCGGTCGGGCCGGGTCATCCGCCCGCGAACGGGGGCAGGAACTCCACGGTCTGCCCGGCGCCCACCTCGACCGAGCCCGGGTCCTCCGAGCCGACTGGAAGGTCCCCGACCAGCACCGAGCACGTGCCGAGGACCGCCGCGAACCGGGCCGAGGACCCGTGCAGCTCCAGCACTCGCGCCTTCAGGTCCGCCAGCGTGCACGGCCCTGAGACGTCGATCACGTCCTCGGCGACGCCGGCCGCCGCACGCGCTGCGGCCCAGTATCGCAACCGGACCTGTCCGGCTGGTGAGTCGGTCTGGCGTGTGAGCGCGCCCATCTCCGATATCCTGCCTCATCGCAGCCGGTCCCGGAGGAGGTGCCCGCCCTTGAGCACTCTGCTCTTGTTGACGAGCACGACGCAGCCCTCAGCCGATGTGCTGCCCGGCCTGGCACTGCTTCCGCACCAGGTGAAGATCCTGCCGGCGGAGGGCAGCGCGCTGCTCGAGGCCCCGGCCTCCGACGTCGTCCTCATCGACGGCCGCCGCGAGCTGGCGCACGCCCGCGACCTCTGCCGGTTGATCCGCACCACCGGGTCGGTGCAGCCGGTCCTGCTGGTCGTCACCGAGGGCGGTCTTGCGGTCGTCGCCGCCGACTGGGGCATGGACGACGTCCTCCTCGACGACGCCGGGCCCGCCGAGATCGACGCACGGCTGCGGGTCGCGCTCGGCCGCCGCGACGCCCAGGACCGCGACGACCCCGAGGCGCACATCATCCGCAGCGGCGAGGTGGTGGTCGACGAGGCGACGTACACCGCACGCCTGGGCCGGCGCACGCTCGACCTGACGTTCAAGGAGTTCGAGCTGCTCAAGTACCTCGTCCAGCACCCCGGCCGGGTGTTCACCCGCGAGCAGCTGCTGCAGGAGGTCTGGGGCTACGACTACTTCGGCGGCACCCGCACGGTCGACGTGCACGTACGCCGTCTGCGCGCCAAGCTCGGGCCGGAGAACGAGTCGCTGATCGGCACCGTCCGCAACGTCGGCTACCGCTTCGTGCTGCCGCCGAAGGACTCCCAACGAGACCACGAGGACGTGTCGGCCCAGTGACCCCGAGCATCAACCGGATCAGTGTCGAGGAGTTCGACGGCTCGACCGGGGCCGGTCCGGCAGCCGAGGTCAGGCGGATCGCCGAGGCGTGCGACGTCTCCGACGGAGTGATCACCCTCAACGAGCAGGCCTGCCTCCAGCTGAAGTACCGCGGACTGCGCGACGCCGCCCTCTGGCTCGGCGACGGCGGCTTCGCCCTGTTGCACGGGCAGATCCTCGACCTCGCC
Organism: Propionibacteriales bacterium; assembly: GCA_019510315.1. Classification (GTDB taxonomy): domain Bacteria; phylum Actinomycetota; class Actinomycetes; order Propionibacteriales; family Nocardioidaceae; genus Marmoricola. The sequence goes on from JAEKKP010000008.1 coordinate 6,526, forward strand.
GTCCACCCGGACTCCCGCGGCCAGGGCGTGGGCACCGCGCTCGCCGAGGCCGCGCTCGGGTCGACCGACAAGGTCGAGGCCTGGTCGCACGCCGATCACCCGGCGGCCGCGAAGATCGCCGCCCGCTTCGGCATCCCGCGGGAGCGCGAGCTGCGGATCATGAGCCGGGCGACCTCGCTGCCCGTGGCCGACGTGACCGTGCCGCCCGGCGTACGGATCCGCACGTTCCTCCCCGAGGACGAGGACGCGCTGCTCGAGGTCAACGCCGCCGCGTTCGCCCACCACCCCGAGCAGGGGCACATGACCCACGAGGACTTCCGCGAGCGCGTCTCGGAGGCCTGGTTCGACCCGGACGGCCTGTTCCTCGCCGTACCGGAGGAGGACGACCCCGAGCTGCCCGTGCTCGGCTTCCACTGGACCAAGGTGCACCGCGACGAGGATCCGCCGTACGGCGAGGTCTACGTCGTCGCCACGAACCCGAAGGCGGCTGGCCGCGGACTCGGCACCGTGCTCACCAACGTCGGGCTTCGCCACCTGGCCACGCAGGGCGTCGACGAGGTCATCCTCTACGTCGACGGCGACAACGACCCCGCGATCGCGGTCTACGAGCGCCAGGGCTTCACCCCCGTGCGCACCGAGGTGCAGTACCGCGGCACAACCCGCTGAGCGATCGAGCAGGAAACCCGCCACAGGGTGGTCGAGCAGCGAGCGTGCGAGCGGTCAGTCGAGACCTGGTGACGTGCCCAGGGACTCCGCGCATGCCACTGGCCCCGCCGTTGCCGGCGGGGTGTGGGTCTTCGGTGATTGAGCCTGTCGAAATCCGTCAGGGTGGGTCGACGGGTGGTGGTGTCAGATCAGTCGTGCCGGTGTGGTCGCGTAGCCAGGTGTACCCGTGCGGACTGCGCCACAGGTAGGTGCCGGGTTCGAGGGTGGTGTAGGTCCAGCCGCCGTGGGTCTTCATCCGGTGGTGCAGCCGGCACAACGGGGCCAGGTTGCACGCACAGGTGGGCCCGCCTCGGTCGTGGGGGACGGTGTGGTCCTTGTCGCAGCGTCGGGCGGGCCGGTGGCACCACGGGAACACGCATTCGCGGTCGCGGAGATCGACCTGTTCGGCAACCGCGTCCGGCACCTGGTAGGCGTCGGTGTGCCGGTGCTCGTTGAGGTTGATGACGGGTTTCACGATGATCCGGTCGGTGTCGGGGCGTCCGCACCACTCGGCGACCTGTCCGGCGGTGAGGAGCTGTCCGCCGGCGTTCTCCACCTGGACCACAGCATCGGGGTCGTGGGAGCGCAGGGCGTCTTCGGAGAGGTGCACGTACAGCACGACGTCGCGGCGGTGCTTGCGGCGGGTGACCCTGCCGGTCTCGGTGCGCTCCGGCTCATCGTCCCCGGTCCCAACGCCGGTGGTTGAGCCTGTCGAAACCACGTCGAGGGCGAGTTCGCCGCGGGCCAGCATCCCGACCGCTTGGGCTCGGCGGTGGTCGAGGGTGTCGGTGGAGCCGGCGTCGGCGAGCTGTTGGGCCAGCGCAGCGATGGC
>JAEKKP010000295.1 GCA_019510315.1 Propionibacteriales bacterium
CTCCCAACTGCAAGCTCAGCTCGCTCGCGATCGCGTTCGGCTCGACCACGACGCCCAACCACCGAGCCCTCGAGGACGCTCGGGCCACGGTCGACGTGCTCCACGGGCTGTTCGAGCGCCTCGGCAGTCTCGGGGTGCATACGCTCGAGGAGCTGCAGACGTTCACGTCGCGGGTCACCTCGGCGCAGCGGCGCAAGCGCCATCTCGCCGAGCACATGCCGCACGCCCCCGGTGTCTATCTCTTCCGCGACGACAGCAGCCGCGTGCTCTACATCGGCACGTCGCGTGACCTGCGCTCGCGGGTGCGGTCCTACTTCACGGCCTCCGAGACACGCTCACGGATGGGCGAGATGGTCGGGCTGGCGACCAGGGTCGACGGCATCGAGTGCGCGACCCCTCTCGAGGCCGAGGTCCGGGAGCTGCGGCTGATCGCCCAGCACAAGCCGCGCTACAACCGCCGCAGCCGCCATCCGGAGAAGGTCCACTGGCTCAAGCTGACCAACGAGGCGTGGCCCCGGCTCTCGCTGGTCCGCCAGGTGCTCGACGACGACGCCGACTACCTCGGCCCGTTCTCCTCGCGCAAGCGTGCCGAGAAGTCCCTGGCAGCCCTCCACGAGGCCTTTCCGGTGCGCCAGTGCAGTGGCCGCCTTCCGCTGGCTCCCTCCCGGAGCGCGTGCGTCCTGGCCGAGATGGACCGCTGCCTCTCCCCCTGCGACGGCAGCGTCGACCTCGACACCTACGCACTGATGGTCGCCGACCTCCGGGACAACCTGCTCCGGCGCGCCGACGAGGTGGTCGAGGCGCTGTCCACCCGGATGGCTGTCCTCGCCGCCGAGCAGCGCTACGAGGACGCCGGCGTCCACCGCGACCGGCTGGCCGCGTTCGTGCGGGCCGCGTCGCGGACCCAGCGCCTGAGTGCCCTCACGCGCTGCTCCGAGCTCGTCGCGGCCCGTCGCGAGGACGACGGCCGCTGGGCCGTTCACGTCGTGCGCCACGGCCGACTCGCAGGCGCCGGCGTGATCCCGGTCGACGCCAACGCCCACGACTACGTCGAGCAGCTCCGGTTCACGTCCGAAACCGTCTCCCCCGGCCTCGGGCCGACGCCGGCAGCGACAGCCGAGGAGACCGAGAAGGTCCTGCGCTGGCTCGAGAGCCCGGGCATCCGTCTCGT
>JAEKKP010000296.1 GCA_019510315.1 Propionibacteriales bacterium
CTGCAGGACGCGGCGTCGGCGTTCCGTCGGATCGAGACGTTCCTCGACCGCGCGCGATCGGCCCTGCCCTCTGAGTTCCATGTCGGCACCAGCTCCGGCGACGAGCCATGGCGCGCGTTTGCAGGGGCGATGGACGACGACCTCGGTACGCCGGCCGCGGTGGCGGTCCTCCACGACACGGTCCGGCTCGGCAACAAGCAGCTCACCGAGAAGGACGACGACGGCCTCAAGGTCACCTTTGCCCAGGTGCACCAGATGCTCGACGTCCTCGGGCTGAGCCCCGCCGACCCGGCCTGGGGCGCGACGTCCCGCGACGACGCCAAGCTGACCGGCGCGATCGACGTACTGGTGCGCGGCCTGCTCGAGCAGCGCGCGGCCGCCCGGGCTGCGAAGGACTTCGCGACTGCCGACGCGATCCGCGACCAGATCAAGTCCGCCGGCATCGAGGTCGAGGACACCCCCGACGGCCCACGGTGGACGATTGGTGAGGGGACCATCTAGTGCCAGGCAATTCTGCCCGCAAGGGCGCGATCAAGAAGACCGGCAAGGGCAACCCGACTGCGGGGTCCGGCGGCCGCGTGCGCCGCGGTCTCGAGGGCAAGGGCCCGACGCCGAAGGCCAAGGATCGCCCGTACCACAAGGCGCACAAGCAGAAGGCGAAGGCCGAGAAGGTCGCCGCCACTCGCCCGAAGCGGCGCACGAAGACCGGTGACACCGAGTGGATCGCCGGACGCAACTCGGTCGTCGAGGCGCTGCGCGTCGGCATGCCGATCACGTCGGTGTACGTCGCCGAGGGTGCCGAGCGCGACAGCCGGCTGCGCGAGATCTTCGCCGTCGCCGCCGACCGCGGGGTGTCGCTGCTCGAGGTGCCGCGCCCGGAGCTCGACCGGATGACGTCGGGTGCGGTGCACCAGGGGCTCGCGGCTCGCATCCCGGCGTACGAGTATGCGCATGCCGACGACCTGCTGGCGCTGGCCCAAGAGCGTGGCGAGAAGCCGCTGATCGTGGCGCTCGACTCGGTGACCGACCCGCGCAACCTGGGTGCCGTGGTCCGCTCCGCCTCCGGGTTCGGCGCGCATGGCGTGCTCGTGCCGGAGCGCCGAGCCGCCGGGATGACGGCCGCCGCCTGGAAGACGTCCGCCGGCGCCGCGGCCCGGATCCCCGTCGCAGACGGTGAACCTCACCCGGCAGCTGAAGGCCTACCAGCAGGCCGGGTGCATGGTCATCGGCCTGGCCGCCGACGGCGAGGTGTCGCTGCCCGACCTCGACCTCGCCGACGGACCGCTCGTCGTCGTGGTCGGCTCCGAGGGCGACGGCCTGTCGCGGTTGGTCGCCGAGACCTGCGACCTGCTGGTCTCCATCCCGATGAGCTCCACGCTCGAGTCCCTCAACGCCGGAGTCGCCGCCTCAGTGGCGCTGTACTCGATCGCCCAGAAGCGCGTTCAGTAGGCAGAAACGGCCGGTCGAGTAGGCAGAAACGGCCGGTCGAGTGGTCGGAAACGGCCGGTCGAATAGGCAGAAACGGCCTGTCGAGTGGTCGGATGTGCTCGCCCTGCGGCCC
>JAEKKP010000120.1 GCA_019510315.1 Propionibacteriales bacterium
CCGGCTGGTTCACCGAGGACTTCACCCTCGCCGAGCTCAAGACGCTGCGGGCGACGGAGCGGCTGCCGCAGGTGCGGCCCGCGAACACGGTCCACGACGGCCGGTACGACGTCCCGACGCTCGACGAGGTGCTCGACCTGGCCGCCTCCGAGAGCCGACGCCTGGGCCGGCCGATCGGTGTCTACCCCGAGACCAAGCACCCGTCGTACTTCGCCTCGATCGGCCTGCCTCTCGAGGAGACACTCGTGCAGGCACTGCGGCGCCACGATCTCGACCGGCCGGACGCGAAGGTGTTCCTGCAGTCGTTCGAGGCCGGCAGCCTCCGCGAGCTGCGCGCGACGACGACCGTTCCGCTGATCCAGCTGATCGACGACGGCGGCGCGTCCTGCGACCTGGCTCAGATCGCGACGTACGCCGCCGGTGTCGGCGTGCACAAGGATCTCGTGCTCCCCCGCGACCCCGTCGGTGACGCGGTCGCACCGAGCCGGTTCGTCGAGGACGCCCATGCCCACGGGCTGCTCGTCCACGTCTGGACGCTGCGCCAGGAGAACCGGTTCATGGCACCGACCTTCCGGATCGGGCCGGACCCGGACGCCGCCGGCGACGCGCACGCCGAGGCCCGGGCCTTCCTGGAGGCCGGTGTCGACGGGTTCTTCACCGACCACCCGGACACAGGGGTGCGAGCACGGGAGGACTGGCTCAACCTGGCAGCGGCGGGCTGAACGGTGCGAGGACCTCCACGCGGTTGCCGTGCGGGTCGAAGGTGTGGAAGCGGAGGTACCCGATGAACGTGTCACGCTCGGACTGGTCGACCAGGTGGTCCGCCGCACGCAGTCGTGCGGCGATCCGGTCGAGCGCGTCGACGTCGTCGAGGACCAGGGCCAGGTGTGCCCGCCGAGCCGGCGCGAACGGCTCCTCCACCCCGACGTGGACCTCGGCGGTCACGCCGCCGTGCTCGTCGTACGCGCGGAACCAGCAGCCACCCCGAGCGGCCAGTGCCCGCGGCTTGGCGACCTCGGTGAGGCCGAGCGCGTCGGCGTAGAACGACCGGGCGGCGTCTTCCCCGCCGGTCGGGCAGGAGACCTGCACGTGGTGCAGCCTCATGCGGACCCCTCCGGGACCTGTCCTGGTTTCTGGGCGACCACGAACACGCGCCGGAACGGCAGCACGACCCCGCGACCGGTGTCGGGGTACGCCGCCCGCAGCCGGCTCTTGAACTCCTCCTCGTACCGATGGCGCAGCGCCGGGTCGACCTCCTCGAGGGCCTGCAGCGTCGGTCGCGCGCCGGTGCCGCTCACCCAGGTGAACACCGGGTCCTCACCCTGGAGGACGTGCAGGTAGGTGGTCTCCCACGCGTCGACCTCGCAGCCGAGCGCGCTCAGCACCTCGAGATAGGTGGCGGCGTCGTGGGCATCGGGGGTGGCCACGCCGGCCGTGTGCTCGGCGTACGGCGCCTCCGCGGCCAGTTCGGCGCGCAGCGTGTGGCTCGGCTCGTCGAAGTTGCCCGGCACCTGGAACGCCAGCCAGCCGCCGGGAGCGACGGCCGCGGCGAGGGCCGGCAGCAGGTCGAGATGTCCCGGCACCCACTGCAGGGTCGCGTTGGAGACGAGGACGTCAGCCGTGGCGCCGGTGGTCGAGCCTGCTCCCCCGGTGGTCGAGCCTGACGAGACCCACTCCCGCAGGTCGCCGACCTCGAAGTCGACGGCAGCGCCCGACGCCCGCGCTGTGGCGATCATCTCGGGGCTCGAGTCGATGCCGAGCACCCGAGCCTCGGGCCACCGCTCCGCCAGCAGACGGGTCAGGTTGCCCGGGCCGCAACCGAGGTCGACCACCGTCGACGGCGCCGACGCGGGGACACGCGCGATCAGCTCGACGAACGGGCGCCCGCGCTCGTCGGCGTAGGTGAGGTAGCGCGCGGGGTCCCAGCGGTGCGGCATGTCCGGCCTCCTGATTATCTTGACATCGAGAGATATTGCTCCGCCGATCTCTCGATGTCAAGAATCTTTGCGACTAAGATGCCGGGCATGGCGGCACAGGACGCGAGCCCCGACGAGGTCGACGAGCTGGTGCAGGCGTGGCAGCGCGAGCGCACCGACCTCGACCTGGCGCCGGTCGAGGTGTTCAGCCGGATCAGCCGCCTGGCCCGGCTGCTCGACCGCGCCCGCCGGGAGGCGTTCACCGCCCACGAGGTCGAGCCGTGGGAGTTCGACGTGCTCGCGGCGCTGCGCCGGGCCGGCAAGCCGTACCGGCTCAGCCCCGGCCAGCTGCTGCGCGAGACCATGGTCACCAGCGGCACGATGACCAACCGGATCGACCGACTGGGCGCCCGCGGCCTGGTCGAGCGGTCCCCCGATCCGCACGACCGCCGGGGCGTCCTCGTCGGTCTCACCGGCGCCGGGAAGCGCGCGGTCGACGGCGCCTTCGAGACCCTCCTCGCCAGTGAGCGCGAGCTGCTCGCCGAGCTCTCGGCCGGCGAGCGCCGCGAGCTCGCCGACCTGCTCAAGCGGTTGATGACGCCGCTGCGCTAGGCCCGTCAGAGCTGACGCTGCTCGACGAGGTCGTAGAGCCGCGGTGTCCCGTGGGACACCAGCTGCTCCTTCGACTGCGGCGTCTGCCAGATCTGCTCGAGCGCACCGCGGAAGGCCGTGGCCGCCTCGACGGAGTCGAAGTCCAGGTCCACGACGACGCTGTTCGGGTCGTCGACCCTTCGCGACATCCGGTAGGCCCGCATCCCCTTCTCGGCGCGGAAGCGGTCGAACTTGTCGAACACCGCCTTCCACTCGTCGAAGTCCTTCACCGTGTTCTCGATGTGCAAGGTCGCCATGACCGTCTCCTTTGCTGGGTGGACGTCCAGCGTCCGGCGACGGCGTCGCCACGACCATCCCCGATGCTGGGGATGCCGGGCTGTCGTGGGGCCGCCCTACGCTGAGCCGATGCGGTCCAGCGAGGACGTCCTCCACCGGGTCGAGCGCCTCGGCCGGGCCGAGCTCTCCGCGAAGGTGCTGCGCGAGCAGCTGCTGGCCGTCCTGCGTGGCGTCGTTCCCTTCGACGGGCACGTCTTCGTGCTGACCGATCCGGTGACGCAGGTGGCGACCGCGCCGCACGCCGACGTACCGATGCTGCCGTGGGATCGTCTGCCCGAGCTGATCCGGTGGCGTTACCTGACCGCGGTGAACCGGTGGGACCACCTCGTCGGCAAGCCGGCCTCGTCGTTGCTCACGGCGACCGCGTCTCCCTCCGACTCGCCACTCTGGGTGCACGTGCACCGCGACCTGGGGATCGTCGACTCGGCGATGGTCACCTTCGCCGACCGGTACGGCGTGTGGGGCAGCCTCGAGCTGGTCCGGACGTCCGGCGCGTTCACGACCGCCGAGCTGCACCTGCTCACCGCCATGGTCCCGGCGATCACCCCGGGCCTGCGGGCGACCGTCGCGCGCACGTTCGCCGCCCCGTCGGAGGACGTGAGCGGCGGACCGGCCGTGATCGTGCTCGGCCCGGACCTCGTCGTCCGCCGCCAGACCGACGACGCGGGCGCTGCTCTGATGCGACTGCTGCCGCCCGACGAACCGATGCCGCCGATCCCTGCGGCGGCGTACAACATCGGAGCCGCGCTGATCGCGGCCGAGGAAGGCGTGCCGCTCGGCGAACCCTGGGCGAGAGTCCACCTCGGTGGGAACCGATGGGTCACGGTGCGCGCCTCGCGACTGGGACAGGACATCGCGGTGTCCATCGAGCCGTCGACCCCCGCGGAGCGGATGGACCTGTTCGCCCGTGCGCACGGCCTGTCGGCGCGCGAGTCGGAGGTGCTGGCCCTGCTCGGGGTCGGGCTCGACTCCCGCGAGATCGCCGGCCAGCTGTTCCTGTCCGAGCACACCGTCAACGACCACGTGAAGGCGACCCTCGCCAAGACCGGCGCGCGGACCCGGCAGGTGCTCCTGGCCCGGGTGAGCGGTCGCTAGCGGGGATCGCCGGTGACGGCCAGCCCGACGCCGAGACCGATCATGGAGACGCCGCCGACCGTGCCCATCGCCGCGCCACGGCTCGGCGAGCGGTTGAACCACTGGCGCAGCTGGGATGCAACGAGCGCCCAGGTGCTGTCGGAGAGCAGGCCGATCGTGGTGGCGAGCAGGCCGAGGACGAGCATCTGCAGCTGGACGTGTCCCGCGGACCGATCGACGAACTGCGGCAGCACGGCGGCCAGCATGACGTAGCCCTTGGGGTTGGAGGCACCGACGACATAGCCCTGCCGCACCGCGCGCGTCCACGTCATCGGGTTGGCGCCGAGCGCGTCCAGTCCGTCGGCGCTGAGGAACTCCTTGCGGCGGCGGACGGCCTCGAAGCCCAGCCACACGAGGTACGCCGCCCCGGCGAGCTTGAGCACCGTGAAGACCACGATCGACTCCTGCACGACCACACCGAGACCGAGCGCGACGAGGGCGACGATCGTCAGCAGGCCGAGCGTGTTGCCGACCACGGTGGCCAGCGCGACACTGCGACCGTAGGCCAGCGCCCGGCCGATCGTGAAGACGACGCTGGGGCCGGGGATCACGATGATGATGAGCGCGGCCAGGCCGAAGGTGAGCAGCTGGTCGAGGGAGATCATCCGCTCACGGTAACGGCGACGGTGGCCGGCGTCACTCGAGAATCGAGGCGGCCTCGAGCCACTCGAGCTCGAGCGTCTCCTTCTCCCCGGCGAGGATGCGGAGCTGCTCCGACAGCGTCGCGATCGCTGCGTAGTCGCTGGCCGCGGCCGCGAGCTCGCCGTTGAGGGCCGCCTCCTGGACCGCGATCCGCTCCAGCTGCTTGTCGATCCGGGCGAGCGCCTTGCG
>JAEKKP010000121.1 GCA_019510315.1 Propionibacteriales bacterium
CGTGCGCGCCGGTCTCATCAAGGCCGTCGGCGGCGACCCGTTCGCCGCGGCGCCGGTCTCCGCGCTGCCGTACGTCGAGGCCGTGGACGCGCTGCGGGTGGAGTACCGCCGCGTCCTGCTGCGCCTCGCCAGCCGCGACCTGGCCCACCACATCTCGTTCGACGACGTCGCCGCTGAGCTGTCGGACCTTGCCGCCGGGACCCTCGACGCGGCCCTCGCGGTCGCGCGCGCACGGGTCGGGCAGGATGCCGAGCGCTGCCGGCTGGCCGTGATCGCGATGGGCAAGTGCGGCGGTCACGAGCTGAACTACGTCAGCGACGTCGACGTGATCTTCGTGGCCGAGCCGGCAGTCGACGAGGACGACGAGCAGGCCGCCCTGCGGATCGGGACCCAGCTGGCCTCGACGACGATGCGGGTCTGCTCGGACAACACCGCCGAGGGCACGATCTGGGAGGTCGACGCCGCGCTGCGTCCGGAGGGCAAGGCCGGCCCGCTGGTGCGGACGCTGGCCAGCCATCGCGGCTACTACGAGCGATGGGCGAAGACCTGGGAGTTCCAGGCACTGCTCAAGGCCCGGCCGGTCGCCGGCGACCTCGAGCTCGGTCGCCAGTACGCCGCGACGATCGGCCCGATGGTCTGGCACGCCGCCGATCGGGAGGGCTTCGTCGAGGACGTGCAGGCCATGCGTCGGCGGGTCCTCGAGCACATCCCGGCACACGAGGCGGAGCGGCAGCTCAAGCTCGGGTCCGGTGGCCTGCGAGACGTGGAGTTCGCCGTCCAGCTGATGCAGCTCGTGCACGGCCGGACCGACGAGACCGTGCGGCTGCCCACGACGCTCAGCGCGCTGGCCGCACTCCGGGACGGCGGCTACGTCGGCCGCGACGACGGCGAGTCCCTCCACGACGCGTATGCGTTCCTGCGCACGTTCGAGCACCGGATCCAGCTCCACCAGCTGCGCCGCACCCACGTCGTACCGGAGGACCAGCCGTCGCTGCGCCGGATCGGTCGCTCCCTTGGCTACCAGCGGGACCCGGTGGCGGAGCTCGAGCGGAGCTGGCGCCACCACCGTCTCGAGGCGCGGCGGCTCCACGAGAAGCTCTTCTACCGGCCGCTGCTCGCTGCCGTCGCCCGCATTCCCGGAGACGGCGCGCGACTGACTCCCGACGCGGCGAGGCAGCGGCTGGCTGCGCTCGGGTACGCCGACGCGCAGGCGGCCCTGCGCCACCTGGAGGCACTGACGTCCGGGGTGTCCCGCCGGGCGGCGATCCAGCGGACGCTGCTGCCGGCGCTGCTCGAGTGGTTCGCCGATGCGCCTGACCCGGATGCCGGGCTCTTCGGCTTCCGCCGGATCTCCGACGCGCTCGGGAGCACGCCGTGGTACCTCAAGCTGCTGCGCGACGAGGGCCAGACCGCCCAGCGGCTGGCGCAGGTGCTGGCCACCAGCCGGTATGCCACCGACCTCCTCGAAAGGGAGCCCGAGGGCGTGAAGATCCTCGGGGAGGAGCTCCGTCCGCTCGGCCGCGACCCGATCCAGACCGAGATGCTGGCCAACGCGTCGCGACGCGGCGACGCCGAGGAGGCGATCCGCAGCGTCCGCGCGATCCGGCGCCGCGAGCTGCTGAGGATCAGCGCCGCCGACCTGTGCGTCCCGTTCGGCGTGGCCGAGGTCGGCTACGCGCTCACCGACCTGACCGATGCCACCCTCGAGGCTGCGCTGGTGGTGGCGACCGAGGCCGTCGAGCGGGAGCGCGGGGCCGACCTGCCGACCCGGATGGCGATCATCGCGATGGGCCGCTACGGCGGTTACGAGCTGGGCTACGGCAGCGATGCCGACGTGATGTTCGTCCACGACCCGCTGCCGGGCGCCGACGCCGAGCAGGCCAGCGGGATGGCGCAGGCGGTGGCGCACGAGCTGCGTCGCCTGCTCGCGTTTCCTGCCAGCGACCCGCCGCTCGAGGTCGATGCCGCTCGACTCGTTCGCGGCCTACTACGCGAAGTGGTCCGCGGTCTGGGAGTCGCAGGCGTTGCTGCGGGCCGAGCCCGTGGCCGGCGACAAGGAGCTCCAGGAGCGGTTCCGTGCGCTGATCGACCCGCTGCGCTTCCCGGCCTCGGGACTGGACCACGGCGACCTGGTCGAGATCCGCCGGATCAAGGCCCGGGTCGACGACGAGCGGCTCCCGCGAGGTGCGGACCCGACCTTGCACTTCAAGCTCGGCCGCGGCGGGCTCTCCGACGTGGAGTGGACCGTGCAGGTCCTCCAGCTCCAGTACGCCGGCGGCGTACCGTCCCTGCGGACCCCGAAGACCGTCGAGGCGCTCGACGCCGCCGTCGCCCACGGCCTCCTCGACGCGGTCGACGCGGAGGCACTCGGCGCCGCGTGGAAGCTGGCCAGCCGGGCTCGCAACGCGACCGTGCTGGTCCGCGGCCGGCCGGCGGACCAGTTGCCGCACGACAGCCGGGAGCGGGCCGCGGTCGCACAGATCCTGGGCTACGGACCGGGGGAGACCGCATCGATGGTCAACGACTACCAGCGCACCGTCCGGCGGGCGCGGCTCGTGGTGGACCGGATCTTCTGGGGAGAAGAATAAGCATTTGCCTTCACATTGTGGTAGATGCGGCTATATCCTTCATTACATGTGCGGTGAAGCCCGATGCTGACGGCCACCCTGATCGGTGACGTGGTCGCGTCCCGACGCGCGAGCGACCGCGCCGACCTCCACGACCGGCTCACCGGGCTGCTCGCGACCGTCAACCGGACCTGCACGCCGACCACGCCGCTGCGGATCACCATCGGCGACGAGTTCCAGGGCGCCTTCGGGTCCGTCGGGCAGGCGCTGCAGGCCTCGCTGCGGCTGAGGCTGGGGCTGCTGCCCGACCACGACGTCCGCCACGGCCTCGGCTGGGGAGAGGTCAGCGTGCTCCAGGAGGACCCGCGGGTCGAGGACGGGCCCGGCTGGTGGGCGGCGCGGGACGCGATCCACGAGGTCCAGGAGGCACAGGAGCACGCCGGCAGCCGGTTCCGGCGCACCGTGTACGCGCCGGCGGCGGACGCCGGCGGGCCCGACCGCGACCTCGTCGAGGCGGCTCTGCTGCTGCGCGACGCGGCCGTCGGCGGGCTGTCCGAGCGCTCGCTGTCGGTCCTGCGTGGTCTGCTGTCCGGGCACACCCAACGGGAGATCGCCGAGGAGCTCGGCATCAGCCCTTCGGCCGTCTCCCAGCGGGTGCGCAGTGACGGACTGGCCGCGCTCGTGGCCACGGACATCGCACTCGGGAGGGTGTCGTGAGCTGGATCGCCCTGCTGATGGCCGGCATCGCCGTGGCCGACATCGGACACTCCATCCGTCCGGTCCGGATCGTGCCGGAGTGCATCGGTGCGGGGGTCGCAGTCCTTCTCGGAGTGCTGTGCGGCCTGACCGAGCTGCGCGACGTGCTCGCGCTGGTCGTGATCGCCGCGGTCGTGATCGCCTGGGGCATCACGGTCCGCGAGGGCTTCGGGCGCAACGAGGCATCGGTGCCACTCGCGCTGATCGGAGCCGCCTTCGTGGTGGCGATCGCGGTGGCACCCGCGGCCGGCCACGCCGACGGAGTGCTCGGCGACTGGCTCGCTCGCGACCCGCTGCCGGTGCTGCGCGGCGTCGACGCCGACCGCGCTCTGATGCTCGGAGCAGCGTTCCTCGTGCAGCTGTCGACCGGCAACGTGCTGGTCCGGCTGGTCCTCGCCGCCACCGGCACCGTCAACCCGCTCAAGGTGGGCGGCGCCGACGACCCGCAGATGCAGCTCAAGGGCGGCCGCCTGCTCGGCCCGATGGAGCGGGTGTTCATCCTCGGCCTGGGCCTTGCCGGCCACCTGACCGCGGCCAGCATCGTCATCGCCGCCAAGGGCCTGTTGCGCTTTCCCGAGCTGCAGTCCAAGCCCGACCAGGAGCGCATCCACCAGCTGACCGAGTACTTCCTGGTCGGCAGCTTCGTCAGCTGGCTGGTGCCGCTCGGCTCGCTGGTGCTGCTGGCAACCTGACCGACCCGGCCGTCAGGAAGGCGGCGGTCCTGCCGGCCCCCAGCCCCAGATCGGTACCGGCTCGTGGCTGTCCCCGACCGACGCCTGCTGCGACACGTCGACCGCGATGCCGGTGCCCCAGTCGAGGTACTCGCGCAGTCGTGTCCGGAAGACCGGGTTCGCCGGGAGACCGACCTCGTCGGCGGACTCGAAGAAGATCTCGACGAAGCGCTGGCGCTGCTGCTCGGTGATGCCGCGACCGGCATGGCGGCGCAGCAGGGCACTGTGGCCACCGTGCAGTCGCGTGTAGCGGTCCGGGCCGCCGAGGACCTCGCCGAGCCAGTCGGCGAGTCGGACGACGTGGTCGGGGTGCGGCTCGCTGCCGAAGACCTGCACGAGCAGCGGGTCGCTGACGCAGCGCCCGTAGTGCGTTTCTGCCAGGGCGTGCAGGGCGGGCGCGCCTCCGGCGTACTCGAACATCGTCGGCTCGGTCATGCCGACAGCGTGCCGGACGAGGACAAATGGCGTCTGCCGCTTCAGCCGCCGGTCGTTCCTCGGGCCAGGTCCTGGATCGCGAGTGCTCCGAAGACCATCGCGGTGCCCAGTGGCGCGCCGGGACCGGGGTAGACCGCGCCGACCACGGAAGCCGAGGAGTTGCCGGTGGCATAGAGACCAGCGATCACGCTCCCGTCCGGGCGGAGCACGCGGGCATGGGTGTCGGTGACCAGCCCACCCTTGGTGCCGAGGTCGGAGAGCACGAGGCGGGCGGCGAAGAAGGGTGCGCGGTCGACCGGCAGCAGCGCCTTGTTCGGTCCGTCGCCGGCGGCGAAGAACGTGTCGTACTCGTCCGATCCGCGTGCGAAGTCCTCGTCGACACCCGACTCCGCGAACCCGTTGAACCTCTCGACCGTGTCGACGAGGGCCGACAGGTCAAGGCGGTCGGCGAGCTCGGGAAGCGAGTCCGAGCGCACCCAGGTGCCGGCCGCGAGGTGCTCGTCCGGCGAGCCCTCGGGCATCGCGATCGCCGGCAGTCGCCCGTCCTCGCGCGAGTCGAAGACGAACCACGAGGGGATCCGGTCGGGTGCGGCGGCCATCGCGCGACCGAAGCGGTCGTAGGGCATGCACTCGTTGGCGTAGCGCCGACCTTGCTGGTCCACGATCACGCCGCCACGGAAGCCCAGCGTGAAGGAACCGCTGCCGTCCGGCTGCTCGAGACCGGGGCAGAACCAGCCCTGGTCGAGCAGGGCGGTCGCGGCGCCGACGGCCACGGCGGCCGCGATCGGCTCACCCGTGTTGGTGCCGCGCGGAGCCATCGTCCAGGCCGCATCGCCCGGTACGGCGTACTCCTTGCGCCAGGTGGGGTTGCGCTCGAAGCCGCCGGCCGCGATCAGCACGCCGCGGCGCGCGCGGATCTCGACCGGACCGTCCGCGGTCGTCGCGCGCACCCCGGTCACGCGATCGCCGTCGAGCACGAGAGCGTCGACGCAGTGGGACGTCAGCACCACCCCGCCGTCGCGGGTGAACGCCCAGAGCAGGCGGGCGATGAGCGCCTGGCCGCCGCTCAGCGTGTTGCGGCCACCCTGCCCGGCGCGGTCGCGCTCGACCGGTGGTCGGACGAGGGACGCGACCTCCTCGGGCAGCTCGTCCCGGCGGACGTTCACCGGCTGGATGGAGCGGCCCCAGCTCACCCGGCCCGGTGCGTCGAAGTACTCGGGGAAGGGCAGCCACTCGAACTCCAGGGCAGGGTCCTCCTCGAGAGCGGCCACGAGGAGTGGCGCCTCGGCGAGGAAGGCCTCGACCTTGTCGCGGTCCGGGTCGTCGAGGATCGCGTCCAGGTAGGCCCGCGCGGACTCCGTCGAGTCCGCAATGCCGGCCCGCTGCTGGACGGCGGACCCGGGCAGCCAGCACGCCCCGCCGGAGTACGCCGACGTACCGCCGAGCTTGTCGGTCTTCTCCACCACGACCGTGCTCAGCCCGTGCCGCCTGGCCAGATGGGCGGCGGTCATCGCGCCACCACCCGAGCCGACGACGACCACGTCGAAGACCTGCTGCGCGTCGGACAAGGGACTGCCTTTCAGGAGAGGTAGGCGGTGATGGCGCCGGCGAGGCCGGCCCGTGCCTCCGCCGGGTCCGTGTAGCTGCTCAGGAACTGCTCGCTGTGCAGCCCCCGCATCGCGCCTGGCAGGAGGCTGCGCACGCGTGCGAGCCGAAGCGGGTCGACAGCCAGTCCGTCGAAGGCGCGCTCGACGGTCTCGGTCCAGGCCGCGTCCCAGTGGGCGATGGCGGCGGCGGTGTGCGGGTAGGCAGCCTCGAGCTCGTCGCGCTGCCGGGGCAGGGCGAGGCGCAGGTGGTGGATCGCGCGAGAGGCCGGGAGGTCCATCGCGTCCCAGAGCAGGTCGAGGATGGCGTCGACGCGCGCGGGCAGGTCGGGGGAGTCGGGGAGTCGCGGAGTGAGCGCGTCGCGGTCGGCGAGCACGTACTCGAGCACGGCCGCCCACAGCCCGTCGACGTCACCGAACTGGTGCTGCACCGTGCCCCAGGTCGCGCCCGCCTCTCGGGCGACCGAGCTCGCGCTGACGGCGTCCGGACCACCCTCCGCGAGGATCCG
>JAEKKP010000039.1 GCA_019510315.1 Propionibacteriales bacterium
CGAACGCGGTCCGGTGGCGGGCGTGGTGCACGGCCTGCATCACGCCGGCATGCATGCCGCTCGCCGAGCCGAGCGTGCAGTCGAGCCTGGTCATGTTGACCATCTCGATGATCGTCGGGACGCCGCGGCCCTCCTCGCCCACCAGCCAGCCGAGCGCGCCGTCGTACTCGATCTCCGCCGACGCGTTGGACCGATTGCCGAGCTTGTCCTTCAGCCGCTGCAGCCGGATCGGGTTGCGGGTGCCGTCGGGCAGCACCCGCGGCACGAAGAAGCACGAGAGGCCGCCCGGCGCCTGCGCGAGCGTGAGGAAGAAGTCCGACATCGGCGCGGAGGTGAACCACTTGTGGCCGACGAGGCGGTACGAGCCGTCTGCCTGCGGCGTCGCCGTCGTGGTGTTCGCGCGGACGTCGGAGCCACCCTGCTTCTCGGTCATCGACATGCCCGCGATGAGGCCACTCTTCGTGGTCGGCACCCGAAGCCCGAAGTCGTAGCTGGTCGAGGACAGCAGCGGCTCGTACGTCGCGGCCAGCTCGGCGTTCGCACGGAGGGCGGGCACGACGGCGTAGGTCATCGAGATCGGGCAGGTGTGGCCCGCGTCGGCCACCGACCAGGCGTACATCTTGGCCGCACGCGCGACGTGGGCACCCGCGCGGCCGTCGGCCCACGGGGTGGCGTGCAGGCCGGCGCCGACGGCGACGGACATCAGCTGGTGCCAGGACGGGTCGAACTCCACCTCGTCGACCCGGTGCCCGTAGCGGTCGTGCGTCTGCAGCACCGGATGGTTCTTCTCGGCAAGCCGGCCCCACTCCTGCGCCTCCGCGCTCCCGGCGCGACGGCCGACGGCGTGCAGCTCGTCGGCCGCCCAGCCCGCGCCCTCGCGCTCGAGGCTCTCCAGCAGGGGCGGGTACGCCGCGACGTCGTGGCCGACGAGCGGCGGGACCTGGTTGGTGACCTCGTGCGTGGCGGGCATGCGGACTCCTCGTGTCGACGTACCGCCACTATTACATATTGCGTTCAGTCGCTACAAGATTGTAATGCCCCGAGGCCCGCGTGCACTGCCCGGGGGAGTGGGACCGAAGGGATGGTCCCGGGCAGGCACGCGAGCAGATCGGGGTGTGCGCCTGGGTCAGCCCTTGTGCAGTGACTGCAGCTGCTCCGCCGCCTTCTGCACGTCCGGTCCGTAGCCGCCGGCCAGGGCCTTGGTCATGATGTCGCCGCGGAGCTGCTCCCGCTGGTCGGCGGGAGCGGCCTTCAGCTTGGTCAGGTCGGACTGCAGGTCGGCCGGAAGCAGGCTGAAGAACAGGTCGTGGCGGACCTGTCGGCGGTCGGCACGGTGCTCGATGCGGTCACCGTAGACACCGTCCTGCGCATCCTGACGGATCTTCGCCAGGGCGTCGTGACGGGCGTCGCCGGTGAGCGCGAACGCTGCCTTCAGGTCGGCTCGGAGCTGGCTGCGCCCCGCGTTGGCATCGCCCGCCCCCGAGTCGAGCGCAGCCTCGAGGGCCGCTGGGTCCACTGCCTGGGACGTGGGCGCCGCGGTGTCGGGTCCGGCGCCGGCCTGGGCGACGGCAACCCCGACCAGGACCACCGCGCCCGCGGCGAAGACCGCGATCGTGGCAGTGACCTTGCGGGAGACGAAGGTGGTGAACGGACTCATGTCTGGCCTCTCTCGATGGATCGTGGTGATGCCACCAGCGTCGTTTGCGATCGTGCGCGAGCGGTTCGGGCCGTGTTCGAGCAAGGTAAGAATCGGGCGCGGCCGCGGCGACGGCTGCGAGTCTCCGGTTTCATGGTCTCCGTGGACGCTGAGCGCGGGCTGGTGCTGATCGCCGAGGACGAGCCGGCGATCGCTGACCTGCAGCGGCTGTACCTGGCCCGGGCCGGCTATGGCGTCCACGTCGAGCGGGACGGCCAGCAGGCGCTCGCGCAGATCCGCCGGCTGCGACCGGCTCTGGTGATCCTCGACGTCGGGCTGCCGGGCCTGGACGGCATCGAGGTCTGCCGCCGGCTCCGGGCCGAGGACGACTGGACGCCGGTCGTTTTCGTCACTGCGCGCGACGACGAGATCGACCGGGTGCTCGGCCTCGAGCTCGGCGCCGACGACTACGTGACGAAGCCGTTCTCACCCCGCGAGCTGGTCGCCCGCGTCGCCGGCGTGCTGCGGCGGGCGCGAGGTATCGACGGGGCCATCGTTCTCGAGCTCGGCGACGTCCGGCTGGAGCCGACCGCCCGGCGGGTCGAGGTCGCCGGCGAGGAAGTCCACCTGACCGCGACCGAGTTCGACCTGCTCGCCACCTTGCTCCGGCGGCCGGGCCAGGTGTTCACACGCGAGCAGCTGCTCGCCACCGTCTGGGGCATCGCGGACTACGGCGGGAGCCGGACCGTCGACGTGCACGTGGCGCAGCTCAGGGCGAAGCTGGGCCCGCGGGCACCGATCCGCACGCACCGCGGCGTGGGCTACTCGGCGGCGGCCCCGTGAGCGACCGGCGTACGTCCCTGGGCACCCGCTTCGTCGCGACCGCGCTGGCCGGAGCCGCCGTCGTCGCGGTGGTCGCCGCGGCCCTCGCCGTCCCGCTGGTGCGGTCCGTCGCCCGCGACCAGGCCCGCGACGAGCTCGTCCGTGCCGTCGACGCCCTGGCGACCGCGCCGCGCAAGACCGCGCAGCTGCTGGTCCAGGAGCGACGCGCCGTGGGACCGGACGACCGGTCCTACGCCGTCGTGCCGGCGAGCGGCCCCGTGATCGGCGAGGCGGCCGACGTCGTCACCGACGCACAGGTCGCCGAGCTCCGCGAGACCGGCACCCTCTCGGCGACCGTGCACCGCGACGGGGACGAGCTGCTCGTCGAGGGGCGTCAGGTCGGGCAGCGCGGCGTCGCGGTGATCGGCGTACAACCAGTCGCTGCGGTGGACGCCGCCACCGACCGGCTGCTGCGGCGGATCGGCCTCGCCCTTGCCCTGGGCCTGGCCGTGGCGATCGGCCTCGGGCTGGTGATCGGCCGCCGAGCGACGCGGTCAGTGCGCGACGCGGCGGCACGTGCACACCGGCTTGCCGACGGCGAGCGCGGCCTTGCACCGGCGCCGTCCTCGGTCACCGAGATCCACGAGATGAGCCAGGCGCTGGGAGCGCTCGACCACGCGCTCGCCACGAGCGAGTCGCGGCAGCGTGAGTTCCTGCTCTCGATCTCGCACGAGCTCCGCACTCCCCTCACCGCCTTGCGCGGGTACGCCGAAGCGCTGCGCGACGGGGCGATCCCCCCGGAGGAGACGGCAAAGGTCGGCGCCGTCCTGACCGCCGAGACGCAGCGACTCGACCAGTTCATCGCGGACCTGCTCTCCCTGGCCCGGCTGGAAGCCGACGACTTCCGGTTGCAGGACGCAGTGGTCGACCTCGGCGCCGTGCTCGCGGACACGGCCGCGGCCTGGCAGGCGACCGCAGCCGCGGGCGACGTCACCGTCGAGGTCGAGCCGCCGACGTCGGCCCGGCCCTTCCGTGGTGACCCGTTGCGGATCCGCCAGCTGCTCGACGGACTGGTCGAGAACGCGATGCGCGCGACTCCCGCCGGTGGTCGCGTCACCATCCGCGGCGAGTGGAACGATGGCGATGCATCGCTGTCGGTGTCCGACACCGGGCCGGGCCTGGCGCCCGGCGACCACGAGCGCGCTTTCGAGCGCGGCTACCTCCACGGCCGGTACGCCGCCCAGCGCAGCGTCGGCACCGGTCTGGGGCTCTCGATCGCGCACCGGCTCTGCGAGCGGATGGGCGGAACGCTGACGGCGGCCCCGAACGAGCCCACCGGGACCCGGATGACGGTGCACCTCGCGCCGGGAGGAGGTTGATCGGCGACGGGGCATAATCCTCGCCGTGATCGACACCGCCCGCGCACGCTGGACTGCCCTGGCCGGGGCGCTGCTGAGCACCGGGCTGTTCGTCGCGCTCGCCGTGCTGGTCGACCACCACTGGAGCCCCTTGGTCGACGCCGACCGCCACCTGGCGAAGGAGCCGTTCCGGTTCGCCTCGGAGCATCCGTGGTTCGCCGACGGCGCCCAGGGCATCGCGGTGGCCACGCATCCGAACTACGTCGTCCTCGCCGGCCTGGTCGCGGCGATCGCGCTGGTCGTCAAGGGTTACCGCCGTGCGGCCATCTGGGCGGCGATCGTCCTGGTCACCGCCCGGGTCGCCTACTACGCCGTGAAGCACCTGGTCGAGCGGCCACGGCCGCACTGGGCCGACCCGATCGACCGGGCACCGGGCTGGTCGTTCCCGTCCGGCCACGCCACGACCATCGCGGCCGCGGCCGGCGTCGCGGTGGTGCTGGTCGCCATGCTGATCCGCCGGCGCGGCCTGCGCCGCCTCCTGATCGCGGCGTCGGTTCTGCTGGCGCTCGTCGTCGGTGCCGACCGGGTGTTCGTCGGCGTCCACTTCGTCTCCGACGTCCTCGGCGGCTTCCTGCTCGGCATCGCGATCACGCTGTTCGCGCTGGCGGCGTACGACCCGGCGCCCCGCTCCCTCGCCCAGGTCCTCGAGCCGCTGCCCCAGGCGATCCCGTCGACCCAACGCCGGGTCGCCGCGATCCTCAACCCGATCAAGGTCGACGACCCCGCCGGCTTCCGGGTGATGGTCGAGCGGATGGCGCTCGACTCCGGGTGGGAGCAGGTCAGCTGGTGGGAGACCACCGTGGAGGACACCGGCTACCGGATGGCCCACGAGGCGGCCGTCTCCGGCGCGGACCTCGTGATCGCGATCGGCGGGGACGGCACGATCCGCGCCGTGTGCGAGGAGCTGGCCGGCACCGGAATCCCGGTCGGCATCGTGCCGGCCGGCACCGGCAACCTGCTCGCCCGCAACCTGTCCATCCCGCTCTACCTGCGGGCGGCGGTCGACGTGGGGCTCAACGGCCAGGACCGGGCGATCGACATGGTGCACGTGAGCGGCGACGACATGGAGGACGCGACCTTCCTGGTCATGGCCGGGATGGGCTTCGACGCCGCGATCATGGAGGGCGTCAACGAGGACTTCAAGAAACGCGTCGGCTGGCTGGCCTACGTCTGGTCCGCGCTCAAGGCTCTGATGTTCCCCGTCAT
Organism: Propionibacteriales bacterium; assembly: GCA_019510315.1. Taxonomy (GTDB): domain Bacteria; phylum Actinomycetota; class Actinomycetes; order Propionibacteriales; family Nocardioidaceae; genus Marmoricola. Next base: position 5,083 of record JAEKKP010000039.1, read on the forward strand.
CCGGGTCGAGGTGTCGGTCGACGGCGCACCGTTCACGAAGCATCGTGCGCGCACGCTGGTGATCGGCAACGTCGGATCCCTCCAGGCCGGGATGCCGCTGATCCCGGAGGCGGCCATCGACGACGGCGAGCTCGACGTCGTGCTGCTCTACCCTCGGCGGTTCCTGTCCTGGATCCCGCTCGCCGCGCGGGTGCTGACCAAGGACAAGCGCACCGACGAGACCATCACCCGGATGACCGGCCGCGAGGTCGTGGTCCGCACCCAGGCCCCGGCGCCGCGCCAGCTCGACGGCGACCTGATCGCGCCCGGCAAGGAGCTGCGGGCCGAGTGCGTGCACGGCCGGCTCCTGGTCCGGGTTCCGCGCTGAGCCCCGGTCGCTGATCCCTGCGAGAATCCCGGCATGAACGTACTGACGCCGGTCGCGATCCGCCTGGGCGGGCTGTCCTGGTTGCCGCGGTTCCTTCGGCAGATCACCGCGATCGACAAGTTCCTCCAACGGATCACCAAGGGCCAGTGGTCGCTGCTGCGGATCGCCGGGCTGCCGAGCATGATGCTGACGGTCATGGGCCGGAAGTCCGGAGTCGCCCGCTCGACGCCCGTGCTGTGCGTGCCCTACCGGGACGGACAGCTCGTCGCCGGCTCCAACTTCGGCGGCCAGAAGGCGCCGATCTGGGTGCTCAACGTGCGGGCCGCCGACCGGGTGACCGTGACGGTCGACGGACGCACGTACGACGCCGTCCCGCGCGAGCTCACCGGCGACGAGCGCGCGGCGGCGTGGACGCACATGCTGGAGACCTGGCCGAACTACGCGAAGTACGAGGCCCGCACCGACCGGGTCATCCCGGTCTTCCTGTTCACTCCGGCCTAGAGGTTCAGGCCCCGCGGGCCTGCGCGAGCGCCTCCTGCTCCTCGGGCGAGAGCGGCTGCTCGCAGGTCCATCCGGAGATCGACTTGGCGTAGGCCCGGGCCTCGTTGCGGCCGTGGATCGAGGTGAGCACCGCCCCGTCGCCATGGTCGTCGAGGAGCGCCAGCGACCACGACAGGTGTCCCCCGCTGCCCCGGTCGGACCCGCTGCCGAAGGCGTCGTACCGCACGACGGCGAGGTGCTTCAGCGCCCTCTGTGCCTCGGCGCTCAGCGCGGCGACCTCGTGACGCAGGCCGAGGGCGTCGTGCGGAAGGTCCGACGCGTCCGACCCGGGCGCCCTCCGGCCCTGGGCGCGCAGCTGGAGCGCGAGCGTGAGCGCGGCGCCCGCGACGAGGAGTGCCAGGACCGAGAGGGCGAGGTTCACGCCACCGAGAGTAAGCGCCGCCGCCGCTCGGCCCGCCGAGTGACACGACACCGCGGCGGGGAACCCCAACTGTCAAACTGCTCGGGTGACCGCACGACGAATCGCCTACCAGGGTGAGCCCGGCTCGAACTCCCACACGGTGTGCCAGCAGCACTACCCCGACTGGGAGGCCGTGGCGTGCGCCTCGTTCGAGGACGTCTTCGCGACCGTCGAGAACGGCGACGCGGAGCTCGCGATGATCCCGATCGACAACTCGATCGCGGGCCGGGTCTCGGACATCCACCACTTCCTGCCCGCCTCGGACCTGCACATCGTCGGCGAGCACTTCCTGCGCATCCAGTTCCACCTGATGGCGACGGCCGGCGCCACCCTCGACACCATCCGGACGGTGCACAGCCACGTGCACGCGCTCGGCCAGTGCCGACGGATCATCCGGGAGCACGGTCTCGTGCCGGTGATCGCCGGTGACACCGCCGGCGCCGCACGCGAGGTGGCCGAGGCCGGCGACCCGACCCAGGCGGCGATCGCTCCCCCGCTCGCCGCGGAGATCTACGGGCTCGAGATCCTCGCCCCCGACGTCGAGGACGAGGACCACAACACGACCCGCTTCGTGGTCCTCAGCCGCGACTTCGTGCAGGCACCTCGCGGCGAGGGGCCCGTCGTCACCAGCTTCATCTTCAATGTCCGCAACCTGCCGGCCGCTCTCTACAAGGCGCTCGGTGGTTTCGCGACCAACGGGGTGAACATGACCAAGCTCGAGAGCTACATGGTCGGTGGCCACTTTGCCGCCACCCAGTTCCTCGCCGAGGTCGACGGGCACCCCGAGGACGCCGGGCTGAAGAACGCCCTGGAGGAGCTGGAGTTCTTCACCACCGACGTCAAGATCCTCGGGGTCTATCCCGCCGACGCGTTCCGTGACGGGTAGCTACTCCGCCGGCGGCTGGAACAGCGCGAACATCGCGCCCTGCGGGTCGGCGTAGAAGCCCATCCGGCCGACGCCCGGGACGTCGAAGTTGGGAGCGAGGACCTTGCCGCCGAGCTGCTCGACCTTGGTCCCGCTCGCGTCGGCGTCGGCGACGCTGAAGTAGACGTTCCAGTGCGGCGGAACGTCGGGCATCTGCGGCTCGACCGCCCCACCGATGACCTTGCCGTCGACGTCGGTCAGCTGGATGTAGGTGCTGCCGCCCATCTCCATCGGCTCGGTGCCCATGCCGAGCACGTCGGTGTAGAACTGCGCGGCGCGGGCCGGGTCCGGGCTGACCACTTCGTTCCACGCCGGGGTGCCGGGCTCGTTGGCGCGCTCGGTGCCGATCGACTGCCCGGCCTGCCAGAGGTTGACCCGTGCACCGGTCGGGTCCTGGATCGCGGCCATCCGGCCGAGGTCCATCACGTCGAACGGCGGTGCCTCGACCTTGCCGCCGGCGCCCTCGACCTTGGCTGCCACCGCGTCGACGTCGTCGACGGCGAGGTAGACACCCCAGAAGGCGGGGTGACCCTCCATGCCGGGCATCTGCCCGCTGATGCCCGCGATGGTGTCGCCCTCGACCTGACCCTGGACATACACGCCGCCACCGGCCTCCTCGGGCAGCGGAGTCTCCTGGACCTGCCAGTCGAAGAGCTGGCGGTAGAAGTCGGCCGCCGCCCCCTGGTCGGGAGCCATCAGCTCCACGTAGCTCGGTGTGCCCTGGGTGTACGACGTGAACTTGGCCATGGTGCTCTCCTCGTGAAGTGGTTCGACCCCGATCCCCCGGTCCTACCACCGTCCACCGACAGGACGCCATGGTGCGGTTAGCCTCGGTGGGTGAACCACGACGACGCGACGGCCGACCTCGGCTTCGCCCGGCTCGACCTCGACCGTGCCCGGCGTACCGGCGACCCCGAGGTGGTCTACGGCGAGGGCAAGACCCCTGAGCAGGTCGTCGAGATCCTGACCACCCTCCACGCCCGGCACCCGGAGCGTGCCGTCCTGGCGACCCGCCTTTCCGCGGAGGCCCGCGGCCTGCTGGCCGAGCGCCTCCCGCAGGCGGCGATCGACGACGTCGCCCGCGCCGCCAGCCTCGGTCCTCACCCGACCGCACGCGGCACCGTCGCCGTCATCGCCGCCGGCACCAGCGATGCCCCGGTGGCCGCGGAGGCGGCGTTGACCGCACGCGTGCACGGAGCCGGCGTACGCCGCATCGACGACGTCGGTGTCGCCGGGCTGCACCGGCTGCTCGAGGCGCGTGACCGGTTCGCCGACGCAGACTGCCTGGTGGTGGTCGCGGGCATGGAGGGCGCGCTGCCGAGCGTGGTCGGCGGGCTGACCGGCGTGCCGCTCGTCGCGGTGCCGACCAGCATCGGGTACGGCGCCTCGTTCGGCGGGCTGGCCGCCCTGCTCGGGATGCTCAACTCCTGCGCGCCCGGGGTGGTGGTGGTCAACATCGACAACGGCTACGGCGCCGGCGTGTTCGCCGCACGGGTCGCGCGCAACGCCGGGCAGCGGCCGTGACGGGCCCGACTGGCTCGACCACTGTCGGGTGGATCGACGCGTCGTCCGGTGCCAGCGGCGACATGCTGCTGGGGGCACTCCTCGGAGCCGGTGTCCCGGTCGACGTGCTGCAGGCCGCCGTCGATGCCGTCAGCCCCGAGCCGGTGACGCTGGCCGTCGAGCAGGTGACCCGGCACGGGTTCGCCGCGATCCGCTGCCACGTGCACGTCGCCGAGTCCTCGACGGCACGCACCTGGGCGGACATCCGCGCACTGCTCGCCTCGGCGACCCTGGACGAGGCAGTCGGAGAGCTCGCCACCGCCGTCTTCGGGCGACTGGCGGAGGCCGAGGCGGCGGTGCACGGCGTCGCCGTCGACGACGTCCACTTCCACGAGGTCGGGGCTCTCGACTCGATCGCCGACGTCGTCGGGGTCGCCGCCGGGTTCGTGCACCTCGGTCTCGAGCGCCTCGAGTGCTCCCCGATCGCCGTGGGCGGCGGGACGGTGCAGATCGCGCACGGGACCGTCGGCGTACCGGTTCCCGCGGTGGTCGAGCTGCTGCGCGGCATCCCGTCGTACGGCGGGCCGGTCGACCTCGAGCTGACGACACCGACCGGCGCGGCCCTGCTCGCCGAGCTCGTCGACGACTTCGGTCCGCAGTCGCCGATGGCCGTGTCGGCGACCGGTGCCGGAGCCGGCGGAAGGGACCCCGCAGACCATGCGAACGTCCTGCGGCTGGTGGTCGGGGTCTCGACAGGCTCGACCACCGGGGAGGGCTCGACCACCGGGGACGCGCTTGTCATCGAGGCCAACGTCGACGACCTCGACCCGCGGCTCTGGCCGGACGTGATCGCGGCACTGCTCGGGGCCGGGGCATCCGACGCCTGGCTGACACCGATCCTGATGAAGAAGGGCCGCCCGGCGCACACGCTGCACGTCCTGGTGGCGCACGACGCGGCCGACGCCGTGCGCCGGGAGATCTTCCGTCAGACCTCGACGATCGGCGTGCGCGAGCAGGGGTTCGCGAAGCACGCGCTGGAGCGCGACTTCCTCTCAGTCGACGTGGGTGGGCACGCCGTCGCGGTCAAGCTGGCCCGCCTCGACGGAGAGCTGATGAACGTCCAGCCCGAGTACGCCGACGTGGTCGCTGCGGCCGCCGCCCTCGGCCGTCCGGTGAAGGAGACGCTCGCCGAGGCCCAGGCGCTGGCCCGGGCACAGCTGGCGTAGCTCGCGTCAGTAGTTTGGGTCGGTGAGCCCGACCGTCATGGCACTGAGCTTTGCCGCGATCTTCGTGGTCGAGCTGCCCGACAAGACGTTCATCGCCGCGCTCGTGCTCTCGACCCGCTACCGCGGTGTGTTCGTCTGGATCGGCGTCGGGCTGGCGTTCCTGGTGCAGACCCTCCTGGCCGTCACCGTCGGCAAGGCCGTCACGTTCCTGCCCTCGGACCTGGTCCACGCCTTCGCCGGACTGATCTTCCTCGTCGGCGCCGTCCTGCTCGCCCGCGAGGCGCCCAAGGCCGACGCCGAGGAGCACGAGACCGAGGAGGAGTTCGCCGCCAAGACGACGACCGCGAAGACCGGCTGGGCGGCGATCCTCGCGTCGTTCCTCGTGCTGTTCGCCGCCGAGTGGGGCGACCTGTCCCAGCTGCTGACGATCAGCCTCGTCGGCAAGTACGACGACCCGCTCAGCGTCTTCGTCGGCGCCTGGACGGCCCTGCTCGCGGTGTCCGGGCTGGCCGTCGTCGCCGGCCGCTACCTGCTGCGGCACGTGCGACTCTCGGTGATCCACTACATCGGCGCCGCGACGTGCCTCATCCTTGCGGGGATCACGGCGTACGACCTGCTGCTGGGCTGATCCCGGGGCTGATCCCGGGGCTGATCCCGGGGCCGACCCAACCGGACCGGCCGGTCGCGGCGTCCGAGGGGTAGAAGGGAGGACGCCCATGGCGCTCCGATCGACGGCCCCCGCCACCGGGACCCCGACGTACGAGGAGTACGTCGCCGCCCGGTGGACCCCGCTGTACCGCACGGCGTACCTCCTGACCGCGAACCACGCGGACGCCGAGGACCTCGTCCAGACGACGCTGGTGAAGACGTACCTCTCCTGGTCGAAGGTCGCCGGCGCGTCCTCCCCCGACGGCTACGTCCGTCGCATCCTGACCAATGCCTTCCTCAGCGGCCGTCGCCCCCTGCGGGTCAGCCGCGAGCGCCTGGTCGACCAGGCACCCGACGTCGAGGTCGCCTCGCCCGACAGCCACGACCGGCTCACCCTGTGGCCGCACATCGCCACGCTTCCGCCGAGGCAACGCGCCGTGATCGTGCTGCGCTACTACGAGGACCTGTCCGAGCAGCAGATCGCCGACACGCTCGGCTGCTCGACCGGCACCGTCAAGTCGACCGCCAGCGACGCGCTGCGCTCGCTGCGATCGCGGATGGCCGGCACGGAAGGAGACCCGTCGTGAACATCGAGCAGACGTTGACCGACGAGCTGCGGGTCGTCGCCGCAGCCGTCCAGCCTCCTCCGCCACCGGACGTCGCGGCACTCGTCCGCCAAGCCGCACGCACGCGCGGCCGCACCCGCCTGCGGTGGACGACGACCACGGTGCTCGCAGCGGCGGCCGTGATCGCGGCCATCGTGCTGGGCAACCAGATCGGCCGGCCCGACGCGGCGCCCTCACCCACCAAGCCCACACCGACGAGGACCGCGGACAGGCTTCCCGTCGGATCACCGTTGCGCACCTACGTCGAGCTGACGACGGGCAAGCTCTACATCGACGGCACACCCGAGTCGGGCTTCTGGAACGACGCGAGCACCGTGGACGGCCTGACCCTCGCGTTCGGGCGCACGACCAACGCGTCCGGCGACGCCGACGTCGGGGTCTTCCGTGGTGGGCAGCGGGTCGGCACGCTCCCGCACGTGTCCGACCACGTGGTCGAGACATCGCCCGGCACCCGGGCGGTCGCCTGGGTCGAGAACCACGACACGACCGGCGTGATCGTCGTCGCCCAGGTGAGCAAGGACGGCGTCCACGAGCTCGGCCGGCTGTCGGTCCCGGAGCTGGTCCTCGGGGGCGACAACGAGAGCGACGAGAACCTGATCAGCGTCGCCGACGACGGGACCGTCACCTACGGCGGCATCCTCAGCGGGCACTCCTGGCGACCAGGAAGCGCGCCGAAGGTCGCCGACATCTCGTCGTACGAGTACGGCCCCCAGGGCTATCCGCCCCGCGCCGAAGACGTGCGGCCCAACCACTCCGGCACGTGGGGCGCCTGGTTGACCGACGAGCGCGACCCCGGCACCGGAGGCGGTTACGCCTCCTGGGGCGCTGTCGCCTTCCAGCAACCCGGCCACCCCGAGACGAAGGTCAAGGTCACCCTGCCCGCGAACGACAACGACATCCGCGATCTCTACTGGGAGTCCGACACCGACCTCATCCTCCGGACCTCCTACGGCGACGCCTCGGCGGACGCCGTCAAGGACTACGTCCGGTGCAGCGTGACCGACGGCCGATGCGAGGTCGCACCGGGGCCGTAGGCTCCCTCCATGGCACTGGGAGCGAGCAGTGAGGTCGGGCGGCTGCGGACCGTGATGCTGCACCGGCCCGGCCCCGAGCTGAAGCGGCTGACCCCGCGCAACAACGACAAGCTGCTCTTCGACGGCATCCCCTGGGTGAGCCGGGCGCAGGACGAGCACGACGCCTTCGCGCAGGCCCTGCGGGACCGCGACGTCGAGGTCCTCTACCTGACCGACCTGCTCGTCGAGACGCTCGCCACCCCGGAGGCGCGGGGTCGCGCGATCGACGACGTACTGGACTCCCTGCACCTCGGCGACACGTTGCGCGACTACCTGCGCACGGCCCTGTCCGACCATTCGCCCGAGGCACTCGCCCTGGTGCTCACGGCGGGCCTGCGCAACGACGAGGTGCGCGGCGGCTTCGGCCTGGTCACGTCGCTGCTCGCCCATGACGACTTCCTGATCGACCCGCTCCCGAACCTCCTCTTCACCCGCGACTCCAGCGTGTGGATCCGCGACCGGGTGGCGATCACCTCCCTGGCGATGCCCGCGCGCGAGCGCGAGACGCAGCTGACCGAGCTGATCTACACACGGCACCCCCGGTTCACCGGCACCTCGACGATCCACGGTGCGCATTACGAGCACGTCGAGGGCGGCGACGTGCTGCTGCTGTCCCCAGGTGTCGTCGCCGTCGGCGTCGGGGAGCGTACGACGCCCGCCGGCGTCGAGCGCCTCGCTCGTGACCTCTTCGCCGAAGGCCTCGCACACACCGTGCTCGCGGTGCCGATCGCCCAGGAGCGCGCCACGATGCACCTCGACACCGTGTGCACGATGGTCGATGTCGACAAGATCGTGATGTACCCGAACGTCGCCGACGACCTGCGAGCGTTCACCGTGACCCAGGCCGAGCCCGGAGAGCTGGTCGTCGCCGGCGCCGAGCCGTTCCTCGTCGCCGCCGCCAAGGCGATGGAGATCGACACGCTGCACCAGATCGACACCGGCCTGGACCCGGTGACCGCGGAGCGCGAGCAGTGGGATGACGGCAACAACACCTTGGCCCTGGCGCCCCGGGTCGCGGTCGCCTACGAACGCAACGTCGAGACCAACGCCCGGCTGGAGCAGGCCGGCATCGAGGTGGTCGCGATCGCCGGCTCCGAGCTCGGCTCGGGCCGTGGCGGTCCACGGTGCATGAGCTGCCCGATCAGCCGTGACTAGACACGCTCCGGCACGAGAACGGCGACCAGAAATGGACAGCAAAAAGCCCGGTCGGTGTTGACGGGGGATGCAACGCCGACCGGGCGGTTGAACTCTAGATCACGTTCCGCATTTCGGACAACCCGGCACACAGGACGAGCGCTTCCGGTCTAGCGGATCGTCAGCTGCCGGCTGGTGAGGCCGGACCGCGCCGCCCGCTCGGCCGTGTGGAGGGGCCGTGGATCGGCCAGCGTCTCGGCGAGCCGGCGGTCGAAGGCAGCCGCCGGAGCGGCGATCGGCTCGGCGCCGGTGCCCTGCGGCAGGTCCCAGACCGGGGCGAGCACGCCGTGGGCCCGGAACATGCCGATCAGGCGGGCGCCCTCGACGAGGTGGTCCTCGCGCGCGGCGTGCAACCGGGCGAGAGCATCGAGCAGGGCGTCCTCGTCCTCCGGGCGCACCCAGCGGAGGAACTCGCGCTCCCCCATCGACGTCCAGTACGCCGCCTCGACCCCCTCCAGCCGCGTGGTCGGCGCGGCCGCCGCGTTGGCCTGCTCGAGCGCAGCGGCGACGCTGCCGTCGGCGTCGTCGAGGTCGTCGGCCCAGAAGCCGAACCCGTCGTGCACGGTCACCTCGATCTCACCCTCCACGAGCTCCTGCAGGGTGGCCCCGGCGCCCGGGTCGGCGGGCAGCCCCACGACGCTGCCGGGCTCCGCGACCAGCGCGGACTCGAGGACCGCCGCCAGGTCGCGGCTGGGGTCGCCGTACGCGTGCTGGACCTGGAGGCCGAGCCAGATCGCCCCGCTCTCCCGCACCATGCCGGGGGTCGCGCCGGGCAGCAAGGTGCACAGCACGACCTCGCGGTCGGAGCCCTTGAGCCGCAGCGGCGCGGTCGCGGCAGGCACGAACTCGCGCATCGCGATGACGTCGCACTCACCGGCCAGGCCGGCGAACGGGCGGGCCGACCAGACCGCCGGCGCCCCGCCGGGGCTGCCGTGGCAGGCCTTGTAGCGACGACCCGAGCCACAGGGGCAGGGCTCGCGCGGCCCGACCTCGCCCTCCGCGCGCGGGACCGCTTCGGCCGACCGGACCTTGGCGCGTGACTTCTTGCTCATGCCCGAAGGCTAGACGGCGGGCGCCGGCGGCCCGCCGTCAGTCCAGGTAGCCGAGCATCGCCCGCGGACGGTCGGTGATGACCGCGGCGACGCCGTGCTCGAGGCACAGGTCCAGGTCGGCCTCGGTGTTCACGGTCCAGACGTGCAGAGCCGTGCCGGTCTTCCGGATCCGTCGCACCAGCTCGGGGTGCTTCTGGAGCAGCTCGAGCCCCGGTCCGGCGATCCAGTCCGGCTCGGCGAACGGGCGCGAGGACGCCCACGCCAGAGGGGAGTCCATCAGGTAGACCAGGTCGAGCTCGGGCGCGAGCCGACGGACCCTGCGGAGGGCCACCCAGGAGAAGCTCATCACCCTCGCCGGCGACCCGGAGGCCGTCCACCCGAACGCGTCGAGCGTCTCCGCCAGCTTCCGCTCGACCAGGCCGGCGTACCGGGTCGGGTGCTTGGTCTCGATCGCCACCTCCACCCGGCGGGAGTAGTCGGCCACGGTCTCGAGCAGCCGCCGGAGAGTGAGCACCTTGTCGAGGTCCTTGTCGACGTCGGGCGCCTCGTCGTCGAGATCGGCCCACGGATGCTTCCAGGCCGCGAAGTCGAGCTGCTCGAGCTCGGAGAGCTCCATCGAGGAGACGAGCCGCCGCTGCTGCGCGGTCCGCACGAGGTCGCGGTCGTGCACGCAGACCAGGTGGCCGTCGGCCGTCAGCCGGACGTCGCACTCGAGTGCGTCCGCACCGTCCTCGAGGGCTGCGACATAGGCGCCGAGGGTGTGCTCGGCCTTCTCCGCACTGGACCCTCGGTGGGCCACCACCTGGGGCCTGCCCTCTCCCATGGGCGACATTCTGCCCGTCCGGTCGTCGATTCCGGCGCCAACGCTTGCGCGACACCGGCATGGGTACTGGGGGCTCCTCCTCGGGAGGGAGGAACCATGCGAGTCCTGCGCGCGTGTGGCGGAGCAGTTCTGTGGATCGTGGCCAGTGTCGTGAGCCTGGTCGCCGTACTCCTCTGCGCGACGGTGGTGCTCCTGCCGCTCGGCATCCCACTGCTGCTGGTCGGCCGTCGGCTCTTCGGCCTGTCGATCCGGCTGTTCCTGCCGCGCGCGGCCCAGCACCCGCTGAAGGCGTCCGGCGACTCCGTGAGGTCTGCGGCGAGCTCGGTGACGGACTCGGTGACCGACCACGTCGACGGACGCAAGGTCCGCAAGCAGCTGAAGAAGAAGTGGAAGAAGGTCGCCCACGCATGACCGGGCGAAGAAGCGAGTGGAGACCGTTATGAGGCGTTTGTCCCCGCCATGAGGCGGGTACGGCGCCGCAAGGGTGGGGCGGAGGGGCCCCACCGGGGAGGGAAAACTCAATGGACACCACTGCACGCGTCGGCACGGCCGTCGCGGCCGGATACCTGTTCGGCCGGTTCAAGAAGCTGCGTCTCGCCCTGCTGGTCGGCACTGCGCTGGCCAGCGAAGACGTGCGGAAGTCCGCCGTCGGTCTCGTCACCCACGGCACCAGCGGGCTGGCCTCCGGCGGCGCCGGCAGGATCGCCGGCACGGCGGGAGCCAAGCTGATCGATGCCGGACGAGGGGTGGCCGTCTCTGCCGCCGCCTCCCGGCTCGAACGGCTCAGCGACCGGTTGGCAGAGCGCAACGAGGCGCTCGGCGGTGCCCCGGCAGACGACCAGGACGACGACGAGTACGACGACCTCGAGGACGACGAGGACTCCGAGGACCTCGAGCCCGAGGACTCCGACGAGTACGACGACGTCGACGAGGACGAGGAGCCGGAGGACGACGAGGACGACTACGCCGGCGCATCCCCGTCCACGGCCCGGGCCCGACGAGC
>JAEKKP010000040.1 GCA_019510315.1 Propionibacteriales bacterium
GCTCGATCACCTGTGCCTTGGTGGTCGACAGCCAGCCGTCGGCCATCGCCTCGGCCAGGGGAGCGAAGAGGGGCTCGCTGGTGTGGTTGGCGAGTCGCACGATGGCGGGGCCGTGGCCGTGGTGTCCGCCGGCGACCGAGGTGACGAAGTCCTGGGTCGAGGCCCAGCCCAGCGGCTTGACCGCGTTGGTGGCCTCCAGCTCGTGGACCACCTCGAGCTGCAGCGCGTCGAGGGTCGACTTCAACGCCTCGACCTCGGCGACCACGTCCATCAGCTCGGCACGCTCTCGGGCCGCCCACAAGGTGTGCCGGAGCTCGGCGACCTCCGAACGCAGGGCGGCCAGGCGCTCGAGGACGCCAGCACCAGCGTCGGAGCTGCCCAGCAGAGTCATCGCATGTCCAGGTGGCGTCGGAAACGGTCAACCGGGGCAGCGGCTTGGGCGTACCTTCATTATCGACCATGCATTCGCATGTTGTCAAGCCACACCGCAGCCCCTCGCCGCCGGACCCGTCCGGTCAGCCGCGCGCGGCGAGCACGTGACGGCGGAAGAGGTCGGCCGACGGCAGCAACCGCCGTTCGCGCGACCAGGCGATGCCGACGTCTCGCGACGCGTGTGGATCGGTGAGCCGCAGCAGCCGAGCTGCTGCGGCGCCCGCGGGCGTCGGCTCTCCCAGGGTCGCGGGCACGATCGCCACGCCGAGGCCGGCGGCGACGAACCCGTGCACAACGGGAAGGTCGTCGACCTCGAAGGCCACCCGGGGCTCGAACCCAGCCTTGGAGCACAGGTCGTCGGACAGCGTGCGGAGCTCCCACGTGGGCCGCAGCATCACGAAGTCCTCCGCCGCCGCCTCCGCGAGCGACAGCTCCTCGCGGCGCGCGAGCCGATGCCCCGGAGGGACCGCGAGGAAGAGCGGTTGGGCGAAGAGGCGCTCCCAGCGCACCGCCGGGTTCCGCGGGCGCCGCGACGTGAACTCGAGATCGATCCGGCCGCCGGCGACGAGCGAGGACCCCAACGCGTCGTGGGACTGCTCGAGCCGGAACTGCACATCCGGATGCTCCGCACGGAAGCGCTCGATCATGCCGGGCACGAGCCACGTCCCGAGCGAGAGCTGGAAGGCGACCGAGACGGTGCCCGTGCGCGGGTCGACCAGCTCGTTGACGGCGGCCAGGCCGTCGTCGAGACGGTGCAGCATCGCGTCCGCATGCTTCTTGAACACCGAGCCGGCGTAGGTCGGCCGCAACAGGCGTCCGGTGCGCTGGAGCAGAGGGGTGCCCACCTCGGCCTCCAGCCGCGCGAGCGCTCGCGAGACGCCCGGCTGGCTGACCCGGTGCACGTCGGCGACCTCCGTGACGGTCATCCCGTCCACCACGAGCTGGAACCAGCGCAGTGCATCGGTCTCCACAACTCATGACTCTAGTGCATGGATCACTGCTGTCAGAACCATTGGACGCATCGGTGGGCGGCGCTCACACTGGAGCCATGAACACGAACACAGCCCTCCGTCCGTCGCTTCGACTGGTGACGACGGTCCGCGACGAGCTCCGTGACCGCCGCCTGGCGCGCGCGTCCCGGCGCACGCTCGAGCGCGAGCTCGCGTCGTACGACACGCCCGCCCAGGTCAGCGACCTGCTCGGCTCCCTGACCGGCGACGACGACGCCCGCGTCCAGGAGATTCGCGACATCGTCCTGCGCAACGAGCTCAGGCACGGCCTGCACCGCGCCTCCTGACGCACGAGCCTAGGGTGTCGCCATGGCGGACGCTCGGGGCTCCATCGACCAGTACGTAGCGGGCTTTCGTGACCGCGTCCGCGCGATGCGGCACCCGGGCCAGGAGATCGTCGACGAGCCCGGCCTGCTGGGACTCGTCGGTCGGAGCTCGGAAGCGCTGGACGGGCGAGTGCTCGTCCTCGACGACCGGGCCCACGAGACCCTCGCGGCGCGGCTCCCCGAGCTGTTCGCCCGCGTCTTCTACGTGTTCGACGATGCCGAGGCGTGCCGCGGGCTGATGTCGCAGGACCCGCGCTTTCGCCCGACCCGCTGCACCGCGATGGTCTGCAACGGCCTCGGCGCGATCCCGGAGCTGTCCCTGCCGGCAGGACTGACCCTCCGCCCGGTCAGTGCGTCACCGACGGACACTGCCGAGGTGCCGTTGGCCGATGCGGCGTCGGCCGCGTTGCGGTCGGATGCCGAGATGGCGCCGACGACCGACCTCGACTCGTTCCTCGAGTACCTGCGTTCCATCCCCAACACCCGGTACGTCGCCGCGGTCGACGACGGCGGTGACGTTCGCGCCACCGCCGCGGCCGCCAGCTGGGGCAGCACCACTGGGGTGTTCTTCGTGAACACCGACCCCGCGTGGCGCGGTCGGGGGATCGGCACGGCAATGACCGCAGCTGCTCTCAGGTACGCCGCGGCAGCGGGAGCAGAGCGGGCCTGCCTGGACGCGAGCTCCCTCGGGCTGTCGATCTACGAGCGCCTCGGCTTCGAGTCCGTGGGCGCGATCACGCAGTTCGTCGACCAGGGGTGAATGCCGTTCCGGTGGAACGCGTTCCACTAACCTGACGTCCATGGGCCTGTTCGCGTACCTGGTCGCCGGGGTGATCGTCGCGGGACTCGTCTGGTTCGTCCGGCACGGGCCGTCGTACCCGCGACTGGTGACCCTGCTCGTGTTCGGCCTGGTCGGGGGAGCCGTGGGCGGCCTGGCGTCCAACATCGTGCAGGGGGAGTCGGTCGACCACCTCGACGGGATCGGGTTCACCGCCGCCGTGCTCGTGGCGCTGGTGCTGCTGGTCGGCGTCGACGTACGCGTCCGTCACGATGACGAGTAGCTGCGTCTTCTGCTCCATCGTCGCCGGGGAGGTGCCGGCGCAGGTCGTCCTGTCCGACGACGACTTCACCGCCTTCCTCGACGCCCGGCCGGTGTTCAAGGGGCACACCCTTCTGGTGCCGAGGGACCACGTCGTGACGCTTCCGGACCTGCCGGCGCGACTGCGCGACGGGTTCCTCGAGCGCGCCCAGCGGCTGGCCACGGCGATGGTCGACGGACTCGGCGCCCAGGGCTCGTTCGTCGCCATGAACAACACGGTCTCGCAGTCGGTGCCGCATCTGCACTGCCACGTGGTGCCGCGGACGAAGGGCGATGGCCTCCGGGGCTTCTTCTGGCCGCGCACGAAGTACGCCGACGACGCAGAGGCCGCCACCTACGCCGAGCGGCTGACCTCGGTGCTCGCCTGACCGGTCGCCTCCGTGACCTCGTAGCCGCCCCGGTCGACGAGCCTTGGTCTGCCGCCGACGTGGTTGCCGGTGCCGATCGCGGCGATCCACACGGCCGCCGCACCGAGGACGGCGCCGCCGACCGCGTCGAGCGAGAAGTGCCAGCCCAGATAGATGGTGGACAGCACGGTCAGCACGAGGAACACCCACGACGTCACCCGGATCCAGCGCGCCATGCCCGCGAAGGTGACGAAGAGGCACACCGTCACCATGAGACCCACGTGCAGCGACGGGAACGCCGCGATCGTCTGGACCGCGTCGGTCGCGTGGGGATTCGCGAGCACGTGCACCCGGTCGTCCCAGAGCTGCTGCTCGAGGGTCGTCGCGTAGGTGTGCCGCAGACCGGTGAAGTCACCGCGGGCCGAGTAGATCGGGCCGAGCGTCGGGACCGCGAAGTACGCCGCGACGCCGAGCAGCCAGTCGACAGCGACGGCTGTGACGAACCAGGACCCCGCCGCCGGGTGCCGCGTCCACACCAGCGCGACCGCCAGCGTCACCGGGATCAGCACGATCCAGATGACGTAGACCGCCGAGAAGAACTCCGCTGCCCACGTCGTGCCGAAGAGCGAGTGCAGCACGTTCGCCGGGTCGTGCCCCAGCCACAGCGCCCGGTCCATGCGCTTGAAGGTGGAGTCGACGACGCCCTCGTGCACGAAGGGCACGTAGCTCTTCAGGTTGCGGAAGGCGGCGTAGCAGACATACCAGGCGGCGAGGCCGGAGACGGAGAAGACGACGTGCGACCGGGTCCAGCGCTCGCGCGCGACCGCGCGGAACTGCTGGGGGACGGTCGCGACGTGCCGGCCGGCTCGCACGACGGCGCGCGGCAGGACGTCGAGCAGCCAGGCGATCAGCAAGATGATGGGCAGACGGACGTAGGTCGGGACCACCACGCCGTCGGGGTCACGGATCGGAAGGTCCTGCGTCCACGCGACCACGACCATCGCCAACGCCAGTGCGAGTGCACACAGCCCCGCGAACTTGAAGTTGGCTCTACCCACGTCCTGCAGCCTAGACGGACCGGCTCGGAGGTCACAGCCGAGGCGCCCTAGAGTGGCCGGTGCTGTCCGAGCTCGACAGCTGGTCAAACTTTGGGCGAACAGGAGCAGTCATGGGTCGTTTCGACGGACGGGTCGCGATCATCACCGGCGCCGCGCAGGGCATCGGCGCCGGCACGGCGAAGAGGTTCGCCGACGAGGGCGCTGCTGTCGCCGTACTCGACATCAACGAGGAGCGTGCGCAGGAGACCGCAGCGGGGCTCGGCGCCGGCAAGGCACTCGGTGTCGGCTGCAACGTCGCCGACTCGGCGTCCGTCGAGGCCGCGGTCGGCCGCGTCGTCGAGGAGCTCGGTGGGCTGCACATCCTCGTGAACAATGCGGGCATCACGCGCGACAACCTGCTGTTCAAGCTGAGCGAGGACGACTGGGACTCGGTCATGAACGTGCACCTCAAGGGCGCCTTCCTGATGTGCAAGGCAGCGCAGAAGACGTTCGTCGAGCAGAAGTACGGCAAGATCCTCAACCTCTCCAGCATCTCCGCACTCGGCAACCGCGGTCAGGCGAACTACTCCGCCGCGAAGGCCGGCGTCCAGGGCTTCACCCGCACGCTGGCCCTCGAGCTCGGCCCGTTCGGGGTCAACGTCAACGCCATCGCGCCCGGCTTCATCGCGACCGAGATGACCGACGAGACCGCCCGCCGGCTGAAGATGGACGTCGAGGAGTTCCGCAAGCTCAACGCCGACGCCAACCCGGTCAAGCGGGTCGGCTACCCGGAGGACATCGCGGCTGCCGCGGCGTTCCTGTGCAGCGACGAGGCGTCGTACATCACCGGCCAGACGCTGTACGTCGACGGCGGCGGCAAGATCTGAGCCACCACCAAGATCTGAGCCGCAACGGGGGGTCCTGTCAGGATCGCCAGGGTTCCTCAGGCATGCTGTGCCGCATGAATGCACGCCCCTCCGTCCCGTCCGCCCGCCCCCAGCTGCGTTTTGCGGCCGTGGTTGCGCTCGCCGTGGTCGCGAGCCTCGTGCTCGCCGGCTGCGGCGGCAAGGACGAGCCCAAGAAGGCTGACGACCGCCCGACGTCGCAGCCGACCGAGGGCGGCACCCAGCTCGCGGCGGTGTGGCCGCTGACCGGGCTCCCGGCGCCCGAGCAGGCGCCCGACCACCCGGTGATGGTCGTCAAGATCGACAACTCCGCGGCCAGCGACCCGCAGATCGGCCTCGGCAAGGCCGACATGGTGGTCGAGGAGCTCGTCGAGGGCGGCATCACCCGGCTCGCCGCGATGTTCTACTCCGAGCTCCCGACCAAGGCCGGACCCGTGCGCTCGGCCCGGGCCTCCGACATCGGCGTGGTCTCGCCGACGCACGCGGCTCTCGTCGCGAGCGGGATGGCGCCGCCGACCGTGGCCCGGCTCAACGCCGCCAAGGTGCACTACTACACGATGGGCGCGCCCGGCGTCGTCCGCGACGTCAACGACCCCCAGCACGACTCGCTGCACAGCGTGTTCGTCGACCTGCCGAAGCTCGCCAAGAGCCTGAAGGGCAAGCCGGTCGTCCCCGCGAACTACCTGCCGTGGGGCCAGGAGACCGACTTCGCCGGGGGCCAGCCGGCCAGCGCGATGAGCGTCCGGTTCAGCGGATCGACGACGACCTCCTTCCGCTTCGATCCCCAGGCGAAGAAGTACGTCAACACCAACAGCCACGCGGGCCAGGGCGACCAGTTCAAGCCCGACTCGGTGCTGGTGCTGCGGGTTCGTGAGGGCGACGCCGGCTACCGCGACCCGGCCGGAAACCCGGTGCCGGAGACACTGTTCTTCGGCAAGGGTCAGCTGATGCTCTTCCACAACGGGCAGCTCACGCGCGGCACCTGGTCGAAGGCGCAGCGCGACAGCCCGCTGGAGCTGACAACGGCGGCCGGCCCGATGAAGGTGCCGGCCGGCCACGTCTGGATCGAGCTGCTCCCGAACAACAAGGCGGGCGGGTCGATCCGCGTCACCCAGTGACGGTCTCGACCGCAGGTCGGTCAGTCGGCCTCGGCGTTGTCGCGGATCCGCTCGGTGAGCAGGTCCTCGGGGTCGGGCAGCTCCACGCCGTTGTCGGCGAGGGTGCGTAGGCCGGTCAGGATGAACGCGATCGCGGTCTCCACCTGGGCGACCGCCGCCTTGGGGTTCGCCGAGGAGCTGACGCTCTCGCCGGCGGCCGACATCGCGCCGAAGAAGATCCGGCTGAACGTCTCCAGCATCTCGTCGCTCAGGTCGTAGGTGGAGTCGGCGAGCACGTCGCGGACCATGTCCTGGACCAGGCCGTAGCTGGAGCGCTCCTCCTGCTCGCGGAAGCGCTCGTAGCCGAGGATCGCCGGACCCTCCTGGATCACCACGCGCTGGTACGCCGGGTCCTGGACGATCTCGAGGAAGGCGCGCAGGCCGATCAGTGCCTTCTCCCACGGGTCCTTCGAGCCCTTGAGCGCCTTCCGGATGCGGGCCGAGGCGTCGGTCTCGATCTTCTCGAAGGCCGCCTCGAAGACCGCCTGCTTGCCGCTGAAGTGGTGGTAGAGCGCACCCTTGGTCACCCGGGCGCCGGCGACGACCTGGTCGAGGCTGGTCGCGGCGTAGCCCTGCTCGGTGAACAGCCGCAGCGCGACGTCGACGAGCGCCCGCTTGGTCGACGCGGAGTACTGCTGGCGTCGGGACACGCCGGCGACCTTCGGGATCGTCGAGCGGATCTTCTCAGCGGGTGAGCGCGTTGACATTCCAGAAGTCTAGGACCGACCGACGGTATGTGTGTGCGCAGCGTCACGGGCTATTCGTTTGCATACCGCGAGTATGGATCCATACCCTAGGTACGTACTCACGGTATGTGAACAAGAAAGGAAGTGACCCCATGACCTGGAGCACCTTCCATCACCGTGGAGCGATCCTCCAGCACGTTGTCGAGACCGCCGACGCCCGACGCGACGGCGTACTGCCCCTGGACCTTCCGGGGGTCTCCGAGACCTTTCACGGCGAGCTGGACCTGCTCGCCGCCCTCTGGCTGAAGTGGAACACCCGCCTGTCCGGCAACATCGAGCGTGCCCTCGTGGCCCAGCCGATGGACCTCGAGGCCGCCGTGGCCTCCGCCTGGCGGCTGACCAGCGACCAGTTCCCCGGCCTCCGCGCGATCCTCGACCGGTACGTCGAGTCGCCCAGCGATCCCGAGATGGCTGCGGCGCTCAACCGGGCGAAGGAGAAGGAGTGGACCCGGCTCGCAGCAGCCGCGGGTCTGGCCAACGACGAGAGCCCCGCGGCGGCCCGAGCGGGTCGCCAGGTCGAGCTGCGGGCGCGCACGGCCGGCGCCGAGCAGCGTGCTCGCGAGGCCGCCGAGGACCTGCTGTCGCACTCCACCACTGACATCGACGACGTGACTCCCTCGCTCGTCGATCGGATCAAGGCGGTTCTCGCCGCCTGATCCCCCTCCCACAGATGATCCCCGGGCCCCCTCCCACCTTCGGCCCGGGGATCGTCATGTCCGGGCAAGGTGCGCGTGCCACCATGGGGGCATGGATCCGGCGACGGGGAGCTTGCTGATCGCGGCGCCGACCATGGGTGACCCGAACTTCGCCCGCACGATCGTGCTGCTGCTGGACGCCGGCGAGTCCGGTGCGCTCGGCGTGGTGCTGAACAGGCCGACGGAGCTCGACGTCGCCGACGTGCTCGAGCCGTGGGCCGACCTGGTGGCCCGCCCTGGCGTTCTCTTCCAGGGCGGCCCGGTCGAGACCGACGCCGCACTGGCGGTCGCGACAGTGGGTGCGGTCGACGACGAGCCGATCGGCTGGCGGCGGGTCTACGGGTCCACCGGACTCGTCGACCTCGACGCCCCGGTGGAGATCATGGCGACCGCCGTCTCCGAGGTCCGGATCTTCGCCGGTTACGCGGGCTGGGGGGCCGGCCAGCTGGAGGCGGAGATCGCAGAAGGCGCCTGGTACGTCGTACCGGCGGAGCCGCAGGACCCGTTCCTCGACGACCCGGAGCGGCTCTGGGCCACGGTGCTGCGACGGCAGGGCGGGGAGCTGGCGATGCTGGCCACGATGCCCGCCGAACCGGGTCTGAACTGATCCGGCGACACGTTAGGATGCCGGGATGTTTGCCGAGCGGACAGCGGGTTTCGGGACGGGCGTCCTCGAGGACACGCGCGTCGAGCGCGACCTGCGCACCACCGACGACGGCGACCACGAGCGACTGTCGCACTTCGTCCCCAAGGACAAGCTCATGGAGGCCATGGTCAACGGCACTCCTGTCGTCGCGCTGTGTGGCAAGGTGTGGGTCCCCAGCAGGGATCCGGAGCGGTATCCCGTCTGCCCCGAGTGCAAGGAGATCTGGGAGAGCATGCGCGAAGGCGACGACGAGTGAAGCATGACCTCCCGGTGTCCCGGCGGCTGCCGGTCGACACCCTCCGACGGCTGTCGGCTGCGCTGACGGTGGTCGCGCTCGCCGGGTCCGGCGTCCTGGCGGCGACGCCCGCCCACGCGACCACCAACGCGGCCGCCTCCGGCTGCATCACCACTGCCGCACGTGCCACTCAGTGGAGACAGGCTCCCGACACCGACGAGGTCAGCCGGGCGATGCGCGCCCACGTCGCTGGTGTCGCCCGCGCGGCGACGAGCACCGCATCGGCCCGCGCGACGCTTCCCGGGCAGGTCCGCGTCCCGGTGATCATCCACCTCATCCACGGTCGTCACCGTGGCGAGCACCGGATCAACAAGCACAAGGCGCGCCAGATGTTCGCCACCCTCAAGGCGGGGTTCGCGGGCGCACAGGACCCGGCCATGACTCCGACCGGCGTGAACTTCAAGCTGCGCAGGATCACCACCAGCCGCAACGAGAAGTGGTTCCACGCGGCTCCGTTCAGCCGGTCCGACCGGCAGATGAAGAAGCGGCTGCACCGCGGCAACGCGCGCACCCTGAACATCTACGTCAACCGGCCCAAGTCCCGCGGCCAGCTGCTGCTCGGGTTCTCGCTGTTCCCGTGGCAGCGCAGGGCCCACAAGCCCCTGGATGGCGTGACGATCAGCGAGATCAGCCTCCCCGGTGGACGTGCAAACGGCTACAACCTCGGTGACACGGTGATCCACGAGACCGGGCACTGGATGGGGCTGCTGCACACCTTCGAGGGCGGCTGCGCCACCGGGTCCGGTGGCGACGGCGTCGCCGACACCGCGGCGGAGGCGGAGCCCAGCTTCCGGTGCGACGAGCGCAACACGTGTGCCGTCGACGAGCTCGACCCGGTGACCGGGATCGTCGGCGACCGTCCTGACCCGATCCACAACTTCATGGACTACTCCTACGACTTCTGCATGAACCACTTCACCCCCGGCCAGCGCGAGCGGATGATCGCCCTCTTCATGCACTACCGGGCCAGGCATTGACCGCGGGCGGTCACGAACCGCCCCAGATCGAGCTCCCTCCGGCCTATCCCGCACGCGCGGCCTGGGGGACGGCTCCGAGCCTTCGTGCCTGGCAGTCGGAGGCGATCGGGCGGTACTTCGACACCAGTCCGCGGGACTTCCTCGCGGTCGCGACCCCGGGCGCCGGCAAGACGACGTTCGCGCTCACGATCGCCGCCGAGCTGCTCGCCCGCCGTGTCGTCGACCGGATCACGGTGGTCGCTCCGACCGAGCACCTCAAGACCCAGTGGGCGGACGCGGCTGCGCGGATCGGCATCCCCCTCGACCCGGCGTACTCGGGTGGGAAGGGGCGGACCAGCAAGGACTTCGTCGGGATCGCGCTGACCTATGCCGGGGTGGCGAGCAACCCGCTCGCGCACCGTGTTCGCACCGAGCGCTTCAACACGCTCGTGATCCTCGACGAGATCCACCACGGCGGCGACGCGCTGTCGTGGGGTGAGGCCGTCCGGGAGGCGTTCGACCCCGCGCGACGCCGGCTCGCACTCACCGGTACGCCGTTCCGCTCGGACGTCAACCCGATCCCGTTCGTGACCTACGCGCCGGACCCGGACGCCGGACCGGGTGTGCTGCG
Organism: Propionibacteriales bacterium; assembly: GCA_019510315.1. Taxonomy (GTDB): domain Bacteria; phylum Actinomycetota; class Actinomycetes; order Propionibacteriales; family Nocardioidaceae; genus Marmoricola. The sequence goes on from JAEKKP010000040.1 coordinate 10,283, forward strand.
GTGCGTCCCCGACTACGTCTACGGCTACGGCCGCGCGCTGGGCGACCACGTCGTCCGTCCGGTGCTCTTCTGGGCGTACGGCGGCGACCTCCAGTGGCGCACGCGAGCCGGCGACGAGGTGTCGGCCCGCCTCGGCGAGCCGCTGACCAAGGACCTGGCCTCGCAGGCGCTGCGGACGGCGCTCGACCCGAGCGGCTCCTGGATCGGTGCGGTGATGGAGGCCGCGGACCGGCGGCTCTCCGAGGTGCGCAAGAACGTCCCCGACGCAGGTGGCCTGGTGATCGCCAGCGACCAGGACTCCGCCCGGGCGTACGCCGGCCTGCTCGCCCAGATCGCCGGGGAGAAGCCGACCCTGGTGCTCTCCGACGAGAAGGCGGCGTCGAAGAGGATCGCGAAGTTCGCCGAGGGCGACAACCGCTGGATGGTCGCCGTCCGGATGGTGTCCGAGGGCGTCGACGTGCCGCGGCTCGCGGTCGGCGTCTACGCCACGACGACCTCGACTCCGCTGTTCTTCGCCCAGGCAGTGGGTCGCTTCGTGCGAGCCCGCAGCCGCGGCGAGACGGCGTCGATCTTCCTGCCCTCCCACCCGGCGCTGCTGGGGTTCGCCTCCGAGCTCGAGCTCGAGCGCGACCACGTGCTGGGCCGCCGGATCAGCGACGAGGGGGACATCTTCGCCGCCGAGGACGCGCTGCTCGCGCAGGCACAGGCCGGGGAGGCGGCGTCCGACGAGGAGACCCACCTGGCGTTCGAGGCTCTCGGCTCGCAGGCGACGTTCGCGCACGTGCTCTACGACGGTGCCGAGTTCGGCCACGCCGGCGAGGTGCACGTCGGGTCGGACGAGGAGATGGACTTCCTCGGCATCCCCGGGCTGCTCGAGCCCGACCAGGTCCGCAGCCTCCTGCAGCACCGTCAGCGACAGCGCCGTGACCTGCAGGCCGAGGAGGCCGAGGTCGAGCGCGACGTGGCCACCCATGAGCGGCTCGCCCTGCTCCGGCGCGAGCTCAACGGGCTGGTCGCTGCGTGGCACCACCGCACCGGCCAGGCGCACGGGATCACGCACGCCGCCCTCCGCAAGGAGTGCGGCGGGCCGGCGGCGGCGATCGCGACCGCCGAGCAGCTGCAGGCCCGGATCGACACCGTGCGCGACTGGGCCGCGCGGAAGACTTCGTAGCCTGTGCGCATGACGATCGGCATCGTGAGTCCGGGTCACATGGGATCAGGTTTGGGCTTCTCGCTGGCGCGGGGTGGCGCCCGCGTCGTGGCGACGGTGGCGGGGCGCACGGAGCGGACCGCGCGCCTGGCCGCCGACCTCGAGCTCCTGCCCGATCTCGACGCCGTGGTCGCGAGCTCGGACATCCTGCTGGTCGTGACACCGCCGGCCGCGGCAGTGGCGGCAGCCGAGGCCGTCGGAGCAGCAGCACGGCGTACCGCGACCGCACCGCTGGTCGTCGACATGAACGCCGTCGCACCCAGCACGCTGACCTCGGTGCAGTCGGCGCTCGGCTCGCTGGACCTGGTCGACGGCTCGATCTCGGGCGGTCCGCCGAGCGTGGTCGACGGCACCCACCTGTACTTCTCGGGTGCTCGCGCAGACGAGGTCACCAGCCTTCCGTGGACCGGTGTCGTGACCAGGGTCGTCGGCCCTGAGGTCGGCACCGCGAGCGCCCTGAAGATGTGCACCGCCAGCGTCTACAAGGGCACCGCCGCGCTGTGGACGCAGGCGATGATCACCGCTGCCCACAACGGTGTCCTCGACGAGTTCCTCGCCGACGTCGGCCGCAACGTGCCGGCACTTCCCGAGGACGTGGCCCGGGCCGCGACGAAGGCGCACCGCTATGTCGGGGAGATGCGCGAGATCGCCGCCACCCAACGCGCGGCAGGGCTCTCGCCCGATCTCTTCGAGGCGATGGCGTCGGTGTGGGAGCAGGTGTCAGCGGGCGTCCTGGCGGCCGGCGACCCCGAGTCCGTCGACGTCACGATGCCGGTCGCGGAGATGGTCGCCAGTCTGCTTCCGCAGGTCGCTCAACCACCGGGTGTGGTCGAGACCAGAGGGAGCACCCGGTAGGGGATCTGCGTCGCGAGCGCGATCACCGTCGTCGAGCGGGTGATGTTGGGGTCGTGCAGCACGGTGTCGATGACGCGTTGCAGGTCGGCGTTGGAGCGGGCGACCACCCGCACCCACATGTCGCCGGCGCCGGTGATCGTGTGCGCCTCGAGCACCTCGGGGATGGTGGCCAGGGTCGCGGCGACGGTGTCGTGGCCGGCGCCCTGGCGGATCTCCAGGGTCAGGAACGCCGTCACCGGGTGGCCGAGGGCGGCCGGATCAAGGGCCGGTCCCCAGCCGGAGATCACTCCGCTGCGCTCGAGCCGGTCCAAACGCGCGGTGACGGTGCCGCGGGCCACGCCGAGCCGGCGGGACGCCTCGAGCGCGCCGATCCGGGGCTCGGCGGTGAAGAGCTCGATCAGTGTGACGTCCAGATCGTCCATGGAGCCGCCTTCACCTGTGCATATTGCTCACTGTGTCGCCGAAGTGTTGCACAGAGTGTCAGTGCAGGACAGGCTGGCCCGCATGACGACGACGCGCTCTCTGACCGCCGATGAGCTGAAGGCCGACCTGACCCTCGAGCAGCTCCAGCAGCTGGTCGGGCTCGTGGAGTACGACGAGCACAACGATGTCTTCCCGGTGACCGGCTGGGACGCGATCGTCTTCGTGGTCGGCAACGCCACGCAGACGGCGCACTACTACCAGTCGGCGTGGGGCATGGAGCTGGTCGCCTACTCCGGCCCCGAGCACGGCAACCGCGACCACAAGGCGTTCGTGCTGAAGTCCGGCTCGATCAAGTTCGTGGTGAAGGGCGCCGTCGACCCGGAGAGCCCGCTGGCCGACCACCATCGCCGGCACGGCGACGGCGTCGTCGACATCGCCCTCGAGGTGCCCGACGTCGACAAGTGCATCGCCCGGGCTCGCGAGGTCGGTGCGACGGTGCTCGACGAGCCGCACGACCTCACCGACGAGCACGGCACGGTCCGGGTGGCCGCGATCGCGACCTACGGCGAGACCCGTCACACCTTGGTGCAGCGCGAGATCGGCGGGGCGACGTACTCGGGGCCTTACCTGCCGGGCTACGTCGCACGTTCGTCGGCGATCACCCGGAAGCCGGGGCAGCCGAAGCGGCTGTTCCAGGCGCTCGACCACATCGTCGGCAACGTCGAGCTTGGCAAGATGGACGAGTGGGTCGAGTTCTACAACAAGGTCATGGGCTTCACGAACATGGCGGAGTTCATCGGTGACGACATCGCCACCGACTACTCGGCGCTGATGAGCAAGGTCGTCGCCAACGGCAACCACCGCGTGAAGTTCCCGCTCAACGAGCCGGCGATCGCGAAGAAGAAGTCACAGATCGACGAGTACCTCGAGTTCTACCGCGGTGCCGGGGCCCAGCACCTCGCTGTGGCGACCAACGACATCCTCGCCAGCGTCGACGCGCTGCGGGACAACGGAGTCGAGTTCCTCGACACCCCGGACTCCTACTACGAGGACCCAACGCTGAGGGCGCGCATCGGCGAGGTGCGAGTGCCGATCGAGGAGCTGCAGAGGCGCGGCATCCTGGTCGACCGCGACGAGGACGGCTACCTGCTGCAGATCTTCACGAAGCCGCTGGGCGACCGGCCGACGGTGTTCTTCGAGCTGATCGAGCGGCACGGATCGCTCGGGTTCGGCAAGGGCAACTTCAAGGCGCTCTTCGAGGCGATCGAGCGCGAACAGGAGCGCCGCGGGAACCTCTGAGCCGCGCTCGCAGGGTGTGCCGTCGCCTGCTGGGGTGCAGCCGGACGGGTGTCCGAGCCCCCAGCAGGCGACGGCGGTGGAGCTAGACGCGCAGCTGACCCAGAACTGCCAGGATCTGGTTCAGCAGCGTGCTGAGCTGTCCCAGCAGACCGGACAGCGTGCCGCCCGGGTCGAGCAGACCGGCCACCGCGCACAGCAGGTTGCCGAGAAGCTGCCCGGAGCCCGGCTGAGCCGTGACGTCGAGCACGACCCGGTCCAGGTGAACCTTCAACCCGAGGAGGTTCAGGTCCAGGGGGCCGAGCACCAGGTGCAGGATGTCGCAGGTGCCCGCCACTGGCAGGGCCCGCGTCGCACCGGAGGCCGAGATGTTGTTGATCGAGTACACCGGGATCAGGACGTGCCGCTTGGTGAAGTGGAGGTCCTTGCCGGGTCGCACGATCTTGCCGACGAGCTTGCCCTTCGCGTACAGGGTGTCGCCCGAGGTCTGGAACGAGCGCGGTACGAACACCCCGCGCACCTTCTTGCCCGATGCGGTGTGGCCGTAGACGTAGGACAGGACCGTGACGTTGTGGGCCGAGTCGTGCAGCCTGTGGTCGTTGACCGTGGCCGAGGCGGTGTTCACCGCGGCCCCGAACAACGTCATGCTCAATGTGACGACGACGGCGACGAGGCCCATGAGGCCGAGCCGTCTCTCCGTTCCCTTGTATGACATCGCGTTTTCTCCCTCCCCGGAGCGGATCCCCAGAGTCTCTGGCGTTACCCGCGGACCGGAGGAGAAAACCTCGGGCTGTCAGGACGGCAGCGGATCAGCCCTCGGGCGCTCGCAGACGCGCTCGGCGAGCGGGGCGCCGTCGCAGCAGTTCGCCTTCATGTGGCAGTGCGGGCACAGCCAGCGCGTGGAGATCGGGTCGAAGGGCTGTCCGCAGTAGTCGCACGGCATGGTGCAGACGCTAGGGCGTGCCGTTCCCCGGATGGGGACGGCACGCCGAGGCGGGTCGGTAGCTAGAAGGGCGGGCGGCCCTGGCCGGCAATGCGGAAGCGACCCCAGGGGTCGACGTCGGAGACCCGTCCGGCGGCGCTGCCGCGCTTCGTGGTGAGCACGACCGTCTCGCCGGAGCGCACGCGCTCGGCGAGCTGCTCGTTCGCGACGATCCGGCCGTACCAGTGGAACCGTCCGTCGAGCGGCTCGAAGTGCCCGCGGAGGGACACCTCGACGACAACGGAATCAGCACCCGGGTCGTCCCCATCGGTCGAGACGACGGCCCAGCCGGCGTACTCCTCGCCCGGCGCGGTCTCGAGGACGTCGTACTCGTCTGCACTCTGGCTCATCGGGCGTCCTTCCGGCGGCTGGGGCGCTTGGCGGGGGTCTCGACCTCGACCAGGCGCAGCTGGCCGGCTCCGTCGAGCCCGACGCCGTGGTCGGCGACGAAGCCGCTGAACGCGTTCCACAGGAAGGCGGCGAGGTACTGCGAGGCCGCCTCGCGGCTCATGATGTCGCGCCGCAGCCACCACTCTCCGACCGCGAGGCCCATGCCCACGACGCCATGGGCCCACGGCTCCGCGCCGGCCGCGTCGACGCCGAGGTGGCGCAGCGTGTCGCCGATCAGCTTGGCCAGGCTGGTCGCGATCTGCTCCTTGCCGTCGGCGAGCGGATCGTCGGCGCTCCGGTGCTCGATCAGCAGCAGGAAGACCTGGGGGTGCTCGGAGATCACGGTCAGGTAGGCGTCGCAGGCGCGGTACACGCGGTCGCGCATCGGCCCGCTCTCGACGAGAGCCGGCAGCACGGCCTGCGTCACCTGGTCGGCGCCCCAGTGGCCGACGGCGCGGTAGAGGTCGGCCTTGTCGGAGAAGTAGCGGTAGAGCACCGGCTTGCTCACGCCGGCCGAGGCGGCGATCTCGGCGATCGACGCGGCGGGCCCGTGCTCGTCGATGGCAGCCACGGCGGCGGTGACCAGGTCGGTACGCCGGGACTCCCGGTGCTCGCTCCACCGGGTGCTGCGGCCGTCAGAGCCGCCGCCGGGTGGAGTCTTGACTCGCGGTGTCATGTGAGCAACAGTAGCGGAATAACTGTTACTAGGGGTAACACGAAGCGCCGGAGGTGCCGACGATGACCGCCACGATGCCCGATCGCTCTGCGAGCCGCGCCGGTGACGGCTCGGTCTCGCGGCTGCTCAAGTCTGCCGCACGTCAGTCCTACGACCCCGACGTCGATCTCGACTGGGATGCGCCCGAGGTCGACGGGCTCTGGGCGATGCAGCCGGAGCGGATGTCGCTGTACGGCACGAAGCTGTGGGACCGGCTGACCGACGATCAGCGCAAGGAGCTCAGCAAGCACGAGGTGGCATCGATCGCCAGCGTGGGGCTGTGGTTCGAGATCGTCCTGATGCAGGTGCTCTTCCTGCTCACCGAGATCGCCGACGAGTGTCGGCACTCGACCATGTTCGGGCGCGCGATCGCCCGTCACGGCGTACCGGCGTACGGGCCACGGCCACAGATCCGCCGACTCGCGAAGGTGTTCCCGCTGATCGCTCGCGGCGCCGGCGCGTATGCGTCGATCCTCATCGGTGAGGAGCCGGTGGACCGGTGGCAGCGCGAGCAGATGCTCGACGAGCGGATCCAGCCGCTGATCCGGATGGTGTCGCGGATCCACGTCGTGGAGGAGGCCCGGCACGTCACGTTCGCGCGCGAGGAGCTGGAGAAGTCGGTCGCGAGGATGGGCCGGACTGAGCGTCTCTTCCACCAGACCGTGACG